>JAAFHC010000282.1 GCA_010906935.1 Gelidibacter sp.
GGTTTTCGCTTATTTAATGGAATCAAGAGTTTCATTGCCAATGAAAGATGAAGCTATTTTTGGCGATATTTCAAATACCATCAAAAAAGCATTGAAAAATACCTATAAAAGAAATTCAAGCAAAAAGCAGATTTGTAAAACTGCCTTTGAAATAGCCTTAAAACAATTAATTTAAACTTCAATAAATAAAATGGAAACGATTATTATTATACTTTTTATCTTAGGATATTTGGCCATTGCCTTGGAACATAGCCTAAAATTGGACAAACTTATTCCCGCCTTGGCAATGATGGCAGTTCTTTGGGCTTTGGTGGCTTTTGGTATTGACACTTTTCCCAATTGGTTCGATTCTGCTGGTCATAAATTGGTAGAAGGCTTTGCTAATTTTTCGTTGGAAGAAAGACATCATTTATTAGAAGAAACGTTACTTCATCATTTAGGAAAAACCGCCGAGATCTTGTTTTTCTTAATGGGTGCCATGACTATTGTGGAGATTATTGATTATTTTGACGGATTTTCGACCTTTAAAAATTTCATCAAAACAAAAAGCAAGAAAAAATTATTGTGGATTTTTGCATTTTTGGCATTTATTCTGTCTTCAATAATAGACAACCTTACTGCAACAATTGTACTGATTACTATCCTTCAAAAAATAATACCCGAAAGAAATACGCGACTGTGGTTTGCCAGTTTAATAATTATTGCTGCAAATGCAGGTGGAGCTTGGTCTCCAATAGGTGATGTTACTACGACCATGCTTTGGATTGGTAAAAAAGTGACTTCATTAAAATTAATGGAATATTTAATTATCCCATCTTTAGTTTGTGTGATTCTGCCTGTATTTATTGCCTCATTTATGAAGCCATTTAAGGGAAATATTGAAAATTTAGAGATGGACGATTCAAGTACTGATAACAAATACGGACCAACAATGTTGTATTTGGGATTGGCGTCTATTATTTTTGTGCCCATATTTAAAACCATTACCCATTTGCCGCCTTATGTTGGTATGATGCTTTCATTGGCAGTGGTTGGTATTTTTGCCGAAATTTACAGTAAAAGAGCTTTTAATATTTCTAGTGCTTATATAGAAGAGGGTGAGGAAGCAGCAATTTATCATAGCCCAGTTCACAGGTCATTATCAAGAATCGAAATGCCAAGTGTTTTGTTTTTCTTTGGTATTTTAATGGCTGTAGCAGCATTGGAAACTTTAGGAATGTTATTTTTGGGTGCCGAGGCTTTAAAAACAATTATTCCTAACACAGATATTGTGATCATATTATTGGGCGTTGGCTCTGCAGTAATTGATAATGTTCCTTTGGTGGCTGCAAGTATGGGTATGTTTCAAGAGCCAATTGATAGTCATTTATGGCATTTTATAGCCTATTCCGCAGGAACCGGAGGAAGTATGTTAATTATTGGTTCGGCTGCAGGTGTGGTTGCTATGGGAATGGAGAAAATTAATTTCTTCTGGTATTTAAAAAATATAGCATGCATGGTTAGCTGCGGTTGGTTTCGTTGCCGGTGCAATTGCTTTTATGTTTATGAGGAATTTTACTTTTTAATAACAGAATAACCCGAGATTTATCTCGGGTTTTTTGTTTGTTTTAATTTTTTTATAATAATAATTTAGTACATTTAATTTGTTATAAAATGGCTATTGAGAGCCAGTGTTAATCTGTAAATTTTAGTTTTAAAAATGAATTTTAATTATATAATTTGAATAAATGGAAAATATTTTAATCGTAATTTTTATTTTAGGTTATATTTCTATAACCTTAGAGCATTCCTTAAAAATAGATAAACTAATTCCTGCACTAGTCATGATGGTACTTATGTGGGCGGTAATTTCATTGGGCCATTTTAACATATACACCATAGATGAAGAGCTAAAAATGTTAGTCCCATCTAATTTAAACGAAACATTACTACATCATTTTGGCAAAACTGCTGAAATTTTAATATTCTTGGTTGGCGCCATGACCATAGTTGAAATTATAGATCATTTCGACGGTTTCTCAGCAATTAAAGGATTTGTAAAAACAAATAGTAAGCGAAAACTCATTTGGGTATTTTGTATTATTGGGTTCTTTCTTTCTTCTGTAATTGATAACTTAACGGCTACCATTATTTTAATTTCAATACTTCGAAAAATAGTTAAATCAGGAGAGCTTCGCTTTTGGTATGCAAGTTTAATAGTTATTGCTGCAAATGCAGGAGGTGCTTGGTCGCCTATTGGGGATGTTACCACTACGATGTTATGGATTGCAAATAAAGTGACTGCTGTAAATTTAATTGTAGCTTTATTTATTCCATCGGTTGTGTCTATTTTTGTCCCTGCTTTTATAGCGTCATTTTTGCCTATTTTTAAAGGCAATCTTGAACATATTGTTATTGAAAATGAAGAAAAATCTTCTAAATATGGTAATGTTATGTTCTATCTTGGCTTGGGAGGAATTGTTTTTGTGCCAATTTTTAAAACGATAACACATTTACCTCCTTATTTAGGTATGATGTTTTCATTAGCAATTGTTGCAATTGTTGCAGAGATTTTGAGTATAAAGAAACTTGAATTCACCACTTTAGAAAATGAAAAATCGCACATAAGCCCCATCCATAAATCACTTTCACGAATAGAAATGCCAAGCGTTTTATTTTTTCTTGGGATATTAATGGCTGTGGCTGCTTTAGAATCTGTCGGTAAATTATTTCAATTTTCAGATTGGCTAACTGTAACTATTCCAAATATTGATGTGGTTGTTTTAATTTTAGGTTTTAGTTCTGCAATCATAGACAACGTTCCATTAGTGGCTGCAAGTATGGGTATGTTTCAAGAGCCAATTGATAGTTATTTATGGCATTTTATAGCCTATTCCGCAGGAACTGGAGGAAGTATGTTAATTATTGGTTCGGCTGCAGGTGTGGTTGCTATGGGAATGGAGAAAATTAATTTCTTCTGGTATTTAAAAAATATAGCAT
>JAAFHC010000048.1 GCA_010906935.1 Gelidibacter sp.
TGCACAGGTTTTTTTTATATAAGTATCATTCTATTTCTTCTCTTCTTCTTTTTTGTCTTCGTCAGCGTCGTCTTTGGTCGCTTTTTTAAACTCTTTTATGCCACCTCCAAGACCTTTCATCAACTCAGGTAATTTTTTTCCACCAAACAATAACAATATTGCCAAGCCAATAATTATCCATTGCCAAGGGCCAACCATTCCTAAAAATATATATAATGCGTTCATAATTTTAAAATTTTAGAGATACAAAGATAGTAATTAATTCAAAACCATCATTAATTTTTATCTATTATGGTGCCACCAATTGTTATTTTGGTTTTTAATATTTCTGGAGATCCTTTGTAAAAGATGGATCCACCAAACCGAACACTGGCATCTAACAAATCAGAAGCTTTAACTTCAACATTGGCTCCTGAAGATGACATCACAATTGCCTGTTTGCTTTGCAACTCATATCCACTGTAAAAACCTCCTGTTGTGGCTTCAATGGTTTGATCTTCAGTTTCCCCGCTTAGGTAAATTAATCCTCCAGAAACACTTTTTACCACCAAATATTTGGTGTTAATGTCCAAATCAATTTTTGCACCTTCTTGAACTCTCACTTCTATATGCTGTTGTTTTATCGTTTCATCAGAAATAATGGAGGCGCCTTCATTTGCATCTAAAACTGAAATATCCTTGTCATAATAAAGCACAATTTTTACATTTTCAGCAGTAAAACCTTCAGGAAATTTTAAACGAATTTTTAAGGTTCCGTTTGAATTATTTACTGAAATATCCTTTGCTTTAGGTCCGGAAACTTCAATTTTTGAACTGGTGGATTTTTGCAATTCAACAGTTAGGCCGTTGTAAACTTTTATGGTGTTAAAATCGCCCAAATTTGTGGTAATAGGTTCTTGTGCAAACAATGTTGCGGAAAACAAAATAACTAATAAAATCAATTTTTTCATCTGAAAATCATTTTTGTTAATAACCAACATTGTAAGCAAAAATTGTACCTCTGTTGTTAATTATTTATTAATCTTTTCCAATAAGGTAAAATCTAAATGTTTGCGTTCTAAGTCAGTACGTTTTACTTTAATTAAAACTTGGTCTCCAAGCTGATAAATATTATTGGAAGATTGACCAACCAAGGCGTATTGTTTCTCGTCATAAATATAAAAATCATCTGTAATTTCCCGAATTCTGCACATTCCTTCACAACCATTTTCAATGATTTCAACATAAATTCCCCATTCTGTAACGCCGGAAATAACACCTTCAAATTCTTGATCCATGTGTTTTTCCATATATTTAACCTGCATATATTTGATGGAATCACGTTCTGCACTTGTGGCCAATTGTTCTCTTTCTGAAGAATGTTTGCATTTTTCTTCATAGCTTTCTGCTTTTGGCGATTTACCACCCAATAAATAATGTTGCAGCAAACGATGGGTCATCACATCTGGATATCTTCTAATGGGTGAGGTAAAATGACTGTAATAATCGAAAGCCAATCCGTAATGACCAATATTATCTGTGGTGTAAATCGCCTTGCTCATGGTTCTTACCGCCAAGGTTTCAATCATATTTGCCTCGCCTTTTCCGCTCACGTCGCTCAATAATTTATTAAGGGAAGCTGCGGTTGATTCTTTGCTTGACATGTCAATTTTATTGGTATAGCCAAACTTGCTCACAATGGTTTGAAGTGCCGCCAACTTATCAACATTTGGTTCATCATGAACCCTATAAATAAAGGTATTTTTAGTGGCAACGCCATTTTTTCTGCCTACAAATTCGGCAACTTTTCTGTTTGCCAGCAACATAAATTCTTCAATTAATTTATTGGCTTCTTTGGCTTCTTTAAAATAAACGCCTGTTGGTTCTGAATTTTCATCCAAAATAAATTTTACTTCTGCCCTGTCAAATGTGATGGCGCCTTGCTGCAATCTTTTTTTACGAAGAATTTTAGCCAATTCATCCATTTTTAACACTGCGGAAACAATTTCTGGTGTAACATTATAAGATTCACCAGTTATAGAAACTTCTTGTGGAATTATCCCTTTTTCCGATTCAATTATTTCTTGTGCTTCTTCATAAGCAAATCGTTGGTCGGAATAAGTCACTGTTCGGCCAAACCATTCATTGATGACATGGGCTTTATTATTGATTTCAAACACGGCAGAAAAAGTCAATTTTTCTTCATTTGGACGCAAAGAACAAACGCCGTTCGATAAAACTTCGGGAAGCATTGGAACAACGCGATCGACCAAATAAACCGAAGTTGCTCTGTTATAAGCTTCGTCATCCAAAAATGTGTTTTCATGCAAATAATGTGAAACATCGGCAATATGGATTCCTATTTCGTAATTGCCGTTTTCCATAATTTCAAACGACAGTGCATCGTCAAAATCTTTTGCATCTTTTGGATCTATGGTAAACGTCAGATCTTTTCGCATATCCCTACGCTTGGCAATTTCTTCTTTGGTAATTTCAAAAGGTAATTTTGTGGCTTCATTTTCCACTTTTTCATCGAACTTGTATGGCAAACCATATTCTAATAGGATGGAATGAATTTCGGTATCGTGATCACCTGGTTTCCCTAGAACATCCAAAATTTCTCCAAACGGATTTTTTGAATTTTCAGGCCAATCAACCAATTTTACCAGTACTTTTTCGCCGTGTTCGGCATTTTTAAGTTTATTCTTCGGAACAAAAATATCAGAATACATTTTTGAATCATCCGGCACCACAAATCCAAAATTATTGCTCAGTTGTAAAACTCCAACAAATTCGGTTTTAGAGCGCTTGATAATTTCAACAACATCACCTTCTTCCCTGCTGCTATTTTTTTTACGATTGTATAAATAAATTTTTACGGTATCTTTATGTAAGGCTCTGTTTAAATTTCGTGCAGGAATATAAATATCATGGTCAAATTCATCGGAAATAAAATAGCCGTTTCCGTTGGAGGTTGCGTCAATGGTTCCGGTATAATATTTTGAAAGTGCCGCTATTTTATATTTTCCCGGTTCTGATTCCTCAATCCTTTTTTGCGCTTTTAATTCTTCTAAATTTTTAATAATCTGATTTCTGCCGTTGGCATCAGTAATTTGTAATTTGGCGCAAATTTGGCGGTAATTAAAACTTTGGGCAGGAGACTGATTTAATATTTTTGATATTTTTTGTGTTAGATCTTTGATCTCGTTTCCTCTTTTTTTGTGGAATTCTTTTCTTTTCGACATGGGTTTATTTCACTTTTATTTCGTTCAAAAGTACGATTTTTTAACCTAAACTGATTATTGCAAGGTTATATTAACAACAATTTGTATTTTTCAAACTTAAAATTAGACTATTCTTATGAGCGTTAAATGGTTTGTTATTATAAATCCGACATCGGGAAATGGCGCAGCCAAAAAGCAATGGAATCCTATTTATAATGAATTGAAAAAACAGCAATTCGATTTTTATTTTAGTTTTACCGAACATAAAAAACATTCATTTGAATTAATTGAAAAAGCATTAAAACAAGGAATCACAAAATTTATTTGTGTTGGTGGCGATGGGACTTTGCATACGATTTTGAACGGAATTTTAAGTTTAAATCCTGTAAATATTTCAGCAATAAAACTTGGAATCATACCGATTGGAACTGCAAATGATTGGATAAAAACATACAATATATCAAAAGATTATAAAAAAGCTATTCAAACTATTAAAGCGGAATTTACCATAAAACAGGATATAGGAAAACTGCTTATTTATGAAAATAATTCAACGGTTTACTTCAATAATTTAGCTGGAATTGGTTTTGACGGTTACGTGGTACATAAAGTACATCAATTTAAATATTTAGGTTTTATAGCTTATTTAACAGGCGCTTTATTAAGCATCGCCAGCTATAAAAAAAGTAGGTTGGAAATTAAATTTAACAACCTTGTTATTAAAGAAAAAACATTAATGTTGTTAATTGGCATCTGCAACTATTCTGGCGGCGGCATGCAACTGACTAAAAATGCGAATCCAACCGACGGACTTTTTGATATTTCTCACATCAATAAAATTACTTTAATAACACTTATAAAAAATATCGGCGGATTGTTTAATGGCAACATCACCAATCATAAATTGGTTAAAAATTATAAAACTTCCAAATTAAAAATAACAGATTTGGATGCTCAAAAACCATTTATTCAGGCCGATGGAGAATTGGTTGGTTCAGGAAGTTTTGAGGCAGAAATCATATCAGGCGCTTTAAATTTTATTGTTCCTAATTTTTGAATTTTAATGTTATCAACATCTATAATTATAATAAAAAGTTTTTTTTAAAAAATTAAAAATTATTTGTGGTGATGATAGTGTGTTGATAAGTACAATAAATTTATGGGTTAAAATTTTTATGAGGCACTTATCAAAAGATATAAACAGGTTATCAAATTTTAAATCATTAAAAATCAATAAAATTAAATAGGTTATAAACAATCTTTAAAACGAGGTTATTTTTAGTTTTTTTAATAAGTATTTCATTTCAAATTGTTCATAATGGTATTAAAAAATGTTTAAAACTAAATTTAAAAAATGATAAAAATAGTTGCACAACAAATACCAATTTTAGCACTACAACATTAAAATTAGATTTCAAAAATTAGTTTTCAATTTTAAGTCTTTAGTTATTCACAATTTGATATTATGATAAAGTAATTGTAAATCAGTAAATTAAAAAATGCTATTAACAAATATATTTTTCACTGTTAATAAGTATGAATTTGTACTTTTGTAATATATTAATGTCTTAATAAATCTACTTATGACTATTGCAATAGGAAACGATCATGCTGGAACTCAATACAAATTTGAAATTGTAAAACTGCTAGAAAATAAAGGGCACAAAGTGCTAAACTTTGGAACCGATACTGATGAAAGCATGGATTATCCAGATTCCATACATCCAGTTGCAAATGCGGTTGAAAACGGTGAAGCAGATTTTGGAATTACCATTTGCGGTAGCGGAAACGGCGCTCAAATGGCAGCAAATAAACATCAGGGAATTAGAGCGGCGCTATGCTGGAACAATGAATTGGTGGCTTTGGCGCGCGCACATAACAACGCCAACGTGTTGAGTATTCCAGCTCGTTTTATCTCCTTGCAACAAGCTTTGGGTTTTGTGGAACTGTTTTTAACAACCGAATTTGAAGGCGGACGCCATCAAACAAGAATTGATAAAATACCTTGTTAGTTGGAAAGTTAAAAATAAAATAGCTTGCAATATATTAATTCGTAATTCAAAAATCGTAAATAGTAATTCAAAAATGGGTCAAAATCATAGCCACGACCATCCAACTTTAACAGGAAAAAATTTACTGTTCTCTATCATTTTAAACATTGTAATTACGGTAGCGCAAATTATTGGAGGCATTGTTTCTGGAAGTTTGGCACTAATTTCTGATGCGGTCCATAATTTTTCAGATGTTGTTTCCTTAATTATAAGTTACGCGGCCAATTTACTCACGCGCAAAAAATTACAAACCATCGAATATACTTTTGGTTATAAAAGGGCCGAAATAATTGCCGCTTTTTTCAATGCTGCATCCTTAATTGTGATTGGTGTTTTTTTGGGAATTGAAGCGATAAAACGGTTTTATGAAGTTCATGAAATACAAAGCGGCTTGGTGATTTGGTTGGCAATTTTAGGAATCGCTGCAAACGGTTTGAGTGTTTTGTTGCTAAAAAATGACGCAAAGCGAAACATAAATATGAAAAGTGCCTACCTTCATTTAATGTCGGATATGCTTACTTCAGTGGGGGTTTTAATTGGCGGATTGCTTATGAAATTTTATCAAATTTACTGGATTGATGCCTTGTTGACTTTAATAATTTCGGTTTATTTAATTTTTATGAGCTGGCGTATTTTAATCGATTCCCTTAAAATATTAATGCTTTTTGCGCCTTCACATATAAAAATAAAAGAAGTTGTTGAGGTAGTTCAAAAAGTTTCTGGGGTAAAAAACATCCATCATATTCATATTTGGCAATTAAACGATCACGAATCTCATTTTGAAGCGCATTTAGAATTTAACGATGATATCAAGTTATCGGAATTTGATTTGATTTGTGAAGAGATTGAAAAATTATTGATGGAAAAATTTCATATTCAGCATTGTAATTTGCAGCCCGAATTTAGAAGAAACGACCTTAAAGAAATTATAATACAAGACTAAAATGCTCAAAATTTTAACAAAATCCTTTACTGAATTATCAACAAAAGAACTCTATGATATTTTGCAATTGCGCGCTGAAGTTTTTGTGGTTGAACAAAATTGTGTGTACCAAGATATCGACGGAAAAGATGAAAAAGCGCTGCATGTTATTGGCTTTAAAAATGATAAAATTGTGGCTTATTGCCGAATTTTTAAACCAGGAGATTATTTTGAAAAAGCCAGCATTGGCCGTGTGGTAGTTGCCAAAAATGAACGAAAATTTGGTTACGGGCATATTATATTTCAACATTCTGTAGAAGCTGTAAAAGAACATTTCAAGGAAACTTCTATAAAAATATCGGCACAATTGTATTTAAAAATTTTTTACGAATCACACGGATTTATTCAAGTTGGTGAGGGTTATTTAGAAGACGATATTCCGCACATTGCCATGATTAAAAATTAAATAAATGAACAATCCAAAAGTTAAAATCATTGGCATCAAAAATTTGTCGAAGGAGCATTACAAACTTGATAAAGTTGATTTTGAGTATCAAACAAATCATGGCAGCTGGCAAACCCAAAGCCGGGAATGTTACGACCGGGGTGATGGCGCAGCAATTTTATTGTACAACCCCGCCAAAAAAACGGTAATTCTTACCAAACAATTCAGGATGCCAAGCTACTTAAATGGAAACTCCAGCGGAATGATGATTGAAGTTTGCGCCGGTATGTTGGATAAAGACCATCCCGAAGTTTGCATTATAAAAGAGGTTGAAGAAGAAACTGGTTTTAAAATAGCCAATCCAAAAAAGATATTCGAATTGTACTCAACACCTGGAGCCGTCACAGAAAAAATACATTATTTTGTTGCTGAATGCAGCGATGCAATGAAAATAAGCGATGGCGGAGGTTTAGAAGAAGAACATGAAGAAATTGAAGTATTGGAAATTGATTTTGAAACCGCTTTAAGAATGGTGGAAAAAGGAGAAATAAACGACACTAAAACGGTGGTGCTTTTACAATACGCAAAACTGAACAATTTGTTGTAAACGATATTTTTTGTTCATACTTATTTTTTTAATATGGTGAAACGAGCATAACAAATTTTGACACACAGCAGAATGATTAATAGCGAACAGCATCTGTACCAATAAAAAATAAATTATAAACAGATGAAAGCTACCATACTTTTTTATAATTTAGCGGCAAACTATTTTAACTCATTTTATTATAATTATGGCAGAAGAAAAAGAAAAAGTGGCGAAATTAAAAGCGTTACAATTAGCACTTGATAAATTAGATAAAACCTACGGAAAAGGAACAGTGATGAAAATGGGCGATGTTGCTATAAGTGATATTGAAGCTATTTCAACCGGTTCTTTGGGATTAGATATAGCTTTGGGAGTTGGCGGTTATCCGCGCGGAAGAGTTATTGAAATTTATGGACCGGAATCATCGGGTAAAACCACATTGGCCTTGCATGCCATTGCTGAAGCCCAAAAAGCGGGCGGTATCGCTGCATTTATTGATGCGGAACATGCTTTCGACCGATTTTATGCGCAAAATTTAGGGATTGATATTGATAATTTAATTATTTCCCAACCAGATTATGGAGAACAAGCATTAGAAATTGCCGACAATTTAATCAGTTCAGGCGCCATTGACATTGTGGTTATTGACTCTGTTGCTGCGTTAACGCCAAAAAGTGAAATTGAAGGCGAAATGGGCGATTCTAAAATGGGATTGCACGCGAGATTGATGTCACAAGCACTTCGTAAATTGACAGGAACCATCCATAAAACAAATTGTACCGTGATATTTATCAACCAATTGCGCGATAAAATTGGCGTCATGTTTGGAAATCCTGAAACAACAACAGGTGGTAACGCACTTAAATTTTATGCATCTATTCGTTTGGACATCAGAAGAAAAACACAAATTAAAGATGGGGAAAAGGTAATAGGAAATGCCACAAAAGTTAAAGTGGTGAAAAATAAAGTGGCTCCGCCTTTTAGAACGGCTGAATTTGATATTATGTATGGTGAAGGCATTTCTAAAGATGGAGAAATATTGGATTTGGGCGTAGAGCTTGGCATTGTGAAAAAAAGCGGCTCGTGGTTTAGCTACGGCGAAACCAAATTAGGGCAAGGTCGTGATGCGGTAAAAGTGTTGATAAAAGACAATCCTGAATTGTCCGAAGAATTGGAAACAAAAATCAAAGAAGCGATCAATGATATGAGTAAAAAAGATTAGGAAACTTATTTTTTAAAAATTAGCATAAAAATAAAAGGAAGTGAATTGTTGATTCACTTCCTTTTTTTGGTTTATAAAACTCAAAAAAGAGACTCAGAATCCGTTTATAAACACCTGAAAAACAAAAATTTTCAAAAATTTTTTAATAGCCAATAATAGTTTAACTTTGCAAAAAATAAAATAAAATTCAAAATATTTTTTTAACATTAGCTCTTCCTATTTCTTTTGAAAAAAACTAGCGTAAAAACATTACTGGGGAGAACAGACGTTGTTGACTTTCCAAAACTAGAGTTATTTAATATTGATATTAAAGTCGATTCAGGCGCCTATACCTCTAGTTTTCATTGTCATAGCATTGAGGAGGAAAATAAGGTGTTGAAATGTCAGTTTTTAGATCCTAAACATGAAAAATACCACGAAAAATATTTTACATTCACAGAGTTCACTCAAAAAAAGGTAAAAAGTTCTAACGGAATTATCGAAAACCGGTATCTGATTAAAACTGAAATACTTATTTTTAATGAAATTCATGCCATTGAACTTTCTTTAACAGAAAGAGGTTCAATGAAATTCCCCGTGTTGTTGGGAAGAAAGTTTCTAACAAAGAGATTTGTTGTAGATGCTGCTAAAAAAAATCTGTCATTTAAAAATATAGTGATTAAAATTTAAGAAAATACATCGTATGAAAATTGTAGTTTTATCAAGAAATCCAAATTTATATTCAACAAAAAGACTTATTGAAGCCGGAAGAGCCCGAAATCATGAAATGCTGGTAGTGGATCATTCGAAATGCGATATCATTATTGAAAAAAAGAAACCTGCTATAAGATATAAACACGAATTATTGTTGGATATTGATGCCGTAATCCCAAGAATTGGCGCTTCCGTAACTTTCTTCGGAACGGCAGTGGTGCGTCAATTTGAAATGATGAAGGTTTTTACCGCCATTGAATCTCAAGCCTTGATGCGCTCAAGAGATAAATTGAGAAGTTTACAAGTGTTGTCTCGCGCCGGTTTGGGTTTGCCAAAAACGGTATTTACCAACTATTCAAAAAATGTGAAAGACGTTATTAAAGATGTTGGAGGAACACCTTTGGTGATCAAATTATTGGAAGGAACGCAAGGTTTAGGCGTTGTTTTGGCCGAAAATGACAACGCGGCAGAATCGGTGCTGGAAGCTTTTAACGGACTTCAAGCAAGGGTAATCGCCCAGGAATTCATTAAAGAGGCCGGAGGCGCAGATATTCGCGTATTTGTGGTGGATGGCGTTGTTGTTGGCGCTATGAAAAGACAAGCTAAAGAAGGTGAATTTCGTTCAAACCTTCATAGAGGCGGAACCGCCGAACTCATAAAATTATCTATTGATGAAGAAAATGCGGCTTTAAAAGCTGCACGAATTATGGGTTTGGGAATCGCTGGAGTAGATATATTGCAATCAGCCAGAGGCCCACTTATTTTAGAAGTTAATTCTTCTCCCGGATTGGAAGGTATTGAAGGTGCGACTGGCGTAGATATCGCCGGCAAAATAATCCATTATATTGAGCGGCATGCCTAGTGATTTTAAAATTCTTTATCAAAAAGTTGGGTTGGGTGAAACAGTTCAAATTAAAATGGACATTGCCCGATTAAACACGCATTCTAAAATTGAAGTGCCCATCATTGTTTCAAGAGGTTACACTGACGGACCTTGTTTGTTGTTAATTGGCGGCATTCATGGCGATGAAACCAACGGGGTTGAAATTGTGCGTCAAATTGTTGCAGGAGGTTTAAACAAACCAGAAAAGGGCACTGTTATTTGCATTCCGCTTTTAAATGTTTTTGGTTTTTTAAATCAGAAAAGAGAATTTCCAGACGGAAGGGATTTAAACAGGGTATTTCCAGGTTCTAATAAAGGCTCATTGGCAAGCAGATTTGCCTATCATTTAATGAGCAAAGTGGTTCCTAAAGTTGATTATTGTATTGATTACCATACTGGAGGCGCCCAACGATTTAATTATTCTCAGTTAAGAATTGATGCCAATGATGAAGAAATTTTAAAATTGGCGAAAGTATTTGGTTCACCATTTATTGTGTACAGCAAAAGCAAAGAGAAAACATTTAGGAAATCTATGGTTGATTTGGGAAAAAAAGTGTTGCTTTTTGAAGGTGGAAAATCATTGAGTTTAGATAAAAATGTTACAAAAGCTGGGATTCAGGGTGCGATTAACGTGATGCATCATTTGGAAATGAGAGACTTTACTTCAAAAATTTCAAAACCAAATTTAGAACCAGCGCCAATAATAATTAGGAATTCAAGATGGATTAGAGCCACCTATTCCGGAATGTACAGGTCTTACATTAGTGTTGGGCAAAAGGTTGAAAAAGGTGTTAAATTGGGTAGCATTTCCGATCCGTTTGGAGACTTTGAAAAAATTTTTAAAAATAAACAAGAAGGTTATATTTTAAATTCAAACCACTCTCCAATTGTCACACAAGGCGATGCACTGTTATATATTGGGTTCGAATAAGATAAGTGTTAAAAGTAGCAAACATATCATTTGGGTACACTTCAACAGAAGTCATAAAAAATATTAGCTTCAAAGCCAATAAAGGCGATTATATTGCTATAATTGGTGAAAGCGGCTCGGGAAAAAGCACGTTGCTCGAAATTATCTACGGACTGCTCCATATTGAAAAAGGAACGGTTTCCTGGAATGACGAAAAACTGCTCGGTCCAAATTTTAGCTTAATTCCTGGGGAAGATTTTATGAAATATTTGCCACAGGATTTCGATTTAATGCCCTACACAACAGTTGAAGAAAATATTGGAAAATACATTTCAAGTCAGGATAAAAACAAGGAAAAACGCATTAAGGAATTGCTAAAAGTGGTTGATATGATTGAGTTTTCCCAAACGAAAGTAAAAAACCTGAGCGGCGGCCAAAAACAACGTGTCGCCATCGCCAAAGTGATGGCCAAAGAGCCCGATGTTTTGTTGCTCGACGAGCCTTTTAGCCACATTGACAATTTCAGAAAAAATAAACTGCGAAGAGATCTTTTCAAGTATTTAAAGTCGAAAAATATTTTATGCATTGTGGCCACGCATGATACCACCGACGCGCTTTCTTTTGCCGATAAAATTTTAGTGATCAGAAATGGAAAATTAATTACAAACAAAGCGCCCGAAGCATTATACACAAATCCGAAAAGCGCCTATATTGCTTCTTTTTTTGATGAAATCAATAAAATTCCATTAAGCGAAATTGATTCAAATGACATTTCTAAAAAATCGGTTTTATGGTACCCAAACCAGATTAAATTGACAAAAAAAGAAGGGATTAAAGCAACGGTGATTGCTTCTTATTTTAAGGGAAGTTATTATTTAATTGAAGCAGTTTTAAACAAAACAATCTTGTTTTTTGAACATCCTGAAAAGTTAGAAATCAATCAACAGGTGTTTTTGGAATTCATAAAAAAAGCAACCAATTAGCCATTTATTTATTTTCGATTGGTAATGAAATAAAAACGCTGGTTCCGTTATTTTCATTGTTTTCAATCCAAATAGTTCCTTTATTTATAGTTAAAAATTCCTTGCAAAGTTTTAATCCCAATCCTGTTCCTATTTCTTTGTCAGTTCCCAAAGTTGAGACGAGGGCGTCTATTTCAAAAGCTTTTAATTGAGAATCCTTATTTAGGCCAATTCCATTATCAACTATGGCGATAGTGCAAGTGTTGTTGATTTCATCAATTTTATCTAAAACAATTTCAATTTTTCCGCCGGTTGGCGTAAATTTTATGGCATTTGAGATAAGATTTCTAATAACGGTATCTATCATATCAAAATCGGCATAAACAAAGAGTTCACTTTCAAAATTACAATGCAATTTGAGATTTTTCAACCTGATTTGGGCATTAAAAAGACGGATATTGTTAAGAACAATTTTATGAAGATTTATTTGTGAAGGCTCATAAACAATCAACCCAGAATTTGCATTGGCCCATTTCAATAAATTATCCAATAAGGAAAATGTGTTTTTACTGTTTTGGTATAGCGCATTGGTCAATTTTTCTCTTTTTTCATCGCTAATTTTATTTAACCAAAGCAGTTCTCCAATTTGCTGCAGACTTCCTAATGGACCCCTTAGATCGTGCGCAATAATGGAGAAAAATTTGTCTTTATTTTTGTTTAATTCAATGAGTTTTAAATTGTCATTCTCAATAATTTTATTATCGACTTCTTTTAAGATAAAAAGTAACAATAAAGGAATGATAAAGTTAAGAATCAAGAAAAAAACAAGTGGTATTACCAGCAGATACTTTGTTGAAGTCATCTCGACACCAACTTCTAAAAATGCCCCTAATGACCGCATTAAAAGCACAAAAGAAATTAAAGCCAACAGGTAACCGGTGATATGCTGTATTTTGGTTTTTCCTTTTTCAGTTAAAAGGGTGTAGGCTATAAATGCATAGATAATTGCAACACTTAGCGATACAACAGTCATTCGATTGCTTACAGAAGAGGTGCTAAAAAAACTTAAAAAAATCGATAGAAATAACGGAATAAGAAGAAATTTTTTGAAATGTTTTGAATCAAATTTACGTTCAATAACGGAAATGCAATAAATTTCGTAAAAAACAACAAATAAAACAATGGTGGTGTTTATAATAATTCCTATGGGTTTAGGTAAGCCATCGCGCAATGAAAGCATCATTAAAAAAATAATACCCAATACCCTTGCGAGCATAAAAATGTTAATAATAGGGTTTTTTACTTTGTAAAGTTTAACGTAAGTGGCAAACAGGGAAATGACAAATATATTTGTTGCTGCCGAAAAAAGGAACAACGTTTTTACATCAATATCTATCATTATTTTTTATTTACGATTTACGATTTACGATTTACGATTTGAAATTGTAATATATACTTTTAATTTTGAAACTTCGGTCTTCCGACTTTCGAACTAGTAAAAACCTAAACGCAAGTTATGCAAATAAAAAATCGCGAATGGCGAAAAAAATTTATTTCAAAATTCTTGATCTATTTGTGTCAACCTTTGTTTATTTGGATTTAAACTTTTTTCAACTAGAAATTTTTCAATGCTGCATCTTTCTCTATTAATTCCCCCTTCGGGGATTAGAGGGCTATTTTCCAGTACTTCCAAATCCGCCAGCGCCACGTTTTGTTTCGCTTAAAACTTCAACTTCTTCCCAATTTGCTCTTTCGTGTTTGGCGATGACCAATTGCGCAATGCGCTCACCGTCATTTACCACAAAGTTTTCATTGGAAAGGTTCACCAAAATTACGCCAATTTCCCCTCTGTAATCGGCATCAACAGTGCCTGGAGCATTTAAAACCGTAATGCCGTTTTTGGCTGCGAGCCCGCTGCGCGGACGAACTTGGGCTTCAAATCCAACCGGAAGCGCAATAAACAATCCGGTTTTTACAATGGTTCGTTCCAATGGTTTTAACGTGATGGATTCATCAATATTGGCGCGCAAATCCATTCCTGCAGAAGCATCCGTTTCATAGCTTGGCAATGCGTGTTTTGATTTGTTGGTAATTTGTATTTTCATAAAGTTCAATTATTTTATGTTGTAAAGCCAGCAAACGATTGCTGAAAATTCACTACTCCAAAAAGCTTCGTTATGTTTGCCTTCAGGATTTATTTTTGTTTTTAAATTTTTGGATTTAAACCCTGTTTTTAGCAATAATTTTTCCATTTTTTGGGTGTCTTTATCCGTATCATCCCCTTCTTTTCCGCCCACGAGTAAAAATAGTTTCACGTTTTTTAAATTCCCTTTTTCTTGGGTGAAATCTACAACTTTTTCAGAAAACCAAAATGAAGTAGACAAGGCACCAATTTTCCCGAAGGTTTTTGGATATTGAAGTCCGCCGTAATACGAAATCAATCCGCCCAAAGAACTGCCAATCAACCCGGTGTGTTTTTGTTTTGTTTTTGTTCTAAAATTGGCATCAATATAAGGTTTTAAAGAATTCACGATAAAATCCATATAAATGGCGCCTTCTCCGCCACCATATTTTTCATTTTTCCAAGGCGTATATTCGTTGATGCGTTCTTCGCCACCGTTTTCAATACCCACCACAATAAATCCTTTTCCTGTTTTTTCATACAATTTATTTAAGGTTTCATCAACTTGCCATTCTCCGGCATAGGAAGTTGCATTGTCAAATAAATTTTGGGCATCGTGCATATAAATCACCGGATATTTTTTTGTTGAATTATGATAATTCGGCGGTAAATAAATCCAAACTTTATGGCTGATGGCGTTGAGGTTGGGAATTACAAATTCCTTTTTCAGCAATGAAACATTTGAAGAAGCCGTCGATTTTTTTTCAGAAGTGTTTTGTGAAAAAACAGCCGAAAAACTTAAAAAAAAGGCGATAAAAGACGCTGTGAAATATTTCATTTTGTGCTGTTTTATTTTTTTATCATTGCTAATAGTTCCTTTTTTTCATTCCAAAATATGAGCATTCCAAATAACAAAATTAAGGAAACAGAAACCAAATAATTTTCCCTGAAATAAGTAAAAGACACAAATGAAAGCACGATGGAAACCAACAAATAGCTCCCCGATTTTTTTAAATTATACGGAACCGGATAATGCTTATTTCCTATAAAATATGAAAAAACCATCATACTTCCATAAGCCAAAAGTGTTGCCCAAGCCGATGCAATATAACCAATTACAGGAATTAATGCCACATTTATAATAACGGTAATTATGGCGCCAATGATGGAAAATAGCATTCCGTAACGGGTTTTGTCGGTTAATTTGTACCAAACAGATAAGTTGTGGTAAATGCCCAAAAACAAATTGGCCAACAACACAATAGGAACAATCACAATGGCATCCCAATACTGCTGGTTGATAAATAGTTGTTTAATAAAATCAAGAAAAACTACAATTCCCACAAAAACCAAGGCGCCTACAATGATAAAATAGTTTAAAATTCGGGCGTAAGTTTCCCGGGCATCTTTATGGTCGGAATGGTTAAAAAAGAACGGTTCCGCACCCAAACGAAAAGCCATAATGTATAAATTCATAAAAATCGCCAGCTTATAACAGGCCGAATAAATTCCCATAGCCGTTTTATCCATCATTTGCCCGATTAAATATTTATCCAGATTTTCGTTAATCACATAAGCAATTCCGGCGACGGCAATTGGCCAGCTGTAATTCAGCATTTTTTTGAATAAAACACGGTTAAAATGCCATTTAAATTTCAGCAAAAACGGCAACAATAAAATTAGTGAAGCGGCGCTTCCAATGAGGTTGGCAATAAATATAAAATTAACGATCGAAGTGCTTTCAAAAGCGGTATTTAAAAATTCGGGAATGTTTTTGCCGCTTGCTTTTAATTCGGGAATAAACTTCAAAAAAAGCAAGTTTATGGCAACAATTATTCCCACATTCATCATTTTTATGGCGGTGTATTTTATGGGTCTGTTTGAGGCGCGTAAATAAGCAAACGGAACTACGGAAACCGCGTCAATCGCCAATATGCCGATAAATAATTTGAATTGCATCGGATTTTGGCTGAAATCGAACATATTGGTAAAAAAGTCGGAAAACGAAAAAGCAATTGCCACAAACAATAACGCGGCAACAAACACACTGATAAATGAAGTTGCAATAAGCGCATCTTTTTTTTCTTCAGCCTTATAAAACCTGAAAAAAGCCGTTTCCATGCCAAAAGTTAACAGCACCGTAAATAAGGCAATCCAAATATAAAAGTTGGTATTTTCTGCGTAATCGCTTGCTGGCAAAGCATCGGTATGAACACGAACCAGCAAAAAGTTTATCACTCTTGGCAAAACCGCAGCAATTCCGTATATGATAGTGTCTTTAAAAAATCGTTTAAGTGCGCTCAATTATAAAAGTTAGATATTAAAAGTTAAAGGTTAAAGGTTAAATGTTAAAAGTTAAAGGTTAAAGGTTAAATGTTAAAGGTTAAAGGTTAAAGGTTAAAGGTTAAAGGTTAAAGGTTAAAGGTTAAAGGTTAAAGGTTAAAGGTTATAAAAATAGCGATTAAAGTTAAAAAAAAATTATGTTGATATCCAATCAAACTCCCTTTCCAAAGGAAAAGGCTGGGGATAGGATTAAAAGTTTTAAAAGTACGAAACTAATAATTTAAACCAACAAATTAACGTAAGCGAGTTCAAAAATGTTAGTTTCACAATTTTACGAGCGCATTTAAGTAAGTTTTTTTTACTTTTGGTCTCTAAAAAGGTTAATAAATGATTACAAACCCTAAAATTGCCGTTTTTGGCGGTGGAAGTTGGGCAACAGCCATTGTAAAAATGTTGTGTGAAAATATGGATCAGGTTGGTTGGTATATGCGAAATCAAACGGCCATTGATTATATTAAGGAAAATGAACACAATCCAAATTACCTAAGTTCTGCTGCACTTGATGAGAAAAAATTGTATTTATCAAATGATATTAATGATTTGGTACGCTATGGCGATATTTTAATTTTTGCCATTCCTTCCGCCTTTTTGAAAGAAGAATTAGATAATATAACGCAAAGTATTTCTTCAAAAATTGTGTTTTCGGCCATCAAAGGAATTGTTCCTGAAAGCGGATTGATCGTTGGCGAACATTTTCATAAATTCTTTAAAATTCCCTTTAAAAATATTGGCGTTATTGCAGGCCCTTGTCACGCAGAAGAAGTTGCCATGGAGCGTTTGTCTTACTTAACCATTGCTTGCGAGGATTCGAAAAAAGCCGATCTTTTGAGCAAGTACTTGTCAAGCAATTACATAAAAACAAAAACATCAGACGATATTATTGGTACTGAATATGCCGCCATGCTAAAAAATATTTTTGCCATAGCGGCAGGAATGGCGCACGGATTGGGTTACGGCGATAATTTTCAGGCGGTTTTAATGTCAAATTCTGTTCGTGAAATGAAGCGTTTTATAAGAAAAGTTCATAGAATGAAACGCAATATCAACAACTCTGCGTATTTGGGCGATTTATTGGTTACCGGATATTCAGTTTTTAGCCGAAACAGAATGTTTGGAAATATGATTGGAAAAGGCTACACTGTAAAAAGTGCCATGATGGAAATGAGCATGATCGCCGAAGGATATTATGCCACAAAAAGCGCTTTTTTAATCAATGAAAAAAACAAGGCAAGAACACCTATTATTGATGCAGTTTATGGAATATTATACGAAAATAAAAACCCAAAACAAGTTTTTAAAGAATTGACTGATGTGTTGGATTAGCTTTAGTTTTTATCGCTAATCTATTTTTTTTTAAAATATCTCAAAAAAAATCAGAAACAAGCGCAATTATTAGTACTTTAGTACTTTAATAAATTATTTAACAATGAAAAAAGGAACAGTAAAATTCTTCAACCAAGCTAAAGGATTTGGATTTATCACCGAGGAAACTTCAAAAAAAGACTACTTCGTACACATTACCGGTTTAATTGACAAAATTAGCGATGGCGATGAAGTTCAATTTGAACTAGAAGAAGGAAAAAAAGGGTTAAGCGCAGTAAATGTAAAAGCAATTTAATATTTATTTGTTGTCTTCAAAAAAACTAAAACCAGTCAATATTGACTGGTTTTTTTGTAATTAAATTTGAAATATTTAGCTATTTTTAATTGATAAATATCATAATTTCCCAAATGCACCTTTAGTAAATTTACAATCTTTTAAAATTAGCTTAAAAACGCGATATTGAACATTAATTTTAAACAACGGCAATGGAACCTAAAATAGGAATAATTTATTCAACAGTTGATGGACAAACACTGAAAATTTGTAATAAACTTAAAGAAGTGCTTCAACAAAATAATCAAGAAGTTGATTTAATTTCAATTGACGATTTTAA
>JAAFHC010000283.1 GCA_010906935.1 Gelidibacter sp.
TTCATTCACAAACCAACACATGTCCTACCTGCGGAATTGAATTGATTTTGTCAGATAATCTTGGAAATATTGTTCCTTCAACACCTCAAAATATCTTTAAAAAAATTGTAAAGTTGCTGAATGAAGGAA
Organism: Gelidibacter sp.; assembly: GCA_010906935.1. Lineage (GTDB taxonomy): Bacteria > Bacteroidota > Bacteroidia > Flavobacteriales > Flavobacteriaceae > Lutibacter. The sequence continues at coordinate 130 of JAAFHC010000283.1, forward strand.
ATATTGTTGCCCTTAAAAACACAAGTGGGTATTTGTTATGCTGCAATGCCGAAAATGAGGCCGTAATCCAAAAATTACGCTCCAAAAAAAACAGGCCAAACAAGCCTTTTGCGGTTTTGTTTCCTTCTATGGAATTTTTGCAAATAGATCTTAAAATAAATGAGCAACAACTCAAATCTTTAACTTCAACGGAAAGACCCATAAACATAATTCCTTTAGAAAATTATAAAGGAAAAATCGCATTAAATGCAATTGCTCCAGGATTAAAACAGTTGGGTGTGATGTTGCCCTACTCAGGAGTTTTGCAGTTGCTAGCCAACGAATTAAACTTTCCAATAGTTGCAACCAGCGGAAATATTCACGGTTCCCCAATTATACACGACAACGCAGAAGCGTTTGAAAAACTCAACAATGTTGCCGATTATTTTGTGCAGCACCCTCTGGAAATTATGCATCCGCAAGATGATTCTGTTGTAAAATTCAGTTCCAGGTCTCATCAGAAAGTTTTATTTCGAAGAGCGCGCGGTTATGCCCCAAATTATTTTGATGCACCGCTTAATTCCGAAGAAAAAGTTATGGCCATGGGTGCCGATTTAAAAAGCAGCATCGCATTTTATCCCAATGACTATTTATATGTAAGTCAGTACCTCGGGAACCTTCAAAATTTTGATGTATTTAATCGGTTTACCAATATGGCTAAGGCTTTTACCACTATTTTTGAACAACAACCCGAAGTGGTTTTGGTTGATAAGCATCCTGGCTATCAGAGTACGCAATTAGGTAAAGAATTCGCTCAAAAAAACAAATCAAAGCTGGTTGAAATTCAGCATCATAAAGCACATTTTTCAGCAATTTTGGGAGAACACCAATTATTTTCACAAAAAGTTTTGGGCGTTATTTTTGACGGAACCGGTTATGGCGACGATGGCGCCATTTGGGGCGGTGAGTTTTTTAATTATGAAGCAAATGAAATTGCAAGAATCAATCATATTGATTATTTCGACTGGTTGTTTGGTGATAAAATGGCAAAAGAGCCTAGATTGTCTTTACTTTCATTGGCTTCTGATGAAATGATTGCCGTATTAAAGGAGAAATTTACCCCAAATGAGCTCAAAACCTATCAATCTATAAAAAAAACGAATAAATTAAAAACCTCATCCGCAGGAAGATTATTTGATGCTGTGGCTTCACTTTTGAACATCACCGATTTAAATACGTATGAAGGCGAAGCAGCTATTTTATTGGAAAATAGGATTACAGAATATAATCTTACATCGTGCAGCAATTATTTATCGGCTCCAGAAAATGGCATTTCAGCAAAAGAAATCATTAAAAATATTTATGCAGATATTCAAAACGGAACACCAACGG
>JAAFHC010000049.1 GCA_010906935.1 Gelidibacter sp.
TAAATCCATTTTCCTTTATTGGTTTGCGAACCGGTTACCGGATCTGTTGCCATAAAAACTACTCCAAATGCAAAGCCTCCAATAATTAAATGATGCCAATATACGGTGCTCATTAAACTATAAAACTTGCTGCCTTCTGTAATCCAGCCTGCGTTAACAACTCCGTTAAAAATAAGTCCCATAACCAAGGCGCCAAGTACTGACGAAAGCATGATCCTCCAACTTGCTATTTTTGTAAAAATTAAGAACAAACCCGCCAACAAAATTAAGAAAGTAGAAGTTTCTCCCACAGAACCGGGAATAAACCCAAAAAACATATCATAAACAGAATACAAAACTTCTTTGCCTTGCGCCAAGCTACCCAGAATAGTTTCGCCAGATACGGCTGCAACATCTGCGCCTGCAGCCATTTCATTGGCTCTTTCAACCGCACCGCCAACCCAAACTTTATCACCGCTCATCCAAGTTGGATAGGCGAAGAATAAAAATGCACGGATGGTTAAAGCGGGATTTAAAATATTCATTCCTGTTCCTCCAAATATTTCTTTTCCTATAACCACACCAAAAATAACAGCAACGGCAAGCATCCAAAGCGGTGTGTCTACCGGAACAATTAATGGAACCAACATTCCTGTTACAAAATAGCCTTCTTCAACTTCGTGGCCTTTAATTGTTGCGAAAAGAACCTCAATTCCAAGTCCAACAACATAAGAAACTACCACAAGAGGCAATACTTTTAAAAATCCATACCAAAACGCATCCATCGATAAAAATTCTACCGGTGTGCCAAATGCATTAAAGTGTTGATAACCTGTATTGAACATTCCAAATATCAAACAAGGTATTAGCGCCAACACCACCATGGTCATCGTTCTTTTCAAATCGTCGGCTCCTTTTATGTGTCCGCCTGATTGCGTGGTTTCATTGGGTGTATATAAAAAAGTATGAATAGCTTCAAAAGCAGGCAACCACTTTTTCCCCTTTCCCTTTTCTTTAATATCATGTAATTTTTCTTTTAATCCCATAACCTTATCCTATTTCTTTTAACATTAAGTCTAAACCTTTTCTAATAATTTCTTGATGTGGTTGTTTAGAAACACAAATAAATTCTGTTAATGCAAAATCTTCAGGTGCCACCTCATACATGCCCAATTGCTCCATTTCATCTAAATCCTTGTATAAACAAGATTTTAAAATTTGCATTGGATAAATATCTAACGGAAAAACTTCTTCATAAGCTCCAGTAACCACAAAGGCTCTGTGTTCACCGTTTGTGTTGGTGTTTAAATCGAACTTTTTATTTGGCAATAACCACGAAAAAGTCAAGGCTCTTGAGGTAGATATTTTATTGAATACTGGCAAGGACCATCCAAACAATTCATAATCGTTTCCTTCAGGGATTACGCTAATAATATTGTCATAATACCCTAAATTTTCTTTTATGTTTTTGGCTTTGCCCGTTAAAACATTGCCGCTGATAATTCTGTTGTTATTTCCTTTTAATTTTCCATGAACTAAAGAAGTAATGGTTGAGCCAATTCTTGTTTTGTAATATTTAGGCGCTTCAACAGAAGAGCCTGCCAAAGCAACAATACGTTCGGCATTAAATTTTCCTGTTAACAGTAGTTCGCCAATAATCACTAAATCCTGCGGATTGATGGTCCAAACGGTTTCTCCTTTATTTACTGGGCTTATTTTATTAATTTGTGTGCCTACATTTCCAGAAGGGTGCGGACCTGAAACTTTATGTAAAATGATATTGTTCAATCCTGCAAAGGGTGAATTTGCATTTTTCCCTATGGAAACATGAACTTCCCCTGTGGTTAATTTGCTAAGAGCAGTGATTGCTGCCTGTAGCTCTTTTTCTTTTCCTGCCAAAACATAATCGTAATCGGCGGCTAAAGGTGCGCTGGCGTAAGCAGAAACAAAAATTGCTTTTGGAGTATTCGCAGTTTTTGCAATCACATCATAAGGTCTTTGTTTTATAAAAGTCCAACAACCGGAAGCCAATAAATGACTTTTAATCTCATCGGCATTCATAGCTTTTGGATCTTTCACGCCAAAATCATAAAATTGTTGTTGAGAATCGGCTTTAATTTTAATGGCCAATATTTTTCTTTTTTCACCACGCACAATGTCACAAACTTCACCGCTAACCGGAGATGGAAATTTCATTTCCTCATTGGCTTTGTTATAAAATACGGCTTCTCCAGCTTTTAACTGAGCGCCAATTTTTACGGATAATTTAGGAATTATACTGTGGAAATCTTCAGGTATCAATGTGTAAACATCACTAGTTATGGCTTTTTCGGTAACTTTTTGAGCTTCACCTTTCAGCTTAATATCTAGACCTTTTTTAATATGAATGTCTTTTGACATATATTTTAAGTTTATTTAATAGTCTTTAAAAAACGGAGCAAAAATACAATTTATCCATTAGTATTCTATGTTTTTTGTCATATTTTCACATAAAATTTTGTTCATTACGACTATAGTATAGATTTCGTACTTTTAGCACTAAATTTGCGTTAAGAATTAGGTGAAATTGCAATGCTAAAATTTAAGTTTATGATTAAAAACAGCTTTATATTTTTTTGCTTTTTGTGTTCCGTTCAATTTGTGTATTCCCAAACTAATGGCCATGATGCAGAGCATATTAAAACCATCATACTAAAACCAACGGCTACAAATTCCTATGCGCCCATTGTTCAGCTTGGAGAAAAATTAATATTGACATTTGATGATTTAAATGCCGATGAACATACGTATTCCTATAAAATTGAACATTGCGAGATGGATTGGAGGAAGTCCAATTTATCACAATCTGAATTTGTAAACGGTTTTGCCGAAGACAGAATTAGGGACTACGAAAATTCATTTAATACGTTGCAGCCCTATACAAATTATCGCGTAACAATCCCAAATGAAACTACAAAACTTAAAATTTCTGGAAACTATTTAATTTCTGTTTTAAATGAAGATGATGAAGTGGTTTTTAAACGCCGTTTTGTGGTTTATGAACCCATTGTCAACGTTGGTGTTGCTGTTTTTAAAAGCAGGGATATTTTCTATTTTAATACCAAACAATCGGTTGAGTTTACCATCAACACGCCAAATCTGCTTATTAACAATCCCAATGAAGAAATTTTTCCCGTAATTCTTCAAAATAATAATTGGCAAAATGCCATCATAGGTTTAAAACCACAGTTTTTTAGGGGCAATCAATTGCTTTACAAATACAATAAAGAAACAAGTTTTTGGGGCGGAAATGAATTTTTGTATTTCGATTCCAAATCCATCAGAAGTTCTTCCTTAAACATTGCCAGTGTTGAATTGGGCGAAGATTTGTACCACACCTATTTATTTACTGATGAAGAAAGAATATCTCAACCTTATACTTTATATCCCGATGTAAACGGAAATTTTGTGATCAGAACTTTAAGTGGTGAAAATAACAATACAGATGCCGATTACAGTTGGGTATATTTTTCCTTAAAAAGTTCGCAAAACATTGAAGGAAAAGATGTTTTTGCGAGCGGAAATTTCAACAATTGGCAGTTAAACGATACAAACAAACTAAATTACAACGAAGCCTTGGATTTGTATGAAGCAAAAATTCTTTTAAAACAGGGATTTTACAATTATCAATATGTCACCAAAGCAATCGACGGCACCATTAGCACCCACGATATTGATGGCTCTTTTTATCAAACAGAAAATGATTACACCGTTTTGGTGTATTATAAAAAGTTTGGAAGCAGGTACACAAAAGTAATTGGCGTTGGTTATGGCAACTCCGAAAAAATAAATAACTAATATTTTGTGTTATATTTTTAGTATCTTTGAGCTATAAAATGGAGTAAGTATCTATGGTACAACAAGTAACAAATGGCATTAAAATTACGGTAACTTCTAATTTCGAGGGCACAAGCTATCGAAATTTTAGGCTGTATTTTGCTTTTAGCTATGAAGTTACCATTGAAAACCAAAGTAATGATACTGTTCAGCTTTTAGAACGTCAATGGACCATTTTTGATTCTTTAAATCATAACGAAATTGTTGAAGGCAGTGGTGTTATTGGCAAAAAGCCAATATTAAAACCTGCAGAAAAATATACCTACCGGTCTAATTGCTTTTTAACTTCTCCCATAGGAGCTATGAAAGGCTTTTACAGTATGGTAAACTTCACAAATTCAGGCGCTTTTAAAGTATACATTCCCACATTTCAATTGATGGTTTCCAGTATTCACAACTAAATTTTTTATGAAACTTAAGTTTCAAAGGTTTCAATTTAAACAAACCAAAGGGGTAGCGTTTTTAAATTGTGGAAGCCTTTGTTGCGGAATGAAAATTTTTGTTCGTATTGTGGCGGTATTTTCTTTTATATTTGGGTGAGATTTTGAACTGTTTTTTTGGCATGAACAACATCTTCATAAGTCATTTCCACAGTGTTTTCAATTTTTTTTACTGAAGTCACACTCACAGTTTCAACATAAGTTCGTTTCATTAAAATGGATTGTTCTTTATCGGCTGTTTCGGTATGGTGAAATTGCAAAATCGCTTCGGAAGTAAATTCATTTTCACCAAGCCATTGTTGAAACCATTTGTTGCGAAATTCCTTATTTTCATTGGTATACAATGTTGAAGAAGACCAAATTTTAGGTTTGTTTTTGTGTTTTGTGATGTGCTTTTCATGTGCGTCCCAAACCAATTCAACCAAATGCAATTCATTGTTATTCCAGTCAACTATAATCATGGTAAAAGGCTCAACTTCCAATAAATCGAGGTTTTCAAGGTAAGATAAAATGGCATTTTCTTTTAACAATTCTATAGCAATCAAACCTCTGCTTTTAATGTAATTTTCCTTTCTTTTGTGCTTAATGAAACCGCCATTTAAGATGCAAACCAATCTTTTTTTTGAACTTACGCCGACCCATGTTCCGCCAGCAACTTTGTCCTTCGGAAACAGCATTTCTATGCCGTCTTCCTCATATATTTTAGGGTGCAACGTTTCTCTTAGCCTTTGTTCATCTCGGTTGGAAGTCAGTATGAAATCAGTGTTTGTTAAAGGCAAAAAAGTAACGGTACACATGGTATTAAAATTTGATTATTGAGTATTAGGCCTTAATATATAAAGTAAATTCAATTTTGTAACTTTGCAAAACAAAATTAAATTAAAAAACCTTAAAAACAGACACGATGGCTTCAGGATTTTACAATGTACCAAAAGCAGTTAATGAGCCTATTAATTCATACGCTCCAGGAACTCCAGAACGCAAAGCGTTATTAGATACTTATAAAAAAATGTTCAACGAACAAGTTGACATTCCGTTTAATATTGGGGGAAAAGAATATCGAACAGGAAATACTGTAGATATTCATCCGCCGCATGACCACAAACATTGTGTGGGAAAATACCATGTTGCAGAAAAAGAACATATTGAACTGGCCGTTAAAAAAGCAGCAGAAGCTCGCGTTAAATGGGCAGCCACAAGCTGGGAACACAGAGCGGCTATTTTCTTAAAAGCAGCCGACTTGCTTGCTGGCCCGTTTCGTTACAAAATGAACGCAGCAACTATGATTGCACAATCAAAAAACGCTTTTCAGGCTGAAATTGATTCCGCTTGTGAATTGATTGATTTTTTGCGATTTAACGTGCAATTTATGACGGAAATTTACAACAATCAGCCAGCTTCTTCCGCAGGAATTTGGAACCGCATGGAATATCGTGCGCTTGAAGGATTTGTATACGCCATTACGCCTTTCAATTTTACGGCAATTGCAGGGAATTTACCTTCCGCTCCAGCATTGATGGGGAATGTGGTTATTTGGAAACCGGCAAGTTCTCAAATATATTCTGCACAGGTAATTATGGAATTGTTTAAAGCTGCTGGTTTGCCAGACGGCGTTATCAATATGGTAACCGGTAATTCGGCTATGATTACAGATGTTTTATTGAACAGCCGCGATTTTGCAGGCGTTCACTTTACAGGTTCAACACCGGTATTCAACAGTTTCTGGGAAACTATTGGAAAAAATGTAGGCAATTACAAATCATATCCTCGCATTGTTGGTGAAACTGGCGGAAAAGATTTTATTTGGGCGCATCCTTCATCAAATGCCCAAGAAGTTGCCACGGCAATTGCAAGAGGCGCTTTTGAATACCAAGGCCAAAAATGTTCTGCGGCTTCTCGTGCTTATTTGCCAAAAAGCTTGTGGGGCGCCATTAAAACTTCTTTGGAAAAAGATTTGAAATCGTTTAAAATGGGATCTCCTGAAGATCCTACAAACTTTATAAATGCGGTAATTGACAACAGAGCGTTCAAAAAATTATCGGGATATATTGAGGAAGCGAAAAAAGATATTGATGCCGAAATTATTATTGGAGGCGGTTATAGCGATGAAATTGGTTATTTTATTGAACCAACCATTATTGTGACCACAAACCCGAAATACAAAACAATGTGTAATGAGTTGTTTGGGCCTATTATGACGATTTTTGTTTACGAAGACGAGAAATGGGAAGAAACTCTTGATTTAATTGATTCCACAAGTGAATATGCTTTAACAGGCGCTATTTTTAGCGGCGACCGTTATGTGATAGACATTGCCACCAACAAATTGGAAAATGCCGCAGGAAACTTTTACATCAACGACAAACCAACTGGAGCCGTTGTTGGGCAACAACCTTTTGGAGGCGCTCGCGGATCAGGAACAAATGATAAAGCAGGTTCTGTATGGAATTTATTGCGTTGGGTAAATACCCGCACCATTAAAGAAACTTTTGTGCCACCAACAGATTACAGATATCCGTTTTTGAAAGAAAGCACTATTGAAACTGTGGAAAAGGAAGTGGAAACTGCCATTGAAAAACTGAAAGAATTTGGTAAAGATTTATCAGAAAAATTCAAAAAGCAATAAAAATCAAATAAAATAAAAACGCGCCAATCGGCGCGTTTTTTTATGCAATAATTTCAATAACCCTAATTATTTATCCGCCTGTTAATTTATCGGCGCCAGCCAATAAACCATTTAATTGCTCAGGGTGATGTATTAAAATAGGAATGTGTTGCGGACAAATGTAAAATTCAGTCTCCTGGTAATAAAATTTTGTTAATGGCACTTCTATTGAAGGTTTTTTACAAACTAAACATGCTTTATCTTGACTCATAATTTTTAGATTTAATATCAGACAAATTTACCTTTTATTATTTAGTTAAATCATAACATTTGTCATCTTTATAATTGAAATTTGTAAATAATAATTGGCTAATTAACCCTTCGATTTATTTCTTTTTTAAAGGAATGTGCACCACTTTTTTGGTTTCAAAAAAATCCTCTTCAAAATAGTTGGTTAAATCAAACAGCTTTGCATTGGGGAAATGTTGCAATTCTTCGGTTAAATCGCCGCCTTTCAAATATAAAATTCCGTTTTTAAGTTCGTGTTGCTGTTTTTTGGCAATTTTGCTTCTGGTCCATTTTATAAATTCATCCATATTGGTAACTGCACGACTCACGATAAAATCGAATTCCCCTTTTACTTCTTCAGCCCTAATGGATTCAGCTTTTACATTTTTTAATTCGAGTGCAGCGGCAACTTCTTTCACCACTTTTATTTTTTTTCCGATGGAATCAACCAAATGAAAATGGGTTTCGGGAAACAATATGGCCAACGGAATTCCCGGAAATCCGCCGCCTGTTCCCACATCCAATATGCGGGCTCCGGGTTTAAAGGATTGCACTTTTGCAATTCCCAAAGAATGCAATACGTGCCGAACTTGCAATTCATCAATGTCTTTTCTTGAAATTACATTGATTTGGGCATTCCAAAAAGCATATAATTCTCCTAATTTTGAAAATTGGGCAATTTGGTTTTCCGATAAATCGGGAAAATATTTTAAAATGATGTCCATATATTTGCAGTATTGAAAGCGCAAAATTACGGTTTCCTAAATTAAATTAACATCTTTTAAAAAAATGTTATATTTTTCACAAAAGTTATTTAACGAAACATTTATGGCGTAATTTTGCCTATGTAATGTATTGATTTACAAATAATATTATGACAAGCAATACCATCAGCTTTTCTCGCACAGAGAAAGCAATTTTTTTCAAAACACTCAACAAAAGGGTGAATGCCTATTTTAAGGAAAATGAGCTAAAACGCACGGGCAATTGGAAATTGTACACCAAAGCCATTATTATGTTTGGCCTTTTTTTAGCACCATTAATTGTTATTTTAACAGTTTCAATGCCACAATGGGCATTGCTTTTATTAACCGTTGTGATTGGAATTGGGATGGCAGGCGTTGGAATGAATGTGATGCACGACAGCAACCACGAATCATTTTCAAACAAAAAGTGGGTCAATAAAATAATGGGAAGCAGCATGTACATATTGGCCGGAAACGTTTACAATTGGAAAGTGCAGCACAATGTTTTGCATCACACTTTTACCAATATTCCCGGATATGATGAGGATATTGATGCCGGCAGAATTATCCGTTTTAACAAAAACACAAAATGGATGAAAATACACCAATTTCAAAAATATTATTCCTTCTTTTTATACGGATTGTTGACCATAAATTGGGCAATCACCACCGATTTTAGACAAATGCACAAGTATCTAAAACGTAAACTTTCCTATGGAAAATTTCCAAATCCGGCCACGGAATGGACTACTTTAATTGTGACCAAAATCATTTATTATTTACTGTGGATTGTTTTGCCTCTATTGGTTTTGGATATTGCCTGGTGGAAAGTATTGATTGGGTTTTTTGTGATGCATTATACCGCAGGAATCATTTTAAGCGTGGTGTTTCAACTGGCGCACATTGTGCCAATGGCAGACATGCCTTTGCCTGACAAAGAGGGCAATTTAGAACATACTTGGGCCGTGCATCAATTATACACCACAGCCAATTTTGCACCTAACAATAAATTTGTTTCTTGGTATACAGGCGGATTAAACCATCAGGTTGAACACCATATTTTCCCACATATTTCCCATATTCACTACGGAAAAATTGCAAAAATTGTAAAAGAAACGGCATTGGAGTTTAATTTGCCGTACAACGAATATAAAACCTTTCATAAGGCAATTTCAGAACATTTTAATCAATTAAAAACGCTGGGCGCAAAGCCTGAGTACGCATAAATTTTTATTTTATGACCAACCAACTTTCAGACAGAATTAACAACTTACCGGTTTCAGAAACTTTAGCCATGGCCGCAAAAGCCAGAGAACTAAAAGAACAGGGAAAAGACATTATCAGTTTAAGTTTAGGGGAACCTGACTTTAACACACCCGATTTTATTAAGGAAGCCGCAATTCAGGCTGTTCACGACAATTACAGTTCTTACAGTCCGGTTGATGGTTATGTGGATTTAAAAAAGGCGATTTGCGAAAAATTTAAACGCGACAATAATTTAACGTACCAACCCAATCAAATTGTGGTTTCAACCGGTGCAAAACAAACAATTGCAAATATAGCGATGGTTTTGTTAAACCCCGGAGATGAGGTTTTATTGCCGGCACCTTATTGGGTAAGTTATTCTGCAATTTCTATTTTGGCGGAAGCTACTTATGTAGAAATTCCTTCCACCGTTGAAACGGATTTTAAAATTACGCCTACACAATTGGAAGCTGCAATTACGCCAAAAACCAAAATGATATTCTTTAATTCACCAAACAATCCAAGCGGTACCGTTTACAGTGAGCAAGAATATAGGGCTTTGGCAAAAGTGCTGGAAAAACACCCAAATATTTATGTGCTTTCCGATGAAATTTATGAACATATAAATTATGGAGAACCTGTATTTAGTTTCGCTTCCATTGAAAATATGTACGACCGAACCATTACGGTGAATGGCGTTGCAAAAGCATTTGCTATGACCGGCTGGAGAATTGGTTATATGGGCGGTCCGGAATGGATTGCGAAAGCTTGCACAAAAATGCAGGGACAAATTACTTCGGGTGCCAACAGCATTGCCCAACGCGCAACCATCGCAGCGTTACAGGCGCCAGTTTCAAAAATAAAATATATGGTTGATGAATTTCGCAGCCGCAGAGATATTGTGATTGATTTGCTTAGGGAAATTGACGGATTTAAATTAAATGTGCCTGGAGGCGCTTTTTATGTTTTTCCTGATGTTTCAGCTTTCTTCGGAAAAGAAATTAAAGGTTACAAAATAGAAAATGCAGCCGATTTTTCTATGTTTTTGTTGGCGGAAGCAAATGTTGCAACCGTAACCGGTGACGCTTTTGGCGCGCCAACCTGCATTAGAATATCTTACGCCGCTTCAGAAGAGAATTTGCGTGAAGCGATTAAAAGAATTAAAATGGCGTTAAGTTAAAACACAAAATATTTTTATAAAAAACCAGGTAATTTGCCTGGTTTTTTTGTTTTGCAAACTTGTTGCTGATTTGCAATGGTTTATTTGAGTTTTCTTTTAGTTGGATTTGTGTGTTGCAAAAATTGAAAAGGAAATTGGTTTACATGAAAATTTTAAGCAATAATTTTATAATTCGTAAATCGTAATTCAATTTGCGTTAGCGATTGAAGTGGCATACTTTTTTGGCGTGAAACGCAGAAAAAGATATAACGAAAAGCGCGACCCGCAGGGGAACGCCCAAAATATTTTAATGCACCAGCGCAGTATCAGAACTTTTAAATACCCAAAATTTTTGTCCCATAAAACTAAATGATGCGCTGAGGCCAGAGGCGCCCACAAAGGCTATGACGTATTTGAAAGGCAAATCGACGAAATTTCTATATTGGTGCAAAATATACAACAAAGCCGAGTTGGAACCCACATTTATAAGCAATGCGATGCCGTATAAAACCACAAATTTCACCAATCTTTTTTGGGAACGGTCCTTTTTTTTCCAAGTCCAAAATTTATTGAAAAAATAAGTCACCGTCATGCCGCACATAAAGGAGATGCTTTTGGCCAATGCTTCGTTGCCAATGGTTTGGGACATTTTTTCGGGAAGGATATTAAGCAAGACAAAATAGCTCAAAAAATCGACTGAAACGGCTAAAAGACCGATAAGTGTGAATTTAACCAGTTGCTTTTTTAAAGGGGAAATTTCTTTTAATTTCATTTGTTTAAATGTTATTTTTTAGCGGTAACAGATACTGCCTGCCGGCAGGCAGGTTGGCAACTAATCATTCCTTGTGTGTCAAAATTTGTCATGCGCGTTTTATTGTTTGGTTATCTAGTTTACGGCTATTGGTTTAGATATTTTCTTCTTGGTCATCTTTTTTAAAGATGTTTCCAATGCCGCGGCCAATTTTTTGTGTTACTTCAATTCCTTTGCGCAGTGGTTCGGGCGTAATATTGTCTTCATACCTTTCTGTACTGTAAGGTTGGTTGAATTGTTGCGGATAAATTACGATTCGGCTATTTTTTTCAAAATGTTTTTCGAGTTTTGTTGGCAGATTTTCGAGTACGTTCATATGGGAAGCAGCGCCCTTTCTTGCGCAAACAAGCACCAACAAATCATCTACTTTCAAAACCTTGGCAATGATAAAAAAGTCGTCCCAGTCTTCAAAGGAATGAAATACAATTGTTGCTGTTAACTTCGCTTTTTTCATCAGTTTAGTCACCGAATTTCGGGTTGTGTCATTACAACAAAGCAAGATAGGGATACTCAATTCTTGCGCTAATTTAGACATTTTTGTAAACCACTGTTCAAATCCATTTTCGTGTTCAGCCAAAGGCGGGATTATCATTGCAACGCGTTTATGCACTACCAAAGGTTTTTCAAAATGGCAAATAAAAGTGGTTTTATAGGTATTGTCTAAAATACTGTCCACTTTTTCGCCAATCAATTTATCTATCAAACCTGCGCGGTGTGGCCATCCAAGAACAATAATATCAGCCATAATTTCTTTTGAAATACGCGCTATGCCGCTCGCCCTGTTATGATCTATGGTGGTTATAATATTTACTTTTGTTTCTGAAGCTGAAGCTTGTTTCACAAATGCTTCGAGCTTGGTTCTTGCTCTCATAATGTTTACTTCCGCTTCGTCATTGTTGGAAACCACCGAGAGAATAGACACTGGGTTGGCGGATTTTTTATCCCTGATGAAAATAGAAAACTCAAGGAGTTTTTCAATGCTTTCAATATTGGCGATTGGAATTAAAATATGTTCATAGCTAAATTCATTTCCTTTTTTCAGTTCAGAAGGATTGTCATCCATTTCAATGACAATTTTCTTGGCTGCTTTTTCCGTTGCAAAAGTTGCCACAATGCAAGTAACCAAGATAAGAATGATGGTTCCGTTTAGGATGTTTTCATCTAAAATTTTGGCCTTGTACCCCACCAGTATTACTGCAAGCGTAGCGGCTGCATGCGAACTGCTAAGGCCAAATATGAGCTGGCGTTGCGCGGAGGAATACCTAAAAACAATTTGTGTAAATAAGGCGGCAAACCATTTTCCGAACAAAGCCACAATAGATAGAGTTACTGCCACAATAATGGCTGTAGGACCTTTTGTGAGGACACTTACGTCAACAATCATTCCAACAGATATCAGAAAAAATGGGATGAATAATGAATTTCCTATAAACTCTATCCTGTTCATCAATGCGGATGAATGTGGAATCAGTTTGTTGAGTGCCAATCCGGCAACGAAAGCGCCAATAATGGGTTCAACACCTGCAACTTCCGCCAAAAATGCCGCAAAGAAAACAACGGCTAGCACAAAAATATAATGAGAATGTTTTTCGCTTTCCAGCTTGCTGAAAAACCATTCCGCTATTTTCGGAATCACAAAAAACATAATGGCAGAAAAAATGGTGAGCGAAATTCCCAATTTAATCCAAAAGTCCTGATTCAAATTTCCCTCGCTATTGCCAATGATAACGGCCAAAATAATAAGTACGGCTGTATCTGTAAGTATGGTTCCGCCAACAGTAATGGCCACGGCTTGATTTTTAGAAATCCCTAATTTGCTTACAATGGGATAGGCCACAAGCGTATGGGTTGCAAACATACTGGCTGTTAGTAAACTGGCATTAAAGTCGTAATCCAGAAAATAATAACAAACAGGAAAGCCAATGGTCAATGGAAATATAAACGTGAAAAACCCAAATAAAAGACTTTTGTTTCTGTACGCTTTAAATTGGTTCATGTCCAAATCTAGTCCGGCAATAAACATAATATAAAGCAAACCTATGGTTGAAAATAAATCGACTGCTGAATTTTTTTCCAGAATATTCAAACCGAAAGGACCAATAACAACCCCCGAAATAATTAAGCCAATAATTCCCGGAATATTTAATTTTCTGAGAAGAATAGGTGAGAGCAGGATAATAAGCAGAATCAACGAAAAAATTAACACCGGATTTCCCAGAGGCAATTCAAATTCGTGTATTAAATGTTTAAAAAAATCCGTCATCGTTAAGCTGGTCGTTTTTATCTTAGATGGTCCTTAATTTGGAGTAAATATAAGTGATTTATGGATACTATAAATATTTTTGAAAAAAGGCCCCGCTTTTTTAAATTGTTTTAGGTTTGCCTGAGTTCAAGCTTCATCATAATGTCCGTTTGCGGATCATCGCCCAACATAAAAATATGTTTGCTGAAGGCTTTCAACCCGTTTTTTTCATAAAATTTTATGGCACGTAAATTTTCTTCCCAAACGCCTAACCAAACATAATTGACAGCTGCTTTTTTTGCGAGTTCTATGGTTTTGTTAAAAAGCATTTGTCCAATTTTTCGTCCTTGAAATTCTTTTAGCACGTAAATGCGTTCCAATTCTAGCGCTTGTGGATCTTGCAATTCAATTTGGGCATCTCCAAAATTGATTTTCAGATAGCCAACGGCTTTGTTGTTTAGCTTTGCCAAATAAAATTGGGAGTTTGGGTTGTTTAATTCGCTCAATATTTTTTCAGAAGTATACGCTTCCGCAGCATATTTAAGCATATTTTCTTCGGAATTGTTTTCGGTAAATTTTTCAAAAAATGTTTGTCTGCCTATATTTAGGAGTAGCTCAGCATCTTTATGGGTTGCTTTTCTTATTTCAAGGTTTTCCATTTGCCGTCAGGTTTGTCATTAAGCATTTTTTCAGAAAAATTTTTAAAAAATTTGTTTTTGTTTATTTGGCATAAACCATCTGAAACCTGGCTAAGGAAATCATGGTTGCGTTGTTTAGCACCACCGTGTCTTTTTCTACGGAATAATTATCAGTATTTTCTAAAACTTGGAGTAACGCTTGTTCCATTTCCATATAGTCGCAAAACATTTTGGTTGACCCTATTTTTGAAAATTTTATTTTATTTCCTTCTGAAAGTTCGTAGGAGCCTTGGATTGCATTGCAGCCGCCATTGCCAAAAACACGGCTATTTTCATTTTTCAGCGTTAAATGGGGTGCGGTATTTTGGTTTTTTCCTAAAATTATTTTTTTTCCGTTTAACTCAATAAGTTTCCAGTATTTTTCAGAAATTGTATTGTCTAATTTCACTTTTTTTAATTGGTATATTTCTTTTAAATCACCTTCAATCCTGTTTCCGTTGGCATCTAATTTGAAAAGTATGTTTTCCCCAACCAAAAATTGAATGATTGTGGCTTTTGGATCCGCTTTTTCCAAGGTTATTTTGGCACCTGCTTCATCCCATTTAAAAGAACCTATTTCTTTCAAAGTTTCTTCATTTTTCCCTAAATATGTTGAAGAAATTAGATAGGTTAAATCGGCATTTATCTTAATTTCAGTTTCAATGCCTTCACAGTCCGCACACGGTAAAACGCCTCTGTAAACACCAGCCCAGTCTAAAGAAGTCCGACTATTGTCGGGCATTGCATTTTTTTCATTCTCTAAAGTTTGGGTTGATTTTTTGTTGGGATTGCAAGCGCTCATGATGATGAAAAGCACTAAAATTATGAAGAGGAATTGTTTTTTCATGATACGTATTGTTAAAAAAATTTTAAATTTTATAATTTGTTTTTAAATTCTTGTGATCTTATTATTCCGTTATTTTTTTAGGCTTATTGTTTGATTTCAACAACTTGCTTTTTATTTTTACGAAGTGGTTTTGTATTGATTTTTTTTTCTTCTCTTTATCTTCATCTTCTTGGCTTCCAATTAATAAGGCGATGGGTTTTAAAGATTCATATTCTTCACAAATTACTTTTAACATAGCGGCGAAAGGCAAAAACAAAATCATTCCGGCAATTCCCCAAACAGAAGCGCCAATAAGCAAACTTATGGCGGCCAAGGCATTTATTTGCAAACTGCTTCCCATTACTTTTGGACTCAGAAAATTACTTTCAATCAATTGTATGGCCCAAAACAACACGGCAACTGCAAATGGAATCCACAAAGAATCGTGCGACATAAATGCATATAAGACTGGGATACTCGCGCCTAAAGTTGTGCCAACATAAGGAATAATAGACATTCCGGCGGCCAAAAATCCGAAAAGAAAAGGGCTGTCAACACCAATAATCCAAAGTCCGATGCTATTGGCCGTACCTAAAATAATAATAAGAATAATCATTCCACTCAAATATTTCTGGCCAACTTTTTGTACTTTTTTAAACATATTTAAAGCAACTTCTCTTTTGTCTATAGGAGAAAACTTACAAAATGCCTGAGTTAATCCTGTTCTGTATATTAAAAAAAGAAAGGTATAAACGATAGTCGCTAAAAGTCCAGCTAAAAAGCTTGTGGTGGTGTAAAAAGTATTTTCCGCAAAAGGGAAAGCCACGTCTTTGAACCATTCTTTTAATTGGTCAATAATGTAGTCTTGCTCCAAATCTGCTTCCAAATCGAAATTGTTATTGATATAGACAATAATATCTTTTAGCAGCCCCATGATTTTATCCTGAAAATCGGAAAGTTCATTTGGAAGATTGGTAATTTGAGTTAAAAAAAAGAAAATTCCGCCTCCAATAATTAAAATCATGAGAAGCATGGAAAGAAAAGCGGCAAACATTTTATTGATTCCCCATATTTCCAGTTTTTTTGCCAACGGATAAAGAATGAAGGAAATGAGCAATGCGAAACCTAAAGGGACAAGTATTGTTTCGGCTAAAATTAAAATTGCAAAAATGGCAATAACTGTTGCTATGGCAAAAAACAATTTTTGAAAGGAAACGCTCATCTTACATTGGGTTTAAAATTCAACGGCATAAATGTCGGCTATTTTTACCAATATTTTAATTAACTGCAAACTTTCTTTATTTTTTAAAGCGCCTTAAAACATGGCTGTTTTCAAAATTTAGTCAACATTAATCAAATCGATTTTTGCTTAGTCCTTAATATTCACCTCGGTTACAACACCATATTTTTCAGCAATATTTTTGATGTCGGCAGCTTTTCCCACCAATACAAATTGAAAATTGTTTTTTGGGAAATATTGGGATATTGGGCAATTATTTGGTTGGCTTTTTCGATATTTAAGCTGTCAACATTTTTTTCAAAATTCTCAATAAAAGTGGCGTCAAAATTGTACCAGAACATTTGTGTAAGCAAGTTGGCCAGCTGATTTGTTGTTTCATAACGCGGCGGAAACTGTCCTTTTACATAGTTTTTGGCTGAGGTTAGCGATTTTTCATCAATACCGTTTGTATGTAATTTGTTCAAAACTTCTAACGATTTATCAATGGCAGGTTCCGTAGTTTTGCTTGCGGTAAAAGTGCTGATTACAAAAGAACCGCCATTTTTTAAGGTATTAAATTTGCTTCCGGCGCCATAAGTTAAGCCAGTGTTTACGCGCAACTCATCGTTCAGCATAGAAGTAAAACGTCCGCCAAACAAAGTGTTTATCACTTCAAGAGCCACAAAATCGGGATTGTTTCTACTTATTCCAGCCGAACCAATGTAAAAAGTCGTTTCTTTTGCGTCCTCTTTATTAATTAACAGCACTTTATTGCCAGAAGGATAAGCAATGTTTTTTAATGCCGGATTTTCAATTTTATTTTTGCTTTTTTTCCAGTTTGAAAACAATGCAGTTAATTTTGTTTTCATTTCTTTTGTTGAAAAATCTCCAACGATGCTAATGGCTGTCTGATTTGGCTTATAATTTGTTTTGTAGAAGGATTTTATGTCTTCCACCGTTATTTTTCCGATACTTGAAATATCTCCTTGTATCGTATTTCCATAAACATGATTTCCATACAATAGCTTGTCGAAATAATTGCCTATTACTGCTCTCGGACTTTCTTTTTGCTGTTCAAGTCCAACCAATAACCTGCTTTTTTCCTTTTCAAATTCTTCAGCGTCAAAAAAAGGATCGAGCATTATTTCTTTTATAATTGTCAGCACTTTGTCTTTATCTTTTGCTGCAAATTTTGAAGAAAGGCTTGCGAATTCTTTGGAAGCATCTGTACTTATACTTGCTCCAATGAAGTCAATTTCTTCATCCAGTTTTAGTTTACTGAAATTTTTAGTGCCATGTTTCAATGCTTTGGCGGTTAAAAAGGCCAATCCGGCCTTTTCATTGTCATAAATAGCGCCAGCTGGCAAAACTGCTGAAACACTAATCACAGGAACATCGTGTTGTTCCATCAAATAAACAGTTAGGCCATTTGGCAATTTGAAGGATGAATATTCTGGTAATTTGTAACCTTGTGCCGTTACATTTGAAAAGGTCAGAAAAAATAGGCCGATAATGATGAGTTTTAGTGCGATTGGTTTCATATAATTAGTCTTCTGTATTTGTTTTTAAAACACCTACTGTTCTGTTGCTTTTTGTAAAATATTTTTTGGCGACGTTTTGCACATCTGCAACCGTAATTTTATTGTAATTAGCTGGCGCTTGGAACATTTTTTTATAATCGCCAAAAAACACTTCATAAGTTCCAATATTATTCGATTTGCCGTTGATGGTTTCTACCTGATTGTAGAATTCCATGAGTTTCTGGTTTTTTATTTTCTGAAGTTCCACTTCGCTGATGCCTTCATTTTTTATTTTTTCAATTTCAACATAAATCGCATTTTCTAAATCTACAGGATTCACCTCTTTATTCGCTACGGCATAAATGCTGAAAAGACTTGGATTAAAGCTCTCTCCAAAATCGGTAAAAACCACCGTTGCCAATTGTTTCTTATTAACCAACTCTGAATACAATCTTGACGATTGTCCTCTTGAAAGCACTGCACTTAAGATATTCAACGCATAATAATCTTCATTTTTGGTTTCGGGCGTATGATATGCCAACATAAGATAAGGTGTGGCGACTTCTTTTTGCACGGTTATTCTTCGTTCTCCAGTTTGGGGTGGTTCTGAAATAGTAATTTTGGGCGGTTCAGGCTGAGCGGGAATTGGTTCCAAATATTTTTCGGCCAATCTTTTAACTTCAGCCATTTTGATGGCTCCGGAAACAACTACCACACAATTGTTGGGTGCGTAATACATTTTAAAATAGCGTTCCAAATCTTGTTGTTTCCAGTTTTTCATGTCGTCTTCATAACCAATAACCGACCAATGATAAGGATGTTCTATAAAAGCAGTGGCTTCAACAGCTTCTGACAGTTGGCGCCAAGGCGAATTTTCAAGTCCGGTGCTTCGCTCGCTTAACACAACGCCTCTTTCGCTTTCCACAATTTTAGGATCAATGCTGAGGCTAGAAATTCGGTCTCCTTCCAAATCAAATATCACTTCCATCGCCGATGCAGGAAACCAGTTGGTGTAAACGGTCACATCTTTGGTGGTATAAGCGTTGTTGGCGCCGCCATTAAATTCCATCGTTTGGTCAAAAAGTTTTGGGCCATATTTTTCTGCACCGTTGAACATCATATGTTCAAAAAAGTGGGAAAGGCCTGTAATTCCCTGGTATTCGTTACGACTTCCAACCTTGTAAAATAAATACATATTGGCGTTTGGGATAGAGAAATCTTCCACCACCAAAAATTTCATACCGTTTTTTAAGGTAAAGGTTTTTACATCATCAGATTTCATTTGCGCTTGTCCGGAGAAGGTTAGCAAAAGAAGAAGGAACATTATTTTTTTCATAAAACACAAATTTATTAGCTTTAACACTGTGGAATTTTAGTGATTTTTTTTATTTTGAATCAAAATTGAATAACACTCGTAAATATATTATTATCAGCCAAAATTAATGATAAAATTCTAAATAATTTACCAGATTATTTTTTATAATTTAAGAAACTTAGCTGTTTTTTAAAGTTGTTTTTTGCCGTTGACTGATGGTTTTAATTTTTTTCAATAAAGTTAAAGATGTCATTAATCACCATTTCATCAACGTTTCCTTTTACCATATATTCTTTAGGTTCTGAAGTGTTTTCTCCGCTCATAAATAAATGGTTCAGTGATGGATAACTTATAAAACTGGCTTTTTTGTTGTTTTTCAACGTGCTTTTCCACAATTCAAAATCTACCATAGTTACTTGATAATCTCTTTCACCCTGAAGAATTAAGATGGGGATTTTAACATTTTTGACTTCCTTTAAAGGATTATAATCCATAACGGATTTCCAATAATATCCTGATAAATTAAACGGAAGTTGCTCTTTTGGCGTATTTTCGTTAAACGATTTTGAGGTGAGCACCGCAATTTGTGCTGTAACTTTTTTAATTGCTTCCTGTAATTCCAGCGACGGGTTTAGTTTGTATAAATAATCATATTGTTCCTCAATAAGTTTTTCTAAAGGCCTTGCATTTCCTGCCAACAAAATGAGTTTGGAAATTTGAGCTGATTTGCCTGCGATTCTGGGCATTAAATTAGCGCCTAAACTGTGTCCCAATAATATAATTTCATAATTTTTAAATTGTTCGTTTTCCTTGAAATATGAAATAATATTTACAACGTCATTGGTAACTTCATCATCAATGGTGCTTTTGTCATTAAAACTTTCTGGATTTGTGAGCGTTCTTTTATCGAACCTATAAGATGCGATTCCTTTTAGGTACAAATTTTCTGCAATGTCTTTAAAAGGCTTGTTTTCATAAATAGTTTCGTCTCGGTCTTGCGGTCCGGAACCGTGCACAAAAATCACTAATTTTTTCAGATTATTTTTTCCAGGAATTAGGATGGTTCCTTTTAAATTGATGTTATTGCTTTTGATGTTGAGGTCGTTTCCTAGCAGGTTTTTTATATTGAATTCTTTATGAGGTGCAAAGAAAAAACCCAGAATTTTATTGGCTTCATTAAGGGTTATTTTGATGTCCAGTTTCATTTTTTCAAAATCAGCATAATAAAAATAGGTGCTGTTTTCGTTATTTATTTCAATGATATTGTTAAATTTCCCTAACTGAATTGCTAGCTGCTGCTCTGTAGTTTTTAATAATTCTTCAGAAATTTTGCTTTTTACGCTTTCATCAAAAAATGCATAAGCTTTTTCGTAATTTTTTTCCTGAAGCAATAATTTTATAAATGTTTCTCCTGTTTCTTTATTTTGATTTTGGGCAAAAGAAAAAAATGAGATTAACAAAAATGCGCTTGTGAATAGGTTTTTCATTTTGAATCATTTTGAATAAATAAATTTAGTCTATAAATTTAAGATTTAAATTTGCAAGTACAAAACTTCAAGGTTGCTGGAGCTTAAGACTTGCTTGCCGGCAAAGCAGAGTTACTCCGTCAGTTTTTTGGCGGAGCGCAACCCTGCTCGATTTGTTTTAAGTCACATTTTTTTATTTCACTATAATATATATTTTTTGAAAAACGTCAATTACTTTTTTATGCTACTACACAACAGCAATGATATTATTTCAAAACCTAAAGAAATAAAGACTAAGAATTTAAAATGTAATCGTTATAATTTTACCCTGTGTTTTTTAAACCGCTTGATAATGAATTAATTAAGCTGAGTAATTTTGTTAGGATCTTGTCTTTTTCTATGCTATTTTCATCATTTATATTTCTCCATTGTTTTAGGTATTTTATATGAAGCTTATGGAGAACTTTTAATTTATCGTTTCTCCATTTTAGATTGTCATATTGCCCTTTTCTTCTGATTGAAGTAGACTCTTCAAAAAGTTCTCCAATCATTTTGCATCCGTTTTCATAATCTGTAATAATTTTATTCATAAACAACTCTCTTTCTTCTGCATCATCATCTAAACTAGCATATAGTGCCATTATTTCTACATTAGAAAGGATAAGGTTTGTTTCTGTCTGAATCATTAAAAACTTAAGAAAAGTCCAATCATTAATGCTTTTCTTAAAATGCTGATATTCTTTTGGTTTTTCTTCTTTCAATATTTTCAAAGCTTCACCAAGTCCATACCATCCAGTAATAGTAATTCTGGAGAGGTTCCAGCTAAAAACCCAAGGGATTGCCCTTAGATCATTAAGCGTTCTTGTGCCGGTTCTTCTTGCTGGTCTGGATCCAATTTTACTTTTCTCCAGAACGTCGATACAAGTAGCTTTACTGTAGAAATTAATAAAACCTGGAGTTTCTATTAAATTTCTGTAGTGTTCAAAAGATTTTTGGGATAAAAATTCCATAGTTTCATAAGGATAGGAATTTTCTTCAATATTTTTTTTGCTTTTTACTATTTGTTTGGCAACTCCAGAAGCTAAAGCATTGATATTGTATGTTGCAGTAAGCGGATTGCCAAACAACTGTGCTATAGATTCTCCTTGCACTGTCACCTTAATGGTTCCGTTAACAGTATTTGCAGGCATGCTTTCTAAAAAACGATGATACTTACCACCGCCTCGGCTTATGGTGCCGCCAGTTCCGTGGAAAAAGAAAATTTCTGAATTGTTTTTTCTTCCTACTTCGGAGAGTTCTTTTTCAGCCTTAAATAAGTTCCATTTACTAGCAATTGTTCCTCCGTCTTTGTTGCTATCACTATACCCCAGCATGACTTCTTGCTTGTACGACAATTTGTTGGCTCTTTCTTTTGTAATAGGATGTTTAAGGAATTTTTCTAATATTTTTGGCCCGTTATGAAGGTCTCCTATAGTTTCTAAAAGAGGCACAACTCTTATATTGGTATTAAGTAATTGGGTTTCTCTCATCAAAAGATAAACCACCAGTAAATCACTGAGATTTCTGGTCATACTGATTATAAAAGAACCAATGCCCTCTGAACCATATTGGTTAATGTGCTGACGAACTACTCTGTAGCAATCCAAAACATTATCTGCTTCTACACCATATGAAACCGTAACATCTGTAATTAATGTGTTACTTTCTAAAATACTATTTAAATAATTTACGCGTTTTTCTTCGTCCCAGTTTTCAAAATCATCATCTTCTGCTCCGTTTGTTTTTAAAATTTGCGAGATTGCTTTATTGTGAAAATCACTATTTTGTCTAATGTCTAACTTAGCCAAATGAAATCTAAAGCACTGAAAAGTTCTTTCTATTGGAAATAGTAAATCTTCAGCAATACCTTTTAAACCGTTTTCAATAAGAATTTCTCTTAAAAATTTCAGGTCTTCCTCAAGATCGAAGCTAGACTTGTAATACGAGTTAGAATCTGTGATTTTATCAGAAATTGTATTTTCAAGTTTTACCAAAAGTAAACTCACATATTGTCTCCATGGTTCGTAAGGATTTCTGTAAACAGTTTTTTCTCCTATTTCTCCTAACGCTTTAGATTTCTTATCAATAGCTTCTGATAATAAAAAAGGCACTGGATTAATAATTGCAGATACAGAAAGTCTTGTTACTAAATTTATTAATTGTGATTTAATGATTGAAAGCGCTGTTTTTCTGTGAACCAATAAAGTTTCTTGCGTAATACTAGGTGTTACAAAAGGATGCCCATCTCTATCGCCGCCAACCCAACTTCCAAAATTAATTTTTGGAAAAAAATTAGGATTTTTTATTTTGTTGGGATTCAATCCCATTTCTATCCAAGAGCTTTTTAGTTGTTGATCACTTTTCTCTAAAGTGGTTGGGAAAACTTTACTCAGATAATAAATAATATTGGCTCTTTCATCTTTAATATCTGGTTTTTCAAGATAAATTTCACCAGTTCTCCACCACCTTTCTAATAAATTTATAATTTTTTCTTTGTTTACATTCTGCTCTAATTTGCTTTTAGAAGTGTTTTCTCTCTGAACCAAAAGTAAATACAATTCTCGATGAATTTCAATTACAGTAACTCTTTTTGCTTCTGTAGGATGCGCTGTAAGAACAGGAATAACATTAGTTTCGGAAATCGCTTTAAGCATTTCATCTTCAGTAATACCTTGGGCTTTCCATAGTTTAAAAGCTTCAGCCCAAGATCCTCTAACGGAAGTTATATTTTCTTGATTTTCCGTTTTTCTGCGGTATTGGGTAGCGGCATTTTCTTCTACCAAAGTCATTAATTGGAAATAAATACTAAGAGATTGTATGATTTTTTCAGTAGAAATATTGTCATTATCTAACTCAGAAAAATCAAGTTGATTGTTATTTAATAAAGAAATTATTTGCTGTTCATTAATTCTAGATAACATTTCCACATAACAATCAATTATGAAATTTCTGTCATTTGTTATCTTTTGAAACGGACTCTCATTTATTTTCATTATTTCTATTCTTTAAAATTCTTATAATTATTTGATGATATGATAATTATTTTTTTTCAATTGAAGAAGATTTGAATTAGAGACTTAGCAAGTCAAAAAACTTCTTATTCTATTGTTAATTAATTTATTAGGCTTGTTAACATAGCAGAGAACGTATTGTAGATTGGCCAAGTGGCGCTGATTAAAGACCACAGCAAATATAAACAAAATTTCAATTGGCAGAGGTTTTTCCGAGGGAAGACCCAAGCCCAAGACATGGAGGTTAACCGCTGTTTTGTGCTTGTGCTTATTGCGATTTTAGTGAGTAACTGCTTTTAATCCAACAATAGAGCAAATTAAAGTGGTAATAAAAAGCAGTCGTAAAAAGGTTGCAGGTTCTTTAAACAAACACAAAAATTCCGACTAAAACAGTTCCAACGGCCCCAATTCCTGTCCATACGGCATAAGCTGTTCCAATTGGTAAGGTTTGAGTTGCTTTAACTAAAAGCCCCATACTGATAGTAAGTGCAATTAGAAAACCTGCATACCATAAATACATTTCGTTTCCTGTAGTTTCTTTCGCTTTTCCTAAACAAAAAGCAAAGGCAACTTCAAACAAGCCCGCAATAATTAAAACAATCCAATTCATTTCCTTTATTTTTTCCAGCAAAGGTCGGAAATTGAATTGAGGGAAAACTTTACAAATGATAAAAAATGATTGCTGTTTTTGGATTCCCCCCAAATTTAAACCTAGCATAAAGTTGGTTACGTTAAATGAAATTACAATTTGCTATATTTGAACTGGTTTAAATTTTTTTCAATTGGCTACAAAATGTTATTTTTCACTCACTTTTTGTCTTTTTTTAACTCCGTAGCGATGCTATGCAGTTAAAAAAAGCCTTCAATTGAGCAAAAAATTCCTATTTCCTGCCTGCCGGAGAGGCAGGTTCGCTTCAATCAAAAAAGTTTAAACCAGTTCTTTATGAAAAATTTAGAAATGTATCGATTATGCTTCCTTTTTTTACTCATTTTAACCAATTGTAACCAAAAAACCGCAACCAAAATGCCCGAACATAAATTCACCAACAGCCTTATAAAAGAAACGAGTCCTTACTTATTACAACACGCGCACAATCCCGTAAACTGGTATGCGTGGAACAAAGAAACCCTGGCGCTTGCCAAAAAGGAAAACAAGTTATTGTTAATTTCCATAGGTTATTCCTCTTGTCATTGGTGTCACGTCATGGAACACGAAAGTTTTGAAAATGAAGAAGTGGCAGCGGTAATGAACAAATATTTTATCAATATAAAAGTCGACCGGGAAGAACGTCCGGATGTGGACCAAGTGTACATGAACGCCATACAATTAATTACCGGCAGAGGCGGATGGCCTTTAAACTGCGTGGCTTTGCCCGATGGAAGACCCATTTGGGGCGGCACTTATTTTCCAAAAGACAATTGGATAAGCGCACTGGAACAATTGGCAAAATTATATGAAGAAACTCCGGAAAAAGCCATTGAATATGCCGAAAGATTAACGGAAGGCGTAAGAAATTCGGATTTGGTGGCATTTAATGAGAACAAAGAAGCTTTTACGGTGACAGATTTAGATGGTGCCGTGAAGGAATGGAAACAAAATATGGATGAAGATTTGGGAGGAAGAAGAGGTGCGCCTAAGTTTCCGATGCCGAACAATTACCAATTTTTGCTGAAATACGCAGTTCGTTCAGGAAATGATGAAATGTTGAATTATGTAAATACTTCCCTTACAAAAATGGCTTATGGCGGAATTTACGATCAAATTGGTGGCGGATTTTCAAGATATTCTGTCGATGCAAAATGGCACGTGCCACATTTTGAGAAAATGTTGTATGATAACGGACAATTGGTGAGTTTGTATGCGGAAGCTTATCAGGCCACAAAAAATGAATTGTACAAAAACACCGTGTATCAAACACTTGATTTTATTGAAAGGGAACTCACCACCCAAGAAGGTGCTTTTTATTCTTCATTGGATGCCGACAGTATAAATAACGAAGGAAAATTGGAAGAAGGCGCTTTTTATGTTTGGACCCAAAATGAATTGAAAGCCATTTTAGGAAAGGATTACGATTTGTTTGCCGCCTATTTCAACGTAAATTTCTACGGACTTTGGGAACATGATAATTATGTATTGATCCGAAAAAACAGCGATTCAGAAATTGCCAAAAAATACGCAATTTCAATTACTGAACTTGAAAATAAAGTTGTTTCATGGCAAAAAATATTACTAAAGGAACGTTCAAAAAAACAACGGCCAAGGCTTGATGATAAATCGTTAACTTCGTGGAATGCCTTGATGCTGAAAGGCTATGTGGATGCCTATACCGTTTTTAATGAGCAACGATTTCTTGATGCAGCCATAAAAAACGCGACCTTTATTTACACCAAACAATTGCAGGAAAACGGAAACCTAAACCACAGTTATAAAAATGGAAAAAGCACTATAAATGGTTATTTGGAAGATTATGCAACCGTAATTGACGCTTATATTTCTTTGTATGAAGCCACCTTTAATGAAACTTGGCTAAATGCTGCCAAGCAATTGACAGATTATGCTTTTGATCATTTTTTTGATGCCGATCGCTCCATGTTTTATTTCACTTCAAATGAGGATGCCGATTTAATTGCGCGAAAAATGGAAATTGAGGACAATGTAATTCCGGCCTCAAACTCAATTATGGCGAATAATTTATTTAAATTGAGCCATTGTTATTCCAACAGTTATTACTTAAAAGTGAGCGAACAAATGCTGCGGAATGTAAAAGATAAAACCCAACAATATGGATCAGGATATTCAAATTGGCTGCAATTGGGTCTTAATTTCGTTGGTGAATTTTATGAAATCGCCATTTCTGGAAAAGATGCTTTGCATCAACTTAAAGAAATTAACGAACATTACATTCCAAACAAATTAATTGCCGGAAGCACTAAAAAAAGCAATATTCCTTTATTGAAAGATCGTTTTAATGAAACCGAAACCCTTATTTATGTTTGTGTAAATTCAACTTGTCAGTTACCTGAAAAGGAAGCGAAAAAAGCATTGGAACAAATAAGAATCAAATTCTGACATGGAAGCAATTCAAATTTTCTTAGTTGCTTTTTTGGCGGCCGGACTTATTTGGAACATTGTCAATAAAAATAATTTTGAGGAGTTTGTTATTGATTTTATTTAGGAACTAAATCACTTTTTTGAGATTCCGCCAATAAATTCTTTTAAATAAAAAGGTTCAAAATAGGCAACATCTTCAAACTCATTTTTCAGATATTTTTCATAAGAAATAACCGACATTTCTTTTGCCGAAGGAAATTTTCCTTCGATAAAAATAGCATTTTCGTGGGTAATAATACCTTTGCATTTTTCGGCGCCGTCTCCAAAAAAATAAACTTTTTCAGCTTTTAAAAAATCCGAAAAGGAATCGGAATCAATTATTTCTGCGTAAACGTCTCTTATTTTTTCGTTTTTTTTACTAAAAACCTGACTGTAAACTTCCATTCTTCTTGCATCCAAAAGCGGAATTTTATAGCCTTTGTCAATGGAAACTGAAAGCGCCAAAGATTGTAAGGTATTTACAGAAATCATTGGAATATCTAAGGCAAAGCACAAACCTTTTACCGCCGAAACGCCAATACGCAAACCTGTATAAGAACCCGGACCTTTACTTACCGCAATGGCTTTTAAATGGGAAAGTTCAATGTTGGCTTCCAAAATAACTTGCCCAATTAATCCGTGCAATTTTTCGGCATGCGAATAATTGCCGTCGTTTAATTCCTTTAAAGCAATGGTTTTGCCTTCATTTGAAATGCTTACCGAGCAATTTTTTGTTGCAGTTTCTATATTTAATATAAGGTCCAATTTCTTGATTTTAAAAGGCAAAGATACTTCATTTCATCTGTTTAAATTTTATTTTTTGGCGGTAACAGATACTGCCTGCCTGCCGGCTGGCAGGTTCGCCATAAATCATTCCTTTGTTTGTCAAAATTTATGATGCTCGTTTCATTTTTATAAAAAAACATCCAACGTTTTGCGTTGGATGTTTACGTGAATTAAAAATTAACTATTATTATTCAAGGACAATAGGAATGCCTAAATAATATTCTAACAATTTGGTTCTGAAAACAAAATTGTATTTTGCATTGGCCATGGACGATTGTGCGTTTACCAATCTGTTTCTTACTTGGTCAAAATTGAAAGAGGTCATTGCGCCGTTATCAAAACTAATTTGCGCATTTTTGTAGGATTCGTTTTGTGCCAGTAAAGATTTTTCTGCCGAAATATACTGGTCTAAAGAAGCTTTAGCGTCGGCATAAGCTTTTTCAATGGTTTCTCTTAATTTAACCTGTTTATCTTGTAATTGCAATGTGGCAATTTCTCTGTTTATTTGTGCTTTTGCTACGCTCGATTTTGTTTGAAATCGGTTAAAAATTGGAATGTTTAAAGAAAATCCGAAGTTGTATCCCAAATTGTCTTCCAGCTGTGTTCCAAAACCGTTTGGTACATAAACAACATTATTATTTGAATCTATAATTGGCCTAACATCCTTTTCTCCTTGGTTGTGTTGGTAAGAAGTTCCCAATCCGGCTCCAAAAGAAAGTGACGGATAAAAGGCGCCTTTTGCAATTTCTACGGCAATTTCTGAACGTTCAACAGCGATTTCTGCACTTTTAATTTCAGGTAAATTGGCAACAGCGGTGTTAAAAATTACATCGGTATCATTATAAATTAATGAAGCGGAATCAATGGTTAAAGCCACATCTTGCACATCAAATCCTTTATGGGAAACCTGTAACAATTGCGCCAAGCTCAATAAGGAAAGATCCAGCGTATTTTTTGCAGTGGTCAATTGTTGCTCATTCGCTGCCAAAGTAGCTTCTGCTTCTAAAAGAGCTGTTTTTGGCTGTGAGCCAGCTTCAACCAAGGTCTTTGCTCTTTCAACCTGTTTTTTACTGATGTCAATCTGGTCTTGTGCAATAATGATGCTTTCTTTGTTCAACAAAACATTTAAATAAAAATTAACGACATACAACATAATGCCATTTTTATTTTCTTCTAAATTAAAACCGGCTGCTTCCAGGCTTTTTTGCACCTGCAACAAATTGTTTTTATTTCTGTTTCCGTTGTATAGTGTTACGTTTGAATTTAATCCGAAACTGTTAGATCGGCTGTCTCTAGAAACCCGTCCGCCATTGATGTCGATAAAAGAACCGAAATTCCAGTTTTGTGTAGCCGAAGAATTTAGGGACGGATAAAAATTACCTTTCGCTATGGTAATGTCTTCTTCAACCAATTCTTTGCTAAGTTCCTGCTGTTTTATGGAAATGTTGTGTTCTAAAGCGTAGTCGACACATTCTTGAAGTGTCCATTTTTTATCTTGTGCATTTGCATTTATAAATAAAAAAAACGCCAAAATACCGACAATTTTTGTTCTCATTGTATATAACTGAGTTTATGAGTGATGTTGATTTTTGTATATGACGACTAAAATTAGCATTTGTTACACTTTTAGTCACTTATGAAAATTTTAAATTTTTTTCTTTCTATTTTCAGCTATTTTATACTAAGTAACGAACAAAAAATGAGCAAAATATAGTAATTGCAACCTTATTCAAATAATATTTTGGACCTGCCCGCATTTCGGAGGGCGTTCCCCGCCAGCTGGCGGGTCGGGCTTTCACTACTCGCTTTTTTTAGTTGCGAAAAGCAACTAAAAAAGAGCTCAAACACGCCGTTTAATCCCTAACGCAAATTGAATTAAAAATTAATAATGAATAATTAAAAATGAACTATTGAAAATTGATAATTCATCCCGCACATACGAGATGGCGTTCTTTGCGGATTTTCTTTGCGGATTTTGCGGTTAAAAAATCACTTAGATTAATTTTAATCGATTTTATTTTTCTTTATTTTACTTCTGATAATAAAAAAAAATAAAGTACCAACCAGAAGGTAAGGAAAGATCATTAAGTATAAAATACCCGAATTTAAGCCTTCAGCCTCACTCAAATCGCCACTTTCAACAACCGCTTTACACATCGCGCATTGCGCGTTGGACATTTGAATTAAAAACAAGAACAGTATCGTAAACAGTGCTTTTTTCATTAGTAGCTTATTTGTTATGGAATCCTATGTTTGTATATGGAATAATCTTTTACTTATTTATTCCCCAATCTTAAAATTCCCCCTTCGGGGCAATGTCATTAAGTTAAGATATAATTAAATAAAAATCATTGGGTTACGAACCAAAAATTGGTTCTTTGTAATTGCAAAAAAACCTAACCC
>JAAFHC010000284.1 GCA_010906935.1 Gelidibacter sp.
CATTGCGTCCATTGCGATTTCCTTAGCGTACATTGCGGTTAAATTTAAAGCTTTGTATTACAGATCATTATCATACTGATTAGTAACAAAATTTGTTATTAAATAGTTTCGCTAATTTTAATATTTTAAATTTGCACCAAATAAAAATTAAATTAAATAAAATGATCAAAGCATTTAGAATTATTACCCTTATTGAAGGATTTTCACTTTTAGTGCTATTATTTATAGCAATGCCGTTAAAATATATTTGGAACTTGCCACAAATGGTACAGGTGGTTGGCATGGCTCACGGCATCCTTTTCTTGGTGTTTGTGGTTATGGCTTTTATGGTTTTTTATGAGTTGAAATGGAGTTTAAAAACTTTTGGCATTGTGATGTTTGCTTCCTTTATTCCATTTGGTTATATCTATATCGATAAAAAGCATTTAAAGGCATAAAAAATGTTAAAGGATTTTGAGATTACCCAATTAACCGACTTTATAAGTGATTACCTAATTAAACAAGGAATGATTCCTTTTTGGGCAAGTTCCATTAATTTGGTGGTGACCATTGTTTTTTTGGGTTTAGTGGTATTGTTTCTCGATAGAATTTTACGAAAAGTTATTGCTGTTTCCTTTAAATTATTTTCACTGCAAACAAAAACAGCTTTCGATGATTTTTTGGCACAAAGTAATTTTCCAAAGTATATTGCTCAAATTATTCCTATTTATGTTTTAAAATACAGCATTCCTTATGTTGTTGGCGAATATCCAGTTTTGTTAAATATTTCTAACATCCTTGTCAATGTTTATGCCGTTGTATTGATTGTTAAAATTATTCGGAGTTTTTTAAGATCAACCCAAAAATATTTGCGTACCAAAGAAGAGTTTAAAGACAAACCTTTGGAAAGTTATACGCAGGTAATAATGCTGTTTTTTTGGGGAATTGCCACCATTTTTATTGTGTACCAATTAACAGGAAAAGATATTATGAGTTTTGCCACTCTTGGCGCAGCTTCCGCAGTAATCTTGTTAATTTTTAAAGACACTATTTTAGGTTTTGTTGCCTCAATTCAAGTATCTGTGAATGATATTGTGAGAATTGGCGATTGGATTACTTACAACAAATTTGGTGCCGATGGTTTTGTGACCGACATTAATTTGGCAACCGTTCTTGTTCAAAATTGGGACAATACTTACACAACCATTCCAACCTATAGTTTAATTTCCGATTCTTTTCAAAACTGGCGTGGAATGCAGGAATCTGGCGGAAGACGTATCAAAAGAGCCGTTCTCATTAAGCAGTCTTCCATTAAATTTTTAACGGATGAAAAAATGGAGGAATTCAAAAAAATTCAATCTGTTAAAAAATATATTGAACACAGGCAGCGTGAAATTTTAAAGTATAATGAAAAAACAGGTGCTGATAAATCGGTTTTAATCAACGGAAGAAACCAAACCAACTTTGGGGTTTTTAGAA
>JAAFHC010000050.1 GCA_010906935.1 Gelidibacter sp.
CGTGAGGAATGCGTGTAATGTGTGAAGTAAAATAAACAAATAGCACTAAACGAGGATGTGTCACCGCAGTAGTGCTATTTGTGGTATATGCAAGGGCTGATTATCTAATTTTGGGTTTAATAATTATATTGTATTACCAGTTAAGATTTTCCAATTTTCTAAATGCCCTTGCAGATATATTTTATGGAACAAAATGAAGCGGATTGCGAACACCTTATTACCTGCTAAACATTCTGTTTTGTTGAGAACATTCTAATGGAAACGGATTAAAGGAGGGCAAAGGCAAAAAATAAGTGCTTTTTTTAAAGCTCTTATTGCGGGGAATTGGAAGCTGTATTTGGTGAAGGTTTACCGAAACTGAATACTGCTGGAGATGGAGAGTAAAATTATACAATTATATACTAAAATTATAAAACTTCAGCAAAAACACATATAATTTATGCTTACATTTATGCTAAATATTAAGCGACAAACATTCAACAAGCAATGTGCTTCAATGGAAAAATCGCATATTAGCACGGACGGAGAAGTTTGCACCGCAACAGCGCGAACCTAAATAAGAAGAGCTGGCTTGGCGGTTTAGAATCTATGTAAAAGAGAATGGTTTATTACATATATCTACAACCTACATTGCTGAGATTTCATAGCTTTCAGTATATAACGTAGCATTTACCCACCTTTCCACAATGTGTTTTTTTGTGTCGTATTGTGAAGAAATTAGGTGTTTTTTTTCTTATATTAATTTAAGTT
The DNA here is from genome assembly GCA_010906935.1 of Gelidibacter sp. Classification (GTDB taxonomy): domain Bacteria; phylum Bacteroidota; class Bacteroidia; order Flavobacteriales; family Flavobacteriaceae; genus Lutibacter. Next base: position 751 of record JAAFHC010000050.1, read on the forward strand.
ATTGCTTTATTTATCATTTATTATAGCGAATTTGTTATTTATGTGATAAAGTATTCAATTTAGGAGGATTATTGAAACTGTTATTTAAGAACATCAAGTAATTTTAATTTCCTTATTACTATTCATAAAATCTGAAGGTGTCATTCCAAATTCCTTCTGAAAATTACGCCCAAAACTTGTTTGAGAACGGTACCCTACTTCTTCCGCTATTTCAAAAATCTTATTATTTGTAGTCTTTAAAAGATAAGCTGCCTTTTTAAGCCTGCTAATGTTGATCAGTTCATTTGGCGAAAGATCAGATATTTCCTTAATTTTTCTGTATAAAGTCGACCTGCTCATGTTCATCCGTTCAGCTAAAGATTCTACATTTAAATCGGGGTCCATTAAATTTTCTTTAATGATCTTATCCAGTTTGGAAAGGAAATCCTGGTCTACTTCAGATAAGGAAAGAGATTTTAAATGTGCTAAAGGAGAATTGCTGTAATGACCCAGAATCGTCCGCCTACTTTTTAGCAAATTTGAGATCTGAACCTGTAAATGGTCCATGGAAAATGGTTTGGAAATGTATGCATCTGCACCAGCTTCCAATCCGTCAATTTTAGCATTTAAAGCGCTTTTTGCTGTTAAAAGAATCACCGGGACATGATTGGTTTTTGCATCTTCTTTAATCTGTTTACAAAGCTCAATCCCGTCTTTAACAGGCATCATCACATCACTAATTACCAGCTGAATATCAAAACTTAAAAAATAGTTCCAGGCATCCTGGCCATTTGGAGCAACAAGAACATTATAGGCTACGGATAATTCTGAGTAGAGAAAATCAGCTAGTTCCCTATTATCTTCAGCAACTAATATTATTGGTACATTTTTGTCGAAATCAGAGATCACAGCGTTTTCAGAATGAGCCGTTTCAATTGATGATGGTTTCTGGATAGAACTGAATTCTTCAGACTGATGAACCGGTATTTCTAAAATAAAGGTATTCATGTCATTCTGTGAATTGAAATACAACCTGCCGTGATGCAGCTCTGAAAGAGAATATGCAAGCGACAATCCAATACCAGTCCCAAGATTCTGGCTTTCTCTCGGAACTCTGTAAAAAGGCTCAAATATTCTTTGCTGAAGCTCAAAAGGAATCAATTCTCCATCATTTTTGATGATAATTTGAAAATGCTGGTTTTGTTCGAAAAGAGATATTTCTACTTTATTCTTAGAGAATTTTATGGCATTGCTGAAGAGATTGCTTAGAATTTTTCGAATGGCTTCTTCATCCACATAGGCAAAAACTGCTTCTTCCGGTTTGATTAAATTAAAATTCAAGTCCTTTTCCTGAATCATCTGGCTAAACCTTATATACGTTTCTTCCAAGAGATTATTGATATTAGTTTCCACAAAGCTCAGTTTTACGTGCTGCATTTCGGTTTTACGAAAGTCCAGCAGTTCATTAACAAGATTGAGTAACCTCGTCGTGTTTTTCTCCATAATCCCGAGATTCCACGGAATTTCTGGAGATTTATAGGTGCTTTTCAAAAGTTTGTCCAGCGGAATCTTGATAAGCGTCAACGGTGTGCGGATTTCGTGAGCAATATTGGTGAAAAACTCAATTTTAGCCTGATAGATCTCTTTTTCTTTTTCGTTCTCCAGTTGTTTTATTCTTCGGTTATTTTTAGCTCTGTTATATCTATGATAATATTGAAGCAGGAAAAACAGGAAAAGCAACAAAAAGATAGTATATAAAACATAGGCTGTTTTACTTGCTAAAAATGGTGGTAAAATTTCAAGACTCATGGTATTATAGCTCAACATACCATTGTTGTTCAGCGCTTTAAGATTTAAAGTGTAATTCCCCGGAGGCAATTCGGTAAAAGTAATTTCATGATTTTCACCAAGGCTTATCCAGTTATTATTAAGCCCTTCCAATTTGTACCAGTATTTGGTCATTTCCGGAGCCGTATAACTTAAAGAGGCAAACTCTAAAGTGAAAGTTGATTGTTTATTATTCAACTGAAGTTTTTCAGAATAAGAAATAGACTTTTCCAAAGGTGAGCGCTCATTTCTAATATTCATCTCCTTATTATATATCTGAATATCTGTGATATAAATTGGCGTATGATAAGTATTCTGAATAAAAGTTTCGGGATTAAAACTTATCAATCCATTCACGCTTCCAAAGTACATTTCACCTGAATCATCTTTAAAAGAAGAACTATAATTGAATTGATCACTTAATAATCCATTAGATTTAGTAAATATCTTCGTCGCTCCTGTCTCTGGATTATATTCTACCAGTCCACGGGAAGTAGATATCCACAGATTTCTATTTTCATCTTCCAGAATTGAATAGTTGACATTGCTCGGGAAACCATCTTCCTCCGTAATCCTAGTAAAGTTATTCTTTTCCGGATTGTATAAATTCATGCCGTTTTCTGTAGTAATCCACAATCTGTTATCTGAGTCCTCAAAAATCCCATTGATGATATTCGAACTGATACTATTGGGATCATTCCGGTTGTATTTAAAAAATCCTTTTTTACCACTATTGGGATCATAATAGTAAAGACCATCCCAATATGTGCCGGCCCATAAAACACCATTTTTGTCTTCGATTAAATAAGTATAATGATAAACTTTGGGAAAACCTGGTACTACCTGAAAGGAGTTGGAATCTTCAAGATATATAAAAATACCCGAAGAGGTCAAAACGTATATATCTCCATTTTTGGTTTCATTGATATATAAAATGAAATCGCTTCTTAATCCTCCCTCATTTTTATCGGTACCATAGTGGTTGATTATTTTTCCGGTTTTGATATTCATCACATCCAAACCATGCTCAAAAGTACCTATCCATAGTTCATTCCCCCGAGGAAGAAGGCCATGAATATTGTAGTGTGAAATATTACCATTATCCCTAATAGAAGGATAATTTTTAAACTTGCCTGTGGATAAATTCAATTTATTAAGACCCGCGTCCTCGGTCCCTATCCACAAGTCTCCATATTTATCTTTTTTAATTTCCCTTACGGCATTCCCGCTAATAGAATTCTCACCCACTCTGGGAAAATACCTTTTAATAGGAGTATACTGCTTAGGGTAATAATTAACTCCACCAAAATAAGTTCCTATCCATACTCCTTCCTCCTCATCCAGAACTAAAGAATAGATGGCGTTATCTGATAGGGAATATGGATTATTATAATTCTTCTTGAAATTTTCATATTCACCGGTTTTAAGATTGTAAATAAATATCCCGGACTCACTGGCTATCCATAGCTCCTCATTGTTCTTTCTCAAAAAATTTCTTACAAATAGAGGATTCTCTTTTTCGTTTAATAAAGATGAAGCCTTTCCTTCAGATAACGAAAAAGTTAAAGCTCCATTATTTTTTGTACCGATAAAGATTGTATCCTCTGCAATATTCGCAGCAATCTCAGTAATAATTACAGATTCATTATTTTTATAACTGAGATCCATTTTTTGAAAGGAATCATTGTCTTCTACATATTCAAACAAATTTTCTGATGATGAAACATAGATTCTTCCAGATTCACTGGTGGAGATAAATGAAAAATAAGACTGCTTATAAACTTCTTCCTTATCAGAATTTAGTGATCTTTTATGAAGGTTCCCTGCGGCAACAAACCAGAGGTTACCTTTTTTATCATTTGCGATATCGAGAATGGGCTGGTCTTTAGTACTTTCAATTAAACTGAAAGACTCCATTTTTTCATTGTATTTAAAAAGACCTGTATCTGTGCCAACCCATATAGCACCTTTAAATTCATGCAAGCATCTTATAAAATTACTTCCAACACTATTGGGATCTCTTGGCTTATGCTGAAATATTTTATAGTTATAGCCATCGAATCTATTCAATCCATTCTTTGTTCCAAACCACATAAATCCCCGATGATCTTGTAACATACTTATCACAGAATTATGGGATAAACCATCTTCCACACGATAATGATGGAAAGAATGACTTTGGGCATTAATGCTAAAAACCTTTAGAAATAATACTATGATCAGCGAGACTCTCATAATTACAAATTTACGTTAATTAATCAATAATTCTAAGAATCAAATTGTCCTATTCTTCAACAATTCGTTTCAAAAATCTAATACAATTAACTTTTTCTTAAAGTTGATTAATTCTGTCGAATAATTGAAACGATAAATGCATTCATCTTAGGAATAAAATAATTTACTTTGAATAACGATGAATTGATATTTTTAACCACTTAAATTTATTTATTTGATAAAATTTAAGATATTCACAAAAATGCAACAATGTGTCTTATTTAGATATATGTTTCAAATATATTCGTCAATTCGTTTCAACAAATCATTAACTTAAAAAATTCCTAAATGAGATTCTATTATGAGAACTAAATTACCTTTTAATTTCAAGTCATTTTTAATTCTGGCTTTTATTCTTTTTTGTGTTCAGCAAACCTTTGCACAGAGAACTGAAGTAACAGGAACAATTACCAGCATGAATGGAGAACCGGTACCATTCGTAAATGTTGTGGTTAAAGGAACATCCCAGGGAACCTCGGCAGATATGGATGGTAATTATTCCATTATTGCAGATGGCGATCAAACTTTGGTTTTTAGCTATATTGGTTATAAAACCATGGAAGTACCTATTAACAATCAATTGGTTGTAAATGTTTTTTTACAGGAAGATATTGCTGCATTGGACGAAGTAGTTGTTGTGGGTTACGGAACTCAGAGCAAAAAAGATCTTACTAGTGCCATTTCTATTGTAAAATCTGATCAAATTCAGAAACGACAAACTACCACGGTAGCAGAAAGTCTTCAGGGACTTGCTGCTGGTGTAAATGTAAGAGGTGGAGGTCAGCCCGGACAGGAAGCAAAAATAGAGATTCGGGGATTGAAAAACCTTCAGAATGCAAATCCGTTATATGTAATTGACGGATTGATTACTACAGCGAATAGGGATTTTAATCCTAATGATATTGAATCTATTCAGATTCTAAAAGATGCTGCGGCTGCTGCGATTTATGGATCTCGTGCAGCAAACGGTGTTATAATTATCACCACTAAAAAGGGTAAGCAGGGACCTCTTCAAGTAACTGTGAGCTCAAAATTAAGTGTTACCGAAGTGCCAAGATATGATCTTGCTGGTCAGGAAGAATTTGTTCAATTGAACAATATGGCTTACGATAATGCAGGGATACCAAGACAGAACTTAAATCTTGATGTAAACACAGATTGGCAGGATGAAGTATTCCGTACCGGGCTTATTCAGGATCAAAATGTGAGTTTTTCTGGAGGTGGAGAAAACTCCTCTTATTTCATGTCCGGTAACTACTTCGGGAATAAAGGAACTGTGATCGATACAAAATTTGATCGTGTGTCTTTCCGTGTTAATAGTAGCGGAAAAAAAGGAATCTTTAGCATTGGAGAAAATCTTGCATTATCTAAATCAAAGAATGTTGAAATAGGAGGACCGGAAGCAATGAGAGGGAATCCTTTTATTGATGTGGTGAGACTTTTTCCGACTATTCCAGTTTATGACGAAAGCAATCCCGGAGGATATGGTTACGGTAAATCTGGAGTTGCAAATACGTTTGCTGCAAATCCAGTAGCAATTTCAAATCTTATAGATCAAACTATAGAAAACTTCAGAATTAGAGGTAATGTATGGGCAGAACTTGATCCATTCCCATTCTTGAAATATAGAGTAAGTTTTGGTTACGAAACGAGTTTTGATAATTTTAAGTATTTAAGAAAATTAGGTAACTGGACTTTAAACCAGCCTTATGATGCGTCTTTTACAAATCAAAACAGAGCGCAGTCTCAAACAAAGCTTCTGGAAAACACGCTAACTTTTAAGAAAGATTTCGATAAGCATAACTTCACACTATTAGTAGGTGCAACTTATCAGAAAGATAGCTATGAGCAGATCAACGGTTTAAAAAGAAATCTGCTGATAAATCCAAATACAGGCGAATATTTTGATGTTCTTGACCTTGGAGATCAGGCACAGGTAGGTGGTTTTAGAAATGAAGCTATACTGCTTTCTTACTTAGGAAGACTTGAATACAATTTTGACGATCGTTATTTGCTAAATGCCGTATTTAGAAGAGATGGTTCTTCAAGATTTAGCGATGAAAACAAATGGTCAAATTTCCCTTCTCTTTCACTAGCATGGAGATTAAGCAATGAATCTTTCTTCAATGTAGAGAGCATTAGTGACCTTAAACTACGAGCGAGTTATGGTGAACTAGGAAGTGGAAACATTGGTAATTATGAATATCAAGGTTTCATTAACACATTTGGAGCGGTTGTAATGGGAACAGGGCAAACTCTGTATCCTTCTGCTACACAAGTAAGACTGGCAAATTCTGAGCTTAGATGGGAAACATTAAAGCAAACAAATATAGGTCTAGACCTTGAGATGTTTAAAAGCAAGCTTCAGGTAACCGCAGATTATTTTATCGCTAAAACGGAGAATGTACTATTTGGTTTCCCTATTCTCCTTTCAACAGGTAATGATGGTGGTAATCCAATTGCGAATGCAGCAACCGTAGAGAACAGAGGTTTTGAATTCAACGTAGCTTACAACAATGTAATCAATAACGACCTTAGTTTTAATGCTTCTGTAAACTTCACAAAACTTAACAATAAGCTTATAAATTTAGGTAATGGTTTAAATGAAAGTATCCAGGATAACACAATTACTCGTGCAGGTGAACCTGTAGGAATGTGGTATGTTCTACAAACAGATGGATTGTTCCAAAGTCAGGAAGAAATTGAAGGGTATACAGATTCTGCAGGGGATATGATACAATCTAGCGCATTGCCGGGTGATATTCGATTTGTTGATGTGAACGATGACGGTGAGATTACCAATGAAGATAAAGCAGTTGTAGGAAGCCCCTGGCCAGATTTTGAGATGGGACTAAATGCGGGAGTTACTTATAAAGATTTTGACTTCTCAATGAACTGGATTGGATCTTTTGGAGCTACTGTTTATAACGGCTTCAGAAGTATTGTAGACCGATTTGATGATGACAGTAACTATAGAGCGGGAGTTCAGCCCTGGACACCAGAAAATCCGAATACAGACTTCCCAAGAGTAGTAAGGGGAACTACCCTTAACTCAAGAGGAGATAGTGACAGATGGCTAGAAGACGGCAGTTTTGCAAGACTAAAATACATAGGATTAGGTTACAGTCTTCCAAAAAACACACTTGACAAAATTGGTTTTTCAAAAGTGCGTCTAAGTCTTTCAGCTCAAAATATTATCACAATTACGGGTTATCAAGGTCTTGATCCTGAATTCAGTAATAATAATATTTTCCAGAGAGGAGTTGATTTTGGATCGTTTCCTAATGTTCAAACATATTCTTTAGGAGTAGAATTTGGTTTTTAATCATAAACATAAATATAACAATGATGAAGAAAATACTATTAATATTTACAGTTATCTGTTCGCTCGTAGCGGTAGTTTCCTGCCAAAAAGACGAACTTGATCTTAAAAATCCGAATGCTCTTACCACAGAGCAATTCTGGGCGACACCAAACGATGCAGAATTGGGAGTTAATTCTATATATGCCATGTTTTATAAAGATGGGATGTGGTCACGGTGGATGTCTTTTAGACTGGATTTAACTTCAGATGAAGGTTTTAGCCAGAGCCCTTGGGTGGAACTTGCAGACTGGACCAGATTTAATTATATCAACTATAATTTCTGGCAAGGTAATGCCGAAACCTGGAGAGATTCGTACAAGGCGATTTTCAGAGCAAATCAGGTCCTGGCTAATGTACCAGGAATTGAATTTGAGGATGAGTCAAGAAAGCAATCTATTTTGGCAGAAGCCAAATTTTTGAGAGCCTTTAATTACTACTATGTTGGGCTACTTTGGGAAAATGCACCCATTATTCTTGAACCTTCAAAACCAAACGATCTTCCGTTACAGTCATCACAGCAAGAAGTATATGACCAGGTAGAGCAAGATTTGGACGAGGCTTTTGCAGATTTACCAATACAGTGGGATGCTGAAAATGTAGGAAGACCTACAAAAGGTGCTGCTAAGGCGATGCTTGCTAAAGTTTATATGCAACAGAAAAGATGGAATGAGGCAAAATTAGCCCTTGACTTTCTAGTAATTGGAGAGGGAGCTAATTACAGCCTTGTTGCTAATTATAAAGACAATTTTACAGATCTCAACGAGAATAATTCAGAATCTGTATTTGAGATTCAGTTTGGTGATCAGCGTCGCGGTGGTACAGGTGAAGATGCTAGTGCTTCAGTATCGAATAACCGGGCACAATTCTTCGCGCCAAGAGGAATTGGCTGGTCAGACGGGCAGGCAAGATTCTGGCTGGTTGATTCTTTTAAGCAGGAAAAAACGGTTGATGGCGAAATAGACCCAAGATTACGGCATACACTGTTTTATCCAAGCCTTTTTGAAGATTTTGGAGATAAGACCTACGGGAGAGACTGGGAATGGGGTGAAGACGAAGCTTGGTTTAGAAAAGGAGCTAGAGATTACAAGAGAGATAATGAAGATTATTATTCTGGTGTAAATCTGAGAATTATTAGATATGCCGATATTTTGCTTCGCTATGCGGAAGTTTTAAATGAACTGGGAATGACTTCGGAGGCCTATAAATATGTAGATATGGTGAGAGAAAGACCCAATATGTCTCCTTTAGCCGAAGCTTATCCTGAAATTGGAAATGATCAAAATAAATTTCTTGAGCGCTTAAAAATGGAAAGAGTTTTTGAGCTTGCCGGTGAAAGTCTACGATGGGAAGACCTGAAAAGATGGGGAGATTTGGATACTCAGGAATCTGTAGACAAGATTATTGAAAGAGATCCGGATTTCAACAATTTTGAAATAGGAAAGGATATAAGATTGCCTATTCCTCAGGAAGAAGTTGATAATAATCCAAATCTGGAGCAGAACCCTCAGTATTAATATTTATTCCCTGAAGCTTTTGAATTAGTTGCTTCAGGGATTTTACTTAAAAAAAAGATCAATGAAAAAAATAATTCTCTTTTTATCAATGATAATGGTCTGTGCTTTTATCTCCTGCAAAGAATCCGGCCAGAATAATGAAAAACCAGCTGTTAAAACTTCAGAATCCAGAGAGATATGGAGCAAGGATAAAGCTAATGCTTGGTACAGCCAACAACCCTGGCTAGTAGGTGCGAATTTTAATCCAAGTACAGCCATCAACCAATTGGAAATGTGGCAGGAAGAAAGCTTTGATTTGGAAACCATAGACAAAGAACTTGGCTGGGCAGAAGATATTGGTATGAATACCATGCGCGTTTACCTTCATGATTTGCTTCATAAAAATGATCCTGAAGGATTGTATGATAGAATGAACAAATTCCTTGAAATCGCCGACAGACACGGGATTAAAACCTTGTTTGTTCTTTTCGATTCCTGCTGGGATCCTTTTCCAAAAGCAGGTGAACAGAGAGTTCCAAAACCGCATGTACACAATTCTGGATGGGTTCAAAGTCCCGGACAACAAGTTCTTCAGGACAGTACTCAATATGGACGCCTTGAGAAATATGTAAAAGAAACTATAGGAAAATTTAGGGATGATGATCGTGTTCTTGGATGGGACATATGGAATGAGCCGGATAATATGACCGGACCATCTTATGAAGATGTTGAGATCCCAAATAAGGCCGAACTGGTAATGCCTTTATTAGAAAATGCTTTCGCTTGGGCTCGATCTGTAAATCCTACTCAACCATTAACATCCGGGGTATGGACTGGAGACTGGAGTGATCCTGAAAACATGCAACCAATGCACAAAATGCAACTGGAAGAATCAGATATCATAACTTTTCACAATTACAATACACCGGCAGATTTCGAAAAAAATATAAAAGAATTACAACGTTATGGTAAGCCGATTCTGTGTACAGAATATATGGCCAGACCAAACGGTAGTACTTTCCAGGGATTCCTGCCAATTGCCAAAAATTATAATGTAGGAATGTTTAACTGGGGATTTGTAGACGGTAAAACCCAAACAAAATATCCTTGGGATAGCTGGACTAAAACCTATACTGCCGAGCCTGATGTATGGTTTCACGAAGTTTTCAGAAATGATGGTAAACCCTATAAAAAAGAAGAAACTGATTTAATCAGTGCGCTTACTTCTGAAGTAAATAAGCACTAAAAAAAAATATCCGTCATTCTATGAAAATTGGATGACGGTTTTCTATTTATGAAAAAACATTTCTTATTACTAATCTTGGTCATTGTAAGGTTTATACCTGTTTCTGCACAACAACCTAATCCTCCGGGACAGGTGAAAGATGGAGAAAAACCTAAAAACGAAGCCTACCTGTTTGCACACATGACAAATCAGGACTACGGAAGATTATATTATTCTGTATCCAAAGATGGTCTGCATTGGCAAAACTTAAATGATAAAAAACGGGTTTTTGAAGATTATCAAGGGCATCCGGATATCGTAAAAGGACCGCAAGGAAAATATTATATAGCTGGGAATACTAGTGATTCTTCACCAGACATAAACATTTGGGTTTCTGAAGATCTGATCTCTTGGAAAAAATATTCAGTTTACACGCCAGATCTAAAGGCAACGTCTGGCTATGCAGAAGCATTACAGCGCATTGGCGCGCCAAAACTTTTTTATGACGATGCCTCTTCTCAATTTATTATGACCTGGCATACACCTCATAAAGAAGGATCTAAAGAAGATCCTGAAAGTTACTGGGCAAGCCAACGTACACTTTATGTTTTGTCTAAAGATCTTAAGACTTTTGAAGGGACTCCTCAGCGACTTTTTGATTGGGATTTTGGTACTATTGATGTTATTATCAGAAAAATTGATGGTAGTTATTATGCGATTTTAAAAGATGAAACCTATCCTACACTTTATTGGCCAACAGGAAAAACAATTCGGATTGCCAGATCTGGTTCCCTATTAGGACCGTACTCGCTTCCTCAGGATCCTATAAGTCCAAATTTTCGGGAAGCACCAACCTTAATTCCTTCACCAGATGGAGATAATTGGTATTTATATTATGAGCAATATCCGGGTGTGTCTTACGGCCTTTCGATCTCAGATAACTTAAATGGTCCTTGGTATCAGGCATCAGGTTATACTTTTTTTAGTGACTGGGATAAATACAGTTTGCCTTCTAAAGTTAGACATGGTTGTATGATCACAATCTCAAATGAGGAATATTATAGTTTGGTTAGCAAATTTGGAATTTCACAAGAAATATAAAAAAATTAGCTGATGAAATATCTACAAAAGTCAATAGTATTTATTTATGGTATTTGTGTTCTCAGTTGTTCGGCAAATCAATCATCTGAGCCATATAATCCCGGCGATCCTGAAAACCCTGTTTCAGAAATCGAAACAAAAGATCCTGTTCCCGGAATTAGAATTGCGTGGGATTATACTACACAAACACAAATATCTAAAGTGAATGAGCAGAGTTACAACGGTTATGCAAGACTTATTCAATTAGGTGATGAGTCGCTGCTCGTAACTTATGAATCTAATGGAAACGTGTTAGTAAAAATGAGCAATGATCTTGGTAGTTCTTGGTCAGAACCTGTAACTGTAGCGACTTCTAAAGAAGGTGTTAATATGGCTACTCCAGATCTTCTTCAGTTGGAAAATGGGTCTATTTTACTGAGTTACAATCCACGTCCCGGAGAAACCGCGGCTATATCTAAGAGGTTTTTGATTAAAACAATTTTAAGTACAGATGGTGGAATGACTTGGGGAAATGATCAAACGGTTTATGAGGGAGATACCAAATTTGACAATGGTGTTTGGGAGCCCACTTTATTACAATTACCCAGTGGAGAAATCCAGTTATTCTTTTCAAATGAAAACGTTTATCAGAGCACTAATGAGCAAAATATTTCTGTGCTAAGATCTACAAATAACGGAATTACGTGGACCAAAGAACCAGAAATCACCAGCTTTAGAAGTGGTAGTCGAGACGGGATGCCTTCTCCTATTTATCTTCAAAATAAAAATGAAATTGTTTATTCTATAGAAGATAACGGTAGCAATAACGAGTTTAAACCTTATATTATTAGAAATTCAATTTCTGAAAACTGGTCGCAAACTGTTAGCGGAAATAACGAAAACAGAAGTTATGCATTAAAGGAATCTCTTGAAGATTCTGAACACGCAGGAGCTACATATCTCGCACAATTACTTACCAGCGAAACCCTTCTTTCGTATCAGGGAACTGAAAACAGAAACGGAAATAGTATTAGTAATGCTGAAATGAGAGTAGCAATTGGGGATGATAATGCCAAAAATTTTGATAGAATTACAACTCCATTTCTTATTTCTGAAAACTCATCTGCTTTATGGAATAGCATTGCAGTGCTTAAAGATAACTCAGTTGTCGCTTTAACGACTACGAATGCTTTTTCAAGCACTAAAAGCGCTGAAGTATGGATGATTAAAGGTTTTGTGATTCCTGAATTAAAAGCTGAAAACATGTCCGTTTTAATAGACGGTGAAACTTCAGAAGACATCTGGCAACAAGACTTTCCTATTTTAATTGGGCATAAAGGCGAAACTCAATTGAAGGCTAATGTTTCGGCTGATGCTAACAACTTGTATGTTATTACAAAAGTTTTAGACAAGGCAATTTTGAGCACATCAGAAAACATTAATAATAATGACGGAACGGCTATTTATTTAGACCCTTCAAATAAAAACTATGAGAAACCAGATAAGGGTGTTTTCAAAATAAACATTTCCGTAGCTAATGAAATTCAGATTTTTGAAGGCAACAATTCAGAGTGGGTAGAAATAGAAATGCCCGAAATAAAAACAGCAGTAAAAAATATTGATGGATACATTCAGGAAATATCCATTCCATGGAATTCGATTGGCGGGAAACCTGGTTCCAATTCCAGAATTGGTTTCAGCATGGAACTTATAGAAAGAGGAAATTCAAATTATTCTGAAATGCTTTCCACCACTCAGCCGAATGCCCCTTATACCTGGTTAAGCTTAAAATTATAAATAACAATGAAGAAAATCTATAACCTCAGCCTGCTACTTTTACTTGTAAGCGTTACTGCTTTTGCACAGTCGGGTAAATTCACCAATCCAATTTTAACTTCCGGAGCAGATCCTTACAGTACTTTTCACGATGGCTATTATTATTACACCAATACACTTCAGAATAAATTAGTGCTTTGGAAAACAAAAAATCTGGCGAATATAAAAGATGCTGAAAGTAAAACAATCTGGACTCCGCCCGAAGACACCATGTATTCCAAAAATATTTGGGCTCCGGAGTTTCATGTAATAGACGGTAAATGGTATGTATACTTTGCTGCAGATGATGGGGATAATAGCAACCATCGCATGTATGTTCTAGAAAATAAATCTAAAGATCCATTCAATGGAGAATGGAAATTTAAAGGAAAAATTTCTGCAAATCCAGACCGCTGGGCCATTGACGGAAATGTTTTTAAATATAAAGATGAACTTTATATGATCTGGTCTGGGTGGGAAGGCGACACAAACGGTCAGCAGAATATTTACATCGCTAGAATGAAAAATCCCTTGACCATCGAAGGTAACCGGGTTTTGATCTCACAACCTACTCATATCTGGGAAAAACAGGGCGATCTGGATGATGAGATAAATCCTCCACATGTAAATGTAAATGAAGGCCCGCAATACCTGGAACATGATGGAAAGATCTTTATCGTTTTTTCGGCCAATGGTTGCTGGACAGATTATTATTCTCTTGGGATGTTAAGTTTTATAGGTGATGATCTTTTGGATCCGGCTGCTTGGGAGAAGCACCCGAAGCCTATTTTCATTAAGTCTGAAGAAAATTCGGTTTACGCACCCGGTCATAATTCCTTTTTTAAATCACCGGACGGAACAGAGGACTGGATATTGTATCATGCAAATTCTAATCCTGGTGATGGCTGCGGTGGAAAGCGATCTCCAAGAATGCAAAAAATCAAATGGAACAAAGATGGAACTCCAAACCTTGGAATTCCGGTATCTGAAGAAACTATTTTAAAAATACCCTCACAAAAATAATATTATGAAAAAAACACTATTTACCTTAATAATACTAACGTTATCTTTTGGAAGTTTAACTGCCCAGGAGCGCTGGAGCAGGGAAAAGGCAAAAGACTGGTATGAAAAGCATGACTGGTTAACAGGTGCTAATTTTAACCCAAGTACAGCCATAAACCAATTGGAAA
>JAAFHC010000051.1 GCA_010906935.1 Gelidibacter sp.
CAATGCTTTTTTGATGGTATTTGAAATATCGCCAAAAATAGCTTCATCTTTCATTGGCAATGAAACTCTTGATTCCATTAAATAAGCGAAAACCCTTGCAATACCGCAATTTGAAATAAAATCGGGAATTAAACTCACTTGTTTATCGGTAAATTCCATAATAGGTCCGAAGAAAATTTCCTTATCGGCAAAAGGCACATTGGCACCCGGAGAAATAACTTCCAATCCAGATGCTGTCATTTTTTCAACTTGTTCTTGAGTTACCAAGCGCGATGCGGCGGCAGGAACAAAAATTTCTGCAGGCAAAGACCAAATTTTTTCATTGATTTCATTAAACGGAATGATATTTTTGGCAGCCAACTGATTCCCGTCTTTTTCCAAAAATAAGGTTCTCATTTCCTCCAAGGTAAATCCGGTCTCATTGATTAATCCGCCGTTTCTGTCAATAATCCCCACCACTTTAGCGCCCAATTGCGTTAAATAATAGGCTGATGCGGCACCAACATTTCCAAATCCTTGCACAATGGCGCGTTTACCTACAATGGAACCGCCATAAATATGGTAATAATGTTTTACGGCTTCGGCAACTCCGTATCCGGTTAACATATCGGCAACAGTAAATTTTCTGGATAAATCGGGAGAAAAATTGGCATCTTCAATCACTTTTATGACGCCAAAGCGCAATTGGCCAATTCTGTTGATTTTTTCTGCTTCGGTTGGTTTAAAATGTCCGTTAAAAACACCTTCCTGCGGATGCCACACACCACAATCTTCGGTCATTGGAATCACTTCATGAATTTCATCTACATTTAAATCGCCTCCGGTACCGTAATAATGTTTTAGTAAAGGTGTAACGGCTTTATACCATCGTCTTAAAACTTCTTCTTTTCTTGGGTCGTTTGGGTCAAAGTTGATACCCGATTTTGCGCCTCCAATTGCTGGGCCTGAAACGGTAAATTTCACTTCCATGGTTTTCGCCAACGAAAGTACTTCATTCATATCCAATCCTTTACGCATTCTTGTCCCGCCACCTGCGGCACCGCCTCTTAAAGAATTGATAACGGTCCAGCCTTCTGCTTCAGTTTCTTGGTCTTTCCAATGAAAAACGATTTCGGGTTGCTTATCTTCGTACTTTTTTAATAATTTTTTCATCCTTTATTTTAATTTATTATGACTTTAATTTACTGCCTGTTCTAAAATATTTATTTGCTGTTTTAAAAATAATTCCTCCAAAGGGAGGTCACATTTGTGTCATAATTTAATAGTTAAGCATGAATAATAAAAGGTGATTAAGCGTCACAAATTTAATAAAAAACTGATGCGCTAATGTAAATATTTTTCATAAGTAATGGTCCATTATTATGGCAAAATCTCAATTAATACATTCTCTTGGTTTTTAGAACGCAATCTTTCTTAAAAAACAAAATATTGGTGCCTTTTCTAATTATTCAGCAAATTTTATTCATTTATTTTAAAATTGGAATTCTATAAGTCAACTATTTCCCATTTTTATTAAATATGTAAAAATTAACCTAAAAAAGTTTTATATTTGAACAAAAAATATTTTTTATATAAAACTCTTATTAATTATGGATTTTAATTTGACCGAAGAACAGATAATGATACGCGATGCCGCTCGTGATTTTGCCCAAACTGAGCTTTTACCTGGTGTGATTGAACGCGATGAAAAACAACAATTTCCTGCCGAACAAATAAAAAAAATGGGGGAACTTGGATTTTTGGGGATGATGGTTGACCCATTGTATGGTGGCAGCGGTTTAGATACCGTATCTTATGTTTTGGCGATGGAAGAAATTTCAAAAATTGATGCATCGGCTTCCGTAGTGATGTCTGTAAATAATTCTTTGGTTTGCTGGGGATTGGAAACTTTTGGGACTGAAGCACAGAAACAAAAATATTTGGTGCCACTTGCAACAGGCGAAATTATCGGCGCTTTTTGTTTGAGTGAGCCTGAAGCCGGTTCTGATGCCACTTCACAGCACACAACTGCCATTGATAAAGGGGATTATTATTTGTTAAACGGCACAAAAAACTGGATTACCAATGGAAGTAATGCAAGCGTTTATATTGTAATTGCCCAAACTGACGTCGCAAAAGGACATAAAGGAATCAATGCCTTAATTGTTGAAAAAGGATTGTCCGGTTTTGCCGTTGGAAATAAAGAAAATAAATTAGGGATTCGCGGATCCGACACCCATTCTTTAATGTTTACTGATGTAAAAGTTCCCAAAGAAAACAGAATTGGTGAAGACGGATTCGGATTTAAATTTGCCATGAAAACACTTGCCGGCGGAAGAATAGGAATTGCCGCACAAGCATTGGGTATTGCTTCCGGAGCTTATGAATTGGCGTTAAAATACTCTAAAGAACGCAAAACTTTTGGAAAAGAAATTAGCCAACACCAAGCCATTGCTTTTAAATTGGCCGATATGGCAACTTCCATTGAAGCCGCAAGACATTTATGTATGAAGGCAGCCTGGGAAAAAGACCAACACTTAAACTATGATTTAAGCGGTGCGATGGCAAAATTATATGCCGCAGATACCGCCATGAATGTTACTGTTGAAGCCGTTCAAATTCACGGAGGTTATGGTTTTGTAAAAGAATACCATGTTGAACGTTTAATGCGTGACGCCAAAATTACCCAAATTTATGAGGGAACTTCTGAAATTCAAAAAATAGTAATTTCAAGATCGATATTGAGTTAATTATATCCCCAACACTTTCCAAAGGAAAGGGCGTTTGATTTGAAATTAAATAATATTTTTCAAAAAAACTTTTAACTTTTAATATTTAATATAAAAAAACCTGTAAAGCGAGCTTCACAGGTTTTTTTGTTTAAATTAATCGGAATATTATATTCCCAATGCACCAAATAATTCCTCGCTATTATTGCTAATTTTTTAAATATTTATCGATTAATAATAAATGAATGAATGTTTATTCATATCTTTGCATTTTAAATATAGAACAATATGGCACGTAAAATTGATGAAGAAAAAATATGGCGAATCAAAGCTTCCACCATGAAAACAATTGTTGATTATGGCATTGAAGCAACCACCATCGCTATGATTGCAAAAAACGCAAATGTAAGCGGCGGTTATTTATACCGAATTTACAGCGGCAAACAGGATTTAATAAATGAATTGTATGATGAAAAAATTTCTTCTTTATACCAAGAATTGGAATTTCTTATCGCATTAAATAATACCAGCTTCAAGCCTATTATAAGTGCATTTGTGCAAAACCGGATTGTTTATTCATTGAACGAACCCATTGCTTCAAAATTTTTCTATCAATTATTGCATAATGATAATTTTTCATTGACAGAGGAACTTAAAGACAAAAGTTTGTCATTAATGCAAACCCTCAAAGAAATAGGCGTTAATACAAATGAAATTTCTAAGAACGTTAGCCTGTATCAATTGTATTATCACATTTTTGTGTATGTGGTGGATTATATTCAATTCAAAAGAAACAACATCTTTGAAAATCAGGATTTATTGAATGATGATGTGGAATATTTAACCAACAATATTTTGAATTTTTTAAAAAGTGTTGATTAATGACAAAAATATTCTCAAAATTCAAATTAAACCCAAAAGTCAACCTATTGACTGGCATTTTTTTATTGTTTTCGATCATCAGCAATGCCCAGGATCTTTCATTAAAACAAGCTTATGATTTAATGCTTGAACAAAATGGCGATTTAAATGCCTCTAAATACGAAGTTCAAGCGGTAGATGAAGAAAGAAAAGCGATGAAAGGATTGTATTACCCAACAGTTGGCGTTTCAGGAAGTTACATTCATTTAGATAAAGATATTACGGTCGATTTAAATTCTTCCCGCGATATGGTTGGCGGCTTAATGAATATTCCGAATCCGGAAGCCGTTTTGGGCGATTGGAACTTTGGTTTATTGGATCGTAATTTTGGTTTTGCCTCAGCAAATGTAAATTGGACTATTTTCGCAGGCGGAAAAATACATGCTGCAAATGAAGCTGCCTATTTAAAACTGGATCTTTCAGAAAATCAGCATCAACTAAAAAAAGATGAATTAACCCTTAAATTGATTAATTTCTACTTCAAATTAAATCTTGCCAAAGAAGCCGAAAATTTACGTACAGAAATCTATAAAACGGTTGAAATGCATAACATTCAGGCCAATAAGTTATTTAATAACGGAATGATTGCAGAAGTTGAAACCTTGAATGCTAAAGTATCCTTATCAAATGCCAAAAGAGAATTATTGGGCGCACAAAAGGATGTGTCTTTGGCAATTACGGCCATTCAAAATTTAATTGGCGGAAGCGTATTCAATACCATTTCAACCAAATTTATGGAACCTGTAATTTTAGCTCCTCTAACTGATTTTCAACAAGATATGCTGATTAAAAACAAGCAGTTGAAACTTATTGATGCTAACTTTAAATTAGCAGAAGTTGGCGTAAAAATTGAAAATAGCGAATATTATCCTAAAATAGCCGCCTTTGGAAAACACTCCTTATGGAAAGATAATTTATCATTTGCCAAAACCAATTGGATTGTTGGCATTGGCGCAGAGTGGACTGTTTTTAACGGTTTTCAAAGAGCGCATAAATTGAAGGCATCAAAATATAAAGTTTCTCAAGTACAAGAAATTGAAAAACAAGCCCGCTTAAATCTATCAACCTATACCGAAAAAATTTACAATGAGTTGAAGAAACAACAAGAACAATATGAAAGTTTGAATGCTGATCAAATATTGGCCGAAAAACTAAAATATATGAGAACTAGAGCGTTCGAAGAAGGTACTGGAACTTCTATAGAAGTAATAGATGCCACTTTAAAACTGACTGAAATAAAATTGCATAAAATAGAGGCGCTTTACCACTATAATGTAGCCTTTGGCGAATTAATGGTACAACTTGGGGAAACAGAAAGTTTCCTGAACAAAAAAACACCAAACTAAAATGAGAAAATCACAATCAATAAAATCATTTATCAGCATACTTGTTATCGCAACTATTGTGCTCACAGGAATTTGGTTTTTAACAAAACCAAAAACAGTTATTTTACAAGGACGAATAGAGGCCAAAGAAATATATCTTTCAGCTAAAATTCCGTCAAGGCTTAAATCCATGAAAGTTTTAGAAGGCGAAAGCGTAAAGAAAGGACAATTGTTGGCAACACTCGAAAGCCAGGAAATTGATGGCAAAGAAACCCAAGCACTGGCTGCCAAAGAAGCTGCAAATTCGCAACTCAACAAAGCAACCAACGGTGCAAGAAAGGAAGAAATAAGCGCTGCCAAAAGCATTTATGAAAAAGCGACAGCTGCAGCCAATGTAATGAAAAAAACCTACGGACGCATAGAAAATTTATACAAAGACGGCGTTGTTTCTGAACAAAATCGTGATGAAGTTTTTGCTAAAAAAGAAGCTTCCATTAAAGACCAGGAAGCAGCATACAGTCAATACACCATGGCTTTAAAGGGAGCGAGAAATGAAGATATTGACGCTGCAAATGCATTGGTCAGAAAAGCTGACGGTGCGCTGATTGAATTGGAAAGCTATAAAAATGAGCGAAATATTACTGCACCCATAAATGCGGAAGTATTAGATTTTTTGCCTGAAGAGGGAGAACTGATTCCTGCAGGTTATCCCGTGGTGCATTTGGTAGATCTTACAAATTCCTATGCCATCTTAAATGTTAAGGAAACTAGTTTGTTTAATTTCAAAAAAGATGCAACGTTTACAGCAAAAGTTCCTGCGCTGAACAATCAGGAAATCGTTTTTAAAATTTATTATGTGGCACCACTAGGCGATTATGCCACTTGGAATGCCACCAAAGCCACAGGTGAATTTGATATCAGAACTTTTGAGATTAAAGCGAAACCCTTAAATAATAAACATTCCTTAAGACCCGGAATGAGTATTTTAATTGATTATTCACAATTTAACAAATAAAATGAACGCATTTTTGCATATCGCAAAGCGAGAAGTTAGCATCCTGTTTAGTTATAAAACCAATTTTATTTTTACAATAGTTTTGCCTTTTGTTTCGATGCTGTTTTTTAACACTTTGCTTCAGGATGGCGTTCCAAGGGATTTACCCATAGCAGTTGTTGATTTTGACCAATCGGCGCTATCCAGAAATCTAATTTCTCAGTTCAATGCCACGCCCGAATTAAACGTCAGCTATGCCCCTTTAACCCAAAAAGAAGGAGAAGCGTTGATAAGAACTGGCGATATTTACGGGCTGATAACCATCCCAAACCATTTTGAAAAAGACTTAAAACAAGGAAAACAAACAAAAGTAATTAACCAGTTCAATGGCAATTTGCTTTTGCCCGGCGGACTTGAAGACAAAACTTTTAAACAAGTTATTGGTACGCTTTCAGCAAGCGCAAATATTCAGAAGCAACTTAAAAATGGCGTTGTAGTTAAACAGGCAAAGACAAATTTTCAGCCAATAAGCGCAAATAATCATGTGCTGTCAAATCCGTTTACCAATTATTCCTATTATTTGAACTCTGGGTTTTTAACGATGTTTTTTCAAATATTTGTTATTTTAACCACCATCTACTCTTTTGGTTCCGATTTTAAATATCGTAAAGGACAAAAATTATATAAAATTAGCAAGGGAAATACTTTTGTGATTTTAATGGCTAAAGTTTTTCCATATACTTTGTGGTTTTTCTTTGTGGGATTACTTATGTATTTCAGTATGTTTGTTTTACAGGATTTCCCATTATTGGGAAACAAGTTTGCATTATTGGCAGGCTTGTTATTGCTGATTATTTCCAGTCAGGCGTTTGCCGTATTTTTTATTTCCATAAGCAAAAGTTTGAGACAGGCGCTCACCTTGGGATCTGGATTTGCAGCCACAAGCCTTTCATTTTCAGGAATTACTTTTCCTGTTTTCGGAATGCCTATTGCCATGCAATGGCTAAGCCAGTTGTTTCCTTTCACCCATTTTTTTGAATTATTTTTAGACCAAACACAAAGAGGAATTCCTGTTTTTTATTCATTTTACGCCATAGCCTCCTTGGTTATTTTAAGTATTCTGCCGCTGCTGGCTGGTTGGTCAAAATTGAAAAAATTATTGTTAAAAGGCGAATTTCTTCACCGTATTTAATATGAAAAAAAAGATATACAAACCCTATCACAGAACAAGGCTTTCCTATTGGAATACCATTGCTACGGAATGGAATTCCGTAAAATCGGATAAAGCTGTCGTTTCAACATTTTTGGCCATCTCTGTAATTTTACTTTTTGTTTACACCTATGTTTACTCAAATGAAGTGATTCTTGAAGTGCCTGTGGCTGTTGTAAACCAAGATGCCACAAAAACCAGTAGGGATTATATTGAAATGCTGAATGCTTCAGCAGGAATTAAAACAATCACCAGCTTTACCGATTTACAGGCAGCAAAACACGCCTATTATTCAAAAAAAGTGATGGGCATCGTAATTATTCCAAAAGATTTTGAAAAAAATATCAGAAATGGAAGACCTACCGCCATTTCAACGTATGCCGACGCCTCCAATATGGTATTTTATAAAAAAGTTTTAGGAAATGTCTCCATAACAAATGGCTATTTTAATGCAGGTATTGGCATTAAAAAATCAATGGCCCAAGGAAATCCAATCACGGCCGCCAAACAAAATCAAACGCCGATTCAGGCATTTTCCACAAGTTTGTTCAACACTTCTTCAGGGTATGCCACCTATATGATTCCCATTTTAACCGGATTGATTGTACAACTGGTGATCCTAATGGGAATTGGAATTTTACATGGCTCAAGAAAAGAAGACAAAAAAATTAGAACAGATTTTCCAAGATTGCTTCATAAGGGCGGAACCGTCCCAGTTTTATTGGGCAAAGCAAGCTTGTACTCCGTAATTTTTGCCATTATAATTCCCATTCAAATTGGCGTTGTGTTCACTATTTTCTCCATTCCGGTAAGGTCTTCCCTATTAACTATTTATGCGTTTTTAATGCCTTACGTGTTTTCAGTCGTTTTTTTAGGGATTGCGATAAGTTCCCTTTTTAAGAGAAGGGAAGAATCCATTGTTTTTTTAGTGCTCATTTCAATTCCTTCTTTAATGTTGAGTGGACTTTCTTATCCTTTGGAAGGATTTTCAACTTTTTATCAAGTATTGGCTAAGATGATTCCTTCAACACCAGGCATTGAAGGATTTGTAAAATTAACTCAAATGCATGCTTCACTATTAGAAGTTACGCGGGAATGGCTGCATTTGTGGGTATTGACACTTATCTATTTTATCATGGCCGCAATTTCATTAAAAATAGCTGCTTTTAACGAATTAAAGCATCATAAAAACCAAAAATCATTTTCATTTTTTCAACACCGAAAAAAGTTTTAACTTTTAACTTTTAATATTTAATCCTATCCCCAACCCTTTCCAAAGGAAAGGGCGTTTGATTTGAAATTAAATAATATTTTTCGAAAAAACTTT
Source organism: Gelidibacter sp. (assembly GCA_010906935.1). Taxonomy (GTDB): domain Bacteria; phylum Bacteroidota; class Bacteroidia; order Flavobacteriales; family Flavobacteriaceae; genus Lutibacter. The sequence continues at coordinate 8,486 of JAAFHC010000051.1, forward strand.
TAACTTTTAACTTTTAACTTTTAAAATAAAAAAAACCTGTGAAGTTAACACTTCACAGGTTTTTTTGTTTATAATAATCGGAATATTAAATTCCCAATTCGGTAAATAATTCTTTAAGTTTTGGTTCAGATGGTCTTGCGGCATCAGCATCAACAATATTTCCTGCTGGATCTATTAAAATAAATCGAGGGATTGCATTGATACTGTAATCCAAAATAAACTGAGATTCAAAATTGTTGTCTGCATACAATTGTACGCCTCCCAATTGTTCTTCTGCAACCATTTTTTTCCATGTTTCATAAGCTTCTGGCTTGTCTACGGAAATACTTACAAACTCAATATTTTTACCAGCATATTCTTTTTCCAATGTTTTTAAAAACGGAATTTCAGCTTTACAAGGCGCACACCAAGTTGCCCAAATGTCCAAATAAACATATTTTCCTTTTAAATCGGATAATGATGTTTTCCCGCCTTTAAAATTTTCATAGTTTGTAAATACCGGTGATGCCTTTCCTTTTCCTAAACGGGTTAAAGTTTCATGCATACTCTCGTAATTGGATTCAATATAACCAAAAAACATTTCATCGTTTCTTGCATCCATGGTAACAATAAGCGAATCTAAATTTTGAGCCTTGTCCTTATAGCCTTGCAATTCTGATTTTGCTGCGGCAAACTTGGCATCAAAAGCTGCTTTATCCAATGTAAAGTAAGATTTTGGATTTGCATTGTCACTCATATAGAATGTACGTTTATTTTCCATAAAATTATTGGTTTCTGCACCTTCTCCTTTGAATGAAACACCATCCGACAATCTTTCGCCTTTAAATTCCAGGTTTAAATCGTAACCATTTTTAAGGAATAAAGTAATTCTGTCGTCACCATTGGAAATCGCATGAACGCCATCTGTCACTTTTAAAGTATCTGAAAAGGTGCCGTCACTTTTTACTGAAATTTCTTTTGTAAAATCTCTTCCCTGAACAGTTAATTTTTCAGCGCCCGGAGTTTTTAGTTTTCCAGATAAAGTTACGTAATCCTTTGGTTCTGATTTACACGACACTATTGCAATCACTGCAAAAAGTAAAATTATTTTTTTCATTATGTTATAAAATTATTGTTTAAATATTAAGTTCACTAAATGTTCTTTTTAATTTGCTGCTTGACGGTCTTGGCGCATTTGCATTTACAATATTTCCTGCAGGATCAATTAAAATATAGCGAGGCGTCATTTTAATAAAATATTCCTGAACAAAACTTGATTCCATATCTTTATCTGCCAACAAATGAATTCCTGCAAATTTATTTTCAGCAATCATACTTTTCCATTTGTCATGATCTGCAGCCCTATCAACAGAAATACTCACAAATTTAATTTTTTTGCCTTTGTACTCAGTTTCTAGTTCCTTCAAAAAATTCATTTCTCTAGGGTTTGGATTTGACCACGTTGCCCAAACATTTATAAAAATATAGTTGCCTTTTAAATCATCCAAAGAAGTTTTTCCGCCGGCATAATTTTCATAATCTTTAAATTTTGGGGAAGGTTGTCCTTTGGCCACCGTTTTAAATTTATTGTAGCTTTTTGTAATTTCTTTTTTATGCGCATCATTTGTGGAAGACGCCATAAATTGTTTGTAAAGCCCTTCTATGTCTTCTGAATACGTAAACGCGTATTTAACACGCTCATAAATCAGATCATTTTTCAGGATCGGTTTTTCCAATGCACCCACAACTTTAATGAAAGCAACATCACTGTCAATCTGCTTTTCACGAGACAATTCTCCCGCTTTTTTTCTGTAATGATTGGTTACCAAAGTTCTATAATCTGGCGAGAATAAAAAATCTTCCTCATTGTCGTACGTAACTGCATCCAACTCTTTTAAAAATCCTTCAGAAGTTTTAAAATCGGGCATTTGCGCATAATGGCTGTGAAAAATTTGGTAATTATTAAGCCTTGTTAAATAGGTGTAATTGATATTTCGTTGTTCCTTTGCCTTAAAATCATCATCAATACCTTTACTGCCCGAAACCAATTTTTCCAAAGTAGTTTTAATATCTTTTACTTTCGAAACATAAGGAGCCTCATCCAATTTGTAAATTTCATTGTTTTCACCCAATAGCTTTTTCTCAGTTTTTTGTTTTCCGAATAAATAATTGCTTATTTCTGAGCCCTTTCCGGAGAAAATTAAAGTGTTATCAAAATCATCTACATTAAAATTAATGACCAAGTTACTGCCAGGAGTCACAAAAATTTCTGCCCTGTTTCTGCCATATTGAAAAGAGTAATTGCCTGATTCAATAAACAAAGTGTCCAAAAATTTTCCGTCTTTAGAAACTTGAATGGTTTCATTAAATTCTAAATTATTGGGTTTTTTGAAGGTGATTTCACCACCTCTGTTGTTGGTGATTTCCCCAGAAATAATAGTGAAGTCTGCCTCTTTATCATTTTTACATGACAATATTGTAATGGCGGCTATCAATAACCATAATTTTTTCATATTTGTTGCTGTTTTTTTGTTAAATAATGCGCAAATATAAAACATATTGCATCATAAATAATTTATAATATTACTTTAACAAATTATTTGCATATTGTGTTGGGAATGCGGAATTTTGATGCACCAAAACACAGCCATGAACAACCTACATGAGATCAATTCAAAACCATTGGATTTTACTGCGGTAAGCGATATTATTTTTACTGAAAAAAATTTAAAACTTTCTTCTGAAGCCATTGAAAAAATTGAAAATTGCCGTTTGTATTTAGATAAAAAACTCGAGAAACATGCGGCGCCCATTTACGGCATCAATACCGGATTTGGTTCATTGTGCAATGTAAAAATCGACAATAATAATTTGCACCAGCTTCAAGAAAACCTAGTGATGAGCCACGCTTGCGGCACAGGAAGAAAAGTGGAAAAGCCTATTGTGAAATTGATGCTATTGCTAAAAATTCAGGCGTTAAGTTACGGACATTCAGGCGTTCAGCGAGAAACTGTGGAGCGATTGATTGATTTTTATAACCACGATATTATCCCGGTTGTTTATGAACAAGGCTCATTGGGCGCTTCTGGCGATTTGGCGCCTTTGGCCCATTTGTCGTTGCCTTTAATTGGCAAAGGCGAAGTATATTTTAACCATGAAATTGTAGCAAGCGAGGTGGTTTTGAAGCAGTTTAAATGGAACAAAATTGAATTAAAATCGAAGGAAGGTCTGGCTTTGTTGAACGGCACCCAATTTATGAGCGCTTATGGGGTTCATTTAATTCTGAAATCATACAAACTTTCATATTTGGCCGACTTAATTGGGGCGCTTTCTTTAGATGCTTTCGACGGAAGAATTGAGCCTTTTAATGAACTTATCCATTTTATAAGGCCTCATAACGGACAAATAAAAACGGCGCAACGCATTAAAGATTTTTTGGACAACAGCGAAATCGTGGCACAACATAAAGAACACGTGCAGGATCCCTATTCTTTTAGGTGTATGCCGCAAGTTCATGGCGCAAGCAAAGACGCCTTAAACTATTGCAAAAAAGTTTTCGCCACAGAAATCAATTCAGTAACCGACAATCCGATTATTTTTACGGAAGCCAACGAAATTATTTCCGGAGGAAATTTTCACGGACAGCCTTTGGCCCTTGCTTTTGATTTTATGGGAATTGCTATGGCTGAGCTGGGAAGCATTTCAGAAAGAAGAACCTTTCAACTTATTTCAGGGCAACGGAATTTACCGCCGTTTTTAGTAAAAAATTCTGGTTTAAACAGCGGATTAATGATTCCCCAATACACCGCAGCAAGTATTGTAAGTCAGAACAAACAATTGGCAACGCCGGCATCGGTAGATTCTATTGTTTCAAGCAACGGACAAGAGGATCACGTGAGTATGGGTGCCAATGGCGCCACAAAAACAAAACAAATTGTTGACAATGTGGAAACTATTTTGGCCATTGAACTGCTCAATGCTTCGCAGGCTTTGCATTTTAGAAAGCCGCTAAAAAGCTCCGAATTTTTAGAATCGTTTTTGGAAATGTACAGAAGTGAAGTTCCTTTTATTGAAAACGACACCATTTTAAGCACAGAAATTCAAAAAACGGTTATCTTCTTAACAAATTTGAACATTGATAATGAGGAGTTGTTTTTGTAACAATTCTCTACTAATTTTAAGCACCATTTACTTCAATTCCAGCTAAAAAAAGTCTTTAAAAAACCATAAATCGCTGTTTATAAATAATTTAAAATATATGATTTATTGTATTTTATTTGAATTACTAATCCAATTAGTTATAAAATAAGGTGTTTTATTAAATAGTTTTACGCCATGTTTTTTACTTCAAATTAAAATTTACATTTATACTAATCTTACTACTATGTTAATTTAAACAAAAATTTAACTTAAATTCACTTATTATGAAAAAAGTCATTATTTTCTTTCTGGTGCTTGCATTACCAATTACCGCTTTAAGCCAGCAAACCAAAACTGCCCCAACTTTAACCAAACAAGACTACTTGCAAAAAAGCAAAAATCAAAAAAAAACAGCCTGGATGATGGTTGGCGGCGGAACTGTACTCTTGATAACTGGTCTTGTAATTCCAAAAGGTGAATTCACTGGATATGAAAGTATTTATGGAATTCCTGGCTATGAGCGTTATAAGAACGATGATATTAAGGCGGCGTTTGTTGTAACCGGTATCCTTTCTTCGCTGGGAAGTATTCCATTATTTATTGCATCTGGAAAAAATAAAAAAAGAGCCATGAATGCAACTGTGTATTTCGAAATTCAACAAAATTCTGTTTTAACGAATACAGGAATAACTTTCCTTTCTTCTCCAACTTTAACAACAAAAATAAATTTTTAAAATTGTTATAAATTAAACTGAATTCGTTAATCAGCAGTTCAGTTAGAGCTGACAAAACGCATGGAACAATTCAAAAAAAATAAAAAATTTAATCAACCTATAAGAAAAGGCGGTAGATTGAAAAATCTGTTGCCTTTTTTGTTGCTTTTGCCCCATCCTTTAATAGCGCAGCAATAACTTTAAGTGCCATTTTCTTCAATTTTAGCATAAAAATCCTCAAAAAAAAAATATAAATCACTGTTTTTTAGCGAACAAAAACAAATAAATTACTGTAATTTATTTAAATTATTAAACCATTTATTGATGATATAATGCATTTTGCAAAGTTCTTTTACGCTATGTTTTTTATATTTAGTTAAAATATATATTTACGATAATGATAAAAGAGATTTGTATTTATCATTTAAAAGTTCCCACAAATCAAAAAAAAATTTCGAATTAACCAGCTGACAGTAATTATATTAGGCAGCGCAATCGTTTGTATATTTAATTTAACTAAAAAACTACTAATTATGAAAAATCAATTTACCTCACGAATTGTAAAATTAACCTTCGCATTCATGTTTGTTTTAATCGCTTCTTCTTGTAGTCAAGATGATGAATCAATGGATGCTGCCGTTTTGGCAAAAGAAATTAACAGTGAAATAGCCGCCAAAGGCGCTAAAATGAGCATAGCTGCTGTGGAAACCTTTACCGTGCCAAATGAAGTTTGTGCAGGTGATGCAACTGATTTTTGCTTTGAAGCACCAATAGGAACCAATTTACAAGTTCAACAATGGATTGCCGGAGATTGGGTACAAGTATATCAAATTTCTAAATCTACTTCAGTTAATACTTGTTTTCAACTGACATTCGCAAACGCAGGAGCTTATCAATTAAGGTATAAAATAGGTTCTGGAGGTTTTACCGAAGTTCCTGTTACTGTTGTAAATTGCGGCGGTTGTGAAGAAAGCTTTAACTATGTTTCAAATGGTGGTGGTAGCTATACATTCACTTATATTCCTGCTGAAGATATGACCGATGCAGAATTAGTATTCACCTTTGCTCAAGGCTCATATGTTTCTGGTTTAGTTGGTTGGTCAACACTTGGCGTAACAATGCAAAAAACTATGAACCTTACAGCTTGTATAGCTTATACTTGGACAGTTTTACTTACGCCAAATTGTAATGGTAATTCGTCTCAAAGTAACCTTTGGACAGATTTCAAAGTTAATAATGTATCTAAGAAAAATACCTTAACAAATATTGTTGCTTCTTGTAACTAATATTTTTAGGAATTAAACGAAAAGGGCGAAAGATTTAAATCTTTTACCCTTTTTTTATCAAATAATCAAACAATAGTTTTTTATAATTTATATGCCAAACCTTCTTTTACTGTTCCATGTGTTGCTTTTAGAATTTCTA
>JAAFHC010000285.1 GCA_010906935.1 Gelidibacter sp.
TATACTCGTTTTAATATTAAATAACAATAAAAATACTTATGCTTTATGCTCCTTTTTACCGACAAAAAACGCAACCAAGGTCAGGAACATTCCCACAAATAAAAAGTAGGCTCCCAATCTTGGATAGGAATGTGCCGTAAAATTAAGAATGTCTTTTGAGCCAAAAAGTGGCGGTTGAAAGCCCATGACAGAACCATCGGGATTTTTAAAATTCATGATGGCTTTCTCACTTAAATTATGTCCGTAATCATACTCCCACAAATAAAAATCGTACATGCCGGCAGTTCCTAAAATACACATTAAAACAAACCAGGCCAGAAATAATTTATGGTTGCCAATAAACCCTATAATTACGCCTAAAACCACCATAGCACCAATGGCTATAGGAAAAATTTTAAACTCGGGAATGGTTTCCGGAATGTATTGCATCCCAACATAATGGTTCATTAAATTGATATTTTTGATATCAAATTCATGGGTGTCGGTGAATTTATTAATGTGGATATCCATTCCTAGCGGAATAGGATATTGAGGCGCTTCAAGTGTTATATTCCATAAAGGAAATACAAATAGCCCAAGTAATAGCAGTGAACCCACTATCATTAATATTTTAGATTTTTTCATCATTTTAAAAATTATTGCTTTTATCAAATGCAGCAAAATAGCTGACACATTTTACACGAAATACCCTTTTTCAACAATTGAAAATTTGTAGCACTTCGATTTTAAGAATTTACGAGATAAAAAATAAAATACTTAAGGCGAAGATTCATGCAAGCAGCAAATAAATTTTTTCATCAGAATTTTATTAAAAGCGGGCAAAATTTTAAAATAATGCCCGCTTATTTAAACTATTTAAAGTTTCATTTTATAAAGGTTGCATTATTCAGCATCTACGGCATCGCCATCCAACGTAAATGAAATAGGCACATTGGATCCTTTTGGAGAAACCCTAATATAACCCTGCATTTCTTGGTGTAACGCTGAACAGAAATCTGTACAATAAAATGGCCAAACCCCTACTTGTTTAGGTTCCCAAATATTGGTTTTTGTTTGACCAGGCATAATTAACAACTCAGAAGTATTTGCGCCAATCACTGCAAATCCGTGCGGCACATCATAATCTTGCTCTAAGTTTGTAATGTGGAAATACACTTTGTCGCCCACTTGAATACCTTCAATATTGTCTGGTGCAAAGTGAGAGCGAATCATAGTCATATACACATGAACTTCATTTCCGTTTCTTACCACTTTAGCAGCGCCTTCAGATTTGGTCACAAATTTATGTTTGTTCTCTTCTAATTTGTATATTTTTTTAGATTTAGGCATTATCATACTTGCTGGGATTCCTGCGGCATAATGAGGTTCGCCAATGGTTGGAAAATCTA
>JAAFHC010000052.1 GCA_010906935.1 Gelidibacter sp.
ATTTGATATTTTACGCCGGTTTCAAAACTTTTTAATTGATCTTCTGAAAGAATTTTTTTAAGCGCATGCGCTCCAAAAGCGCCAAAAACAACGGACAACCCGCCTAAAATACTGGCAAAAAGTAAAGTGAATTGTGTCATTATATAGAATAGTATTAGTATGGTAAAAGTACGTATAAAACCGTTGATATCAATTATTGTTTAGTAGTGAGGTTTTGCCTTACTTTGTTTACGGTAAAACCATAAACTTTTGATATATAGCGATTAAAAGAAGAAACATTTGGTCAAGTGCGTTTTTTTTTTTTACATTTAACCTGAAAAAAGATACAAACCCAAAAAAAATGCAAAAACGAGAAAAATAATTGCTATAAATTTCCATTTTTATAACTGTTAATAATAGGTATGGTAAATACTAATGCTATTATAAAGAAATAAAAACCCTCTATTTGTAAAATTTTAAGAACACAATACGCGAATACCATGTTTAACCTAAAACCACCAACTATGACATAGCTAATTTATACAAACAGAGGAAAGTATGCAAAAGTAAGACACCTCGCCGTACTAACAAAATAATAAGGCGCAATTGTGCGCTATTAAAAAATTTAAATTTTATTAAAATGAAAAAAATAATTTTAAGTATTGTGTTAGTTTTTCTATCAGTAACAATGATTAATGCAAATGATTTTATATTGGTACAAAATGATGATTGTTTTGATAGCGCTATTCAAGATCTTGAACAAATGGAAGATGTTATTGGAATAACGTACAACCAACGTGATGCTACGGATTTCTTAAATGAAAGTTACATGATATGCTGGTTTATGGATCATATAGATTACTGTATGGATAATTGGTAGAATTTAATCAGAGAGCACCTAAATTATTCTTTAGGTGCTCTCTAAAATTGTAAATAATCATGAATATAAAAAGACTGCATATCATTTTTTTATTATTTGTTTTAATTGTATTTAAGGGCTTTTCACAAATTAATAATGCGAAAATATCTTATAAAGTTAAAATTAATACGAATATTGATTCCTTATACAAAATTAATCCCGAAAGAGGAAAATTTTTTAAAATGATTTTTAATGAAATTAACACTATTAATATGGAGTTGGTTTACATTAATGGGGTTTCTATCTTTAAAGAAATTCCATCAATTTTTATTAGTAAAAAGCAAGAATCATTTCATAAATTGGCTAAAACCGTTGCAAGAATTAGTGACAGTTTTTACACGAATTTAGGAGATAAAACTTCTTCAGTCTATTATAACTTTGAGGGCGTTAATATTTTAATTTCATCAGATTTTAATTATAAATGGGAATTAAGTAATGAAAAAAAAATAGTTGGAGACTTTGAATGTTATAAAGCGTTAACTGTTTACACCTATAAAGATAGAAAAGGTAATTTAAAAAAAGTGCCAATAGTAGCGTGGTACACATCAAAACTACCAATACCTTTAGGTCCAAAAAATTATGTTGGATTACCTGGTTTAATTTTGGAATTGGAAGAGGGAGAAAATACAATTGTTTTTTATGCTACTAAAATTCAATTAGATTTAAAAGATATTCATGAAATTAATTTTCCAAAAGATGTTAAAATTGTGACCCAAGAAGAGTTTGACAAAATAACAAAAGACTCCTATAATGGTTTTTTTAATATGAATTAGAATTTAAATTTTATAAAAATAAAAAAAATAATTTTAAGTGTAGTGTTTGTTTTTGCAAGTTTTACTTTGATGAATGCGAATTCAAATGTTGAACCAGTATTTGTTTCAACGTTTGGTGATATGGTTGAACTAAGTCGTGATTGTGACAGTGAAGCATTACATGCTGGTGAAAGTGCAGATATCACAGGTTATTCTATGGAAGAAATATTTGTTTTTATGAATGTAGCTTATGCTCTTTGTGAGGGCTATACCTATGAAGAAATAGAGGCTGAAGGGAATTTGTAAAAAATAATTAAAACACAATATAGAGAGGAGGATTAATTAATTGCTCCTCTTTATTCTACATTTAATAAATAAATTTAAAAAAATGAAAAGGCTAGTATTACTTATAATCTTATTTTTTTACTTAGTAAATTGTATTTCTCAAAATAAAGATATCTATGGCGCTGTTTATTATAAGTACAGACCCAATGAAAATGGAGTATTAAATAGTAATAAAACAAAATATGATGTAAAAGATTTGGTTAAAGGATTAAATGAATATACTGCTGATGTTATATTTAAAATGGAATTTTTTAATAAAACATCAATTTTCACAGTAGGAGATGCAATGGATAATGATATTAACTTAAAGGGTAGCTCCATTGCAAATAAATTAGTAAGTAAAGGAAGCTATTATTGTGATTTGGTTAAGGATATACAATTAAGAAAAGTAGGAGGAGAAGAGTTCCTAATAAAAACACAACCTTCAAAAATTAAGTGGATGCTTACACAAGAGACTAAGAATATAAATAACTTTAAATGTTATAAGGCAATTACGAAAGTAACAAATAAGAATTTTTCAGGGGAACATACATTTGAAATAATAGCTTGGTATACACTCGAAATCCCAATTCCATTTGGACCAAAACAATTTAATAGTTTACCAGGATTAATATTAGAGTTGAAAGATACTCATAATACTTTTTATGCAGAGAAAATTGAGTTGTATCCAAAAGAAAAAATTATAATTAAGCCTTTTAAAGGAGATATTATTTCAGAAGAGAAATATAATGAGAAAATTGAGGAGAATTTGAGAGGCTTTCTAAAGAAATGAAAAAAATAATTTTAAGTCTAGTGTTTGTTTTTGCAAGTTTTACTTTGATAAATGCGGGAAATGAATCAGTGCAAGAACTAGCAATATGTGGCGAAATGGCACAGGATTTTTATGATAATGCTACTAGTCAAGGAGTTGATTATGAAGAAGCAAATAATGGGGCTGAGGCAATTTATCAAGCATGTAAATGGTTAACATATTTATCTGAATATTTACCATAATAGTAAAGTATCTAAAAATTTATTAAGGGGCTAGCCTAAAAGTTAGCCTCTTAATACTAAACAAACAATTATGAAAAAAATAATTCTTTTATCAACCTTATTAATTACAATACTTAGTTTTTCTCAGAATGGGAATATGTTTGTTACGTATAAAAAAGACATGTTAAACTACTCAATAAATAATAGCAATGCAGAAAAGCAAAAAACAATGAATTCAATAATGGATGATTTAAAAAAGAGTAGCAATAGTTTGCGGTACAATCTAATTATTAATAATTACGAATCATTATTTTCATTAGAAGAAAATTTAGCGATTGAAATAGATGAAAAATCATTAAAATTTATTGTTGGTGCAGGAAGTGCAGGTGGTGATTTTTATATGAATTCAAAAACAAAGGAGTCTATAAGAAGTAATCCATTATTAGGAGAAATTTTTAATATAGTTTCAAATTTAGATTCAATAAAATGGCAACTTACCAGTGAGAGTAAATTAATAGGGAAATTTAAATGTTATAAGGCGCTCACTACCAAGGTTGTTGAAAATAATAAAGGTATATTTAACCATAATGTAGAAGCTTGGTACGCACCTGAGATTCCGTTTGGTTTTGGTCCTGTTGGTTATGGTGGATTGCCAGGGTTAATAATTGAAATTCAATATCAAAACGTCCGTTTTTATGCTTCAAAAATTGAATTAAATACAAAAAAAGAAACTAAAATAGTGAAGCCAACAAAAGGTAAGGAAGTAACAAAAGATGAATACAATGAAATTACCAAAAGAATGGCAACTGATTTTATGAAGAGTTTAAAAAATTAAATATTTATGACTCATAAAAGTAATTATAAATTTTACTATTTATAATCATTTTAAATTTGCCTATTTTTTGAATATATTTTGTCAATTGGTTTTTTTTTTTTTTTACCTTTAACTTGAAAAGATTAAAAATTAGCTAAAAAACTGCCTAAATGAAAAATAAAGCTCCTGTAAATTACTATTTGCTAACTATTTATAAAAAAGTAAAAACTCACAAAGTGGGTTGTTTTTGCCTGCTTTAAGTTTTTAAGAGAACCTAAAGAAAGTGATTTATATATTTTTAATGAGCGGAGTAGAAATAATAATCCTCTGTTTGTAAAATTTTAAGAACACAATACGCTAATAAAATGTTTAACCTAAAACCACCAACTATGACATAGCCAATATATACAAACAGAGGAAAGTGTTGCAAAAGTAATGCACCTCGCAGTACAAACAAAATAATAAGGCGCAATTGTGCGCTACTAAAAATTTAAATTTTATAAAAATGAAAAAAATAATTTTAGGAATGCTGTTTGTTTTTGCAAGTTTTGAAATGGTGAATGCTGAAAATATGGAGGGATTTGAAAACCCACTGATTGAACAATTCCAAATAAATCAAACAAATCATTTGAATATGATTGAACATGTTAATTTTAAAACGGAAGGAATTGAAAGTATAAAATGTTGGGGTTTTAAAATCTGGATAAGAGAAAAATTAAGAGAAATTAGTGACGATGAAGAACTTATTAATGAAACTGCTGATGCTTTAAAAGAATTATGTGAAATAGCAAATGACTTAGGTTGGGTGTAAATAATTTAGGTATACCTTTTTTAAAAGGTATACCTAATAAAATTCTACAAGATGTTTAATAAAGTAAAAAATTTATCAATTGTTTTATTTTTAATTTTTAATGATATATACTCACAAAACATTAATGGAGTCGCTATTTATGGAGTAAAAACAGCTATTGATTTTAATAAAATTGAGAATAGTACTGCAAAAGATGTAAATATGTTAAAGAATGTTATTGATGATTCAAATGACCCAAGTCCAACAAAATTTAGATTGATATTTAACAAAAACAGCTCTCTTTTTTATTATGAATCCAAACTAAAAGTGAGTTCTTCTAAAATTGATATGGCAAATATCAAAGCCAAACAAACTGGAGAAATTTATTCAAATTTGATTTCTAAAAAAGTTGTTCAACAAAAAGAAAGTTTTGGAGAAATTTTTAGAATTGTTAATAGTTTTGACAATTATAATTGGAAATTAACAAATGAAAAAATTAAAATTGATAAATATATTTGTTATAAAGCCATATCGATTGATTCAACAAAGAGAAAAAATAAAATTATAGAAGCATGGTATACTCCTGAAATTCCTGTTAATACTGGCCCAATGGGTAGTGGTGGTTTACCAGGATTAATAGTTGTACTTAAAGTTGACATCTTTACTTATTATTTAGAAAAGTTAAATTTAAATTCAATTACTAAAATTAATATAATAGAGCCTAAAAAAGGTAAGGAAGTTAATAAAATTGAATATGATTCTATTTATAGAGAATTATATAAAAAAAAGGATGAATTAGAGAGAGAAGAATACTAAAATTAAGTGTTTTCAACAGTTAAGTAAATCCTCTGTTTGTAAAATTTTAAGAACAAAATACGCGAATACCATGTTTAACCTAAAACCATTGCTTATGAAATAAACAAAATAACAAACAGAGGAAAGTGTTGCAAAAGTAATGCACCTCGCCGTACAAACAAAATAATAAGGCGCAATTGTGCGCTGTTAACTAATTTAAATTTTATAAAAATGAAAAAAATAATTTTAAGTGTAGTGTTTGTTTTTGCAAGTTTTGCAATGGTGAATGCTAAAACAGATGAAAATTCTAATGAGATAAAGAATAATATTGATAAAATACAAGTTTCTTGTGCAGAAGTGGCATCTAATTTTGCCTCGATGGCATATGATTCAGGTTTTTCGGTAGAAGATTCTATCGCAATTTATGATATAATTATGGATAATTGTATCGAAAAAATTAATTAAATTTTTAGAAAACCGTCATTGTCCTATTCATAGACAATGACGGTAAAAAATGAAACTTATGAGAATAATTATAATAATAGTAGTAGCCAGCTTTTTTTACACAGGAGTTGCTCAAGAAAAAAACCATGGCAGGGTACATTATTCAAGACAAAGCAATTTTAGTTTTACAGAAAATAAAGCAGTAGATAGTAATCAAATAACAAAAATAAATTCGGAAATTATTGGAATAATGAATTTTTCAAATAGTAATTTTCAATATATATTGGAATTTAATGAAAACGAGTCCATTTTCAAATTAGATGATAAGCTAAATTTGGATGATAAAGATTTACGATTATCTAAAATGTTTGGAGGAAATGGCGTCTATTATTCAAATAGCAAAAACGAAGAAAATTTCCGGCAAGTAGATTCATTTGGGGATTTATTTTTAATAAATCTAGGTTACAATTTGAATGAATGGGAATTATTGAATGAAACCAAAAAAATAGGTGAATTTTTATGCTACAAGGCTATTACATTAAAGATTGTGGAAAATCGTAAAATTTTTAAAAAACAAATTATAGCATGGTACTATCCAGAAATTTCAGTTCCGTTTGGGCCAATCGGGTATGGAGGCCTGCCTGGTTTAATAATTGAATTAAGCGTAGAAAATGAAGCCACATATACATTAAAAAAAATAGAATTAAACCCAAAGCTAAAAGTTGTAATAGCGAAGCCTCTCAAAGGAAATAATGTAACTGAAAATGAATATAATGAAATTGGGAAAAAGATTTTTGAAAATTTAACAAAACGAAAAAATTAATATTAAGTATGTGTTTGTTTTTGCAAGTTTTGCAATGGTGAATGCGAATTCAAATACCGAAATAATTGAAAATATAGATTCAATTGATTTGGCAGAAGGTACTCCAAGTGACTGTGTTCGTTCTTCAAGAAATGCTGTTTTAACGATAGCAGATGATTTTGGATGGGATGTAAGCAGCGGTGGTAGTGAATTTGACTTTGCAATGGATATTTATATGTCTATTTATACTGATTGTTTAGGAAATTAAGAATAATTCTAATAGTCAAGTTGTGTTATCATGACTTGACTATTATTAAAATAATTTATTATGAAAAAAACATTGATTTTTATTTTTCTATTATTTTCCATTTTAATTTATTCACAACAAAAAATCACAGGAAAAGTTGTATATAATATTAGTTTAATACCTCTTGATAAATCCAAAAAGTCAGAAAGCAATCAAATTCCTAAAGAGGATAAGCAAAAAGCGATGTCAATCATTAAAAATATTAAAGATGTGCAATTTGCATTGATTTTTAATAATAATGAATCACTTTATAAGGTAATTGATAAAATGGAATCTGATGCTAATCAATCACTTAATTTAGCAAAAGTTGTTGCAGGAGGAGATGATTTATATTATAACAATATTGAATTAAATTATTCTGTTTATCAAAGAGATGATGGAGGTGAAATGTTGTTAGTAAGTTATTTAGGTAAAAAATGGAACCTTACACAAGAAAAAATATATATTGGTAGTTATTTATGCTATAAAGCTACTTTAAACAAAGAAAATAATTTTGCATGGTACACTCCCGAAATTCCTGTAAATTTTGGACCAAATAAATATCATGGCCTTCCGGGTCTTGTATTAGAAGTTCAAATAGGAGGATTAACCTTTAAAGCATCAGAGATAATTTTAAATCCAAAAGAATCAATTTTAATGAAAAAACCAAAAGGAAAAAAAATTAAAGAAGATGAATATCATAAGAGATATAAAGATTTTTTAAAAGAATTTTAAAGGAAACTTATTTTGACATATGTATAAAAAAATGATTGTTATTGTAATTTGTCTTTTTGTAAGCGTTTGTAAAATAAACGCACAAACAATTACACTAAAAGGAACGGTAAAAGACAGTTTACAAAATCCTTTAGCCTATGCCAATGTTATAGCAAAACCTTTGGATGTTTCTAAAAATTTACAATTTGCTATTTCTGGGGATGATGGTTACTATAAGTTAGAATTCACGAAAAACGATTCTTATACTATTTCCGTAAGTTATTTGGGCTATAAAACTGCCAATTTTGAGTTTGTGGCGACGGAAAATTCACAAAAAAATATTGTTTTAAGTGATGCGCCCAATCAACTGCAAGAAGTTATTATTGAAATGCCTGTAACCGTAAAAGAAGATACCATAACCTACAATACTTCTAAGTTTGTTACTGGAGAAGAGCGCAAACTAAAAAATGTGCTTAACAAATTACCAGGCGTTGAGGTTGATAAAAATGGAGGTGTAACTGTGCAAGGGAAAAAGGTGACTACTTTGTTGGTTGAAGGCAAAAAGTTTTTTGGCGGTGGCTCTAAATTAGCCGTAGAAAATATTCCGGCAGATGCCATAGACAAAGTGAAGGTTATAGACAATTACAGTGAAATCTCCTTTTTAAAAAATGTGTCCGACACCGATGAAATGGCCATGAATATTTTACTGAAAAAAGACAAGAAGCAATTTGCTTTTGGAGATGTTGAAGCAGGAAAAGGCAATCAGGATTTTTATAGAACACACAGTAATTTGTTTTATTACAGCCCAAAAACCAATGTAAATTTTATTGGAAATATAAATAACACAGGTGAAAAAACTTTTACGTTTAGAGATTATTTGAGCTTTCAAGGAGGTGTGAGTGCTATTTTAAAAGGTGATGGTTCTATTTACAATATCTCTTCAAGCGATTTTTCACAATTTTTAGAAACACAAAATTTTGTGAATAGCAACAATAAATTTGGTGCTTTAAACATAACTAAAGTTGTGAATAGCAAATTAGACGTTTCAGGCTACGCTATTTTTTCGCATTCTAAAAATGAAACTCTTATAGAATCAATAAATCAATATACCGCTTTTACAGAAGAAAAAGAAAACAAATCAAATACTCGAAATATTTTAGGCATTGCCAAATTTAATATTGAATATGCGCCAACTGCCAATGAGCAATGGTATTTTAAAACACAGTTTAAAAAAACCGATAATTTAAAAAACAATAGTGTTATTTCAAATATAAATAATGAAGATCGTTTAATTTTTTCAGAAAATAATGCCGAGGCAACTTACTTAAACCAGAATGTTGAATGGCATAAAAAACTATCAAATAAACATACGTTTTCTTTTGCTGCTGATATCACTTTTGATAAAAACAATCCAACTACTGTGTGGGAAACAAACCAAACAATTTTGCAAGGATTAATTCCTGTTGAAGATTCAGAAAATTACGTATTGAATCAACTAAAGGAAACAAAGAATACTTCAATTAATGCCATTTTTAAACATTATTGGGTGTTAAATAATTTTAATCATATTTATACAACGCTGGGAAACAAGTATGTTAATGCGTCTTTTTTTACAGAAGACAGCCAACAATTAGAAAACGGAAATGAAAACAATTTTTCTTCTGCCGGTTTTGGGAATGATTTAGATTATTTGCTAAATGACTTGTTTATTGGCGTACATTATAAATTTAAAACTGGCATTTTTGAATTTAAACAGGGTGCTTTTTTGCACAATTATAATTGGGAAGTAAATCAACTTACTAAAACAAACAAACATAAAGCTGTTTTGTTACCAGATTTTTTGGCAAAAATTGAATTTAGCAGCTCAAAAAAGCTGCAATTTAATTATCAACTAAAAAGCGCTTTTTCTGATGCTTCAAAGTTTTCAAATCGCTTTTATTTGCAATCTTACAATTCCGTTTATAAAGGAAATGAAGATTTGGAAAACGAATTGTTTCATACCGCAAGGGCTTATTTCAGCCGTTTTAGTTTGTACAGAGGTTTAATGTTTTTTAGCGCCATTAATTATACTAAAAAAGTAAAAGGAATTCAAAATGCAGTTCAATTTGAAGGGACCAATCAGTATTTAACCCCCGAAATGGTAAATAATCCAGAAGAACGTTGGAATTTTAATATTGATATTAGTAAAAAAATAAAAAACATAAAATACAGCTTAAAAACCGATGCTTCAACCTCAACCTATCTTCAAAATATAAATACAGTATTTGTAACTAATAAAAGTACTAATTTAGGATATGGGTTATCTGTAAAAACATTATATGATAAATTCCCAACTGTTGAAGTTGGTTTTAAACAAGATTTTGGCAATTACACTTCAAGCAATCAAACTTCAAAATTTGTGACAAACCAACCATATTTAAACATTGATTATGATTTTTTAAAAGGGTTTATTTTTTCCTTTGATTATGAAAATTACAGCTATCAAAATAAAACTTTCAATCAAAAAAACACGTATCAATTGGCAAACGCAACGCTTTCATATAAAAATGAAGACAGTGCCTGGAGTTTTAAAGTAGATGCCCAAAATTTGTTTAATGTAAAATACAAACAGCAAAATAGTTTTTCATCTTACATTATTTCCGATACTAAAACCTATATTTTGCCAAGAATTATAATGTTTTCTATTGGTTATAACTTGTAACCTTTCTTTTTTTGTTTCAAATTACAATAAAAGGCAGCTAAATTTTTAAATTGTAATTACATAAATTATCAAAAATGTTAATTTTAGTTATAAATTATAATCAATAATACTATTTTAGTTTGTCAATATAAACTAATACCTCACATTTGCATTATAATTAACAACAAAAAATAAAAGAACATGTGTGGAATTGTTTGTGCGTTTGACTTAAAAGAAAAAGCAGAAGTATTAAGACCTCAAATATTAGAGATGTCAAAAAAAATCCGTCATCGGGGTCCGGATTGGAGTGGGATTTATTCAGATGATAAAGCAATATTGTCTCATGAAAGGCTTTCTATAGTTGATCCGGTTTCGGGAAAACAACCTTTATTCAGTGAAGATAAAAAATTAATATTGTCTGCCAACGGCGAAATTTATAACCATAGAGCCTTACGCAAACAATTTGAAGGAAAATATAACTTTCAAACAGCATCGGATTGTGAAGTGATTTTGGCATTGTACAAAGAAAAAGGCACTGGTTTTATTGATGAAATGAACGGTATTTTTGCTTTTGCCTTATACGATGTTGATAAAGATGAATATTTTATCGCTCGTGACCATATGGGAATTATTCCTTTATATATGGGATGGGACGCAAATGGAACATTTTATGTAGCTTCAGAATTGAAGGCTTTGGAAGGTGTTTGTACAAAAATTGAGTTATTTCCTCCGGGTCATTTTTTATCTAGTAAAGATGGTGAGTTAACCAAATGGTACAGCAGAGACTGGATGGATTATGAGGCTGTAAAAGACAACCAAACAAGTATTGATGAAATTCACAATGCGTTGGAAGCCGCGGTTCACCGCCAATTAATGTCCGATGTGCCTTATGGCGTATTGCTTTCTGGTGGATTGGATTCATCTGTAACTTCAGCAATTGCAAAAAAATATGCAGAAAAAAGAATAGAATCAGACGATACACAAGCGGCTTGGTGGCCACAATTGCATTCATTTTCCGTAGGATTGGAAGGTTCACCCGATTTGGCTGCAGCACAATTGGTTGCAGAGCATATTGGCACCGTTCACCACGAAATAAAATTTACCATTCAGGAAGGATTGGATGCCATACGCGATGTTATTTATAACCTGGAAACGTATGATATAACCACCATTCGTGCTTCAACGCCTATGTATTTAATGGCGAGGGTGATAAAATCTATGGGTGTTAAAATGGTACTTTCTGGTGAAGGTGCAGATGAATTGTTTGGTGGCTATCTGTATTTTCATAAAGCGCCAAATAAAAAGGAATTTCACGAAGAAACGGTTCGTAAATTGAGCAAATTACATATGTACGACTGTTTAAGGGCAAACAAAAGTTTGGCGGCTTGGGGAATTGAAGGTCGTGTACCGTTTTTGGACAAGGAATTTATGGATGTGGCCATGCGCATTAACCCACAAGATAAAATGATTAACGGCGAACGCATGGAAAAATGGGTGCTTCGAAGAGCTTTTGAAAGTTATTTGCCTGCAAGTGTGGCGTGGAGACAAAAAGAGCAATTTTCAGACGGTGTTGGGTATAGTTGGATTGATACTTTGAAAAAGGTGGTGGCCGAAGAAGTTACCGATGAACAATTGGCAAACGCCAAATACAAATTCCCTTTACAAACGCCAACAAACAAGGAAGAATTTTATTATCGTTCTATTTTTCAGGAGCATTTTCCTTCAGATGCCGCAGCGCTTTGCGTTCCTCAGGAAGCATCAGTGGCTTGCAGCACCAAAATCGCTTTGGAATGGGATGCGAGTTTTAAAAACATGAACGATCCATCGGGCAGGGCAGTGGCGAATGTGCATGCAGATGCTTATAAAAAATAAATTATTGACTATTATTATTTGTTTGAATTAATGAAAGAAATCCGGTTTTTATTCCGGGTTTTTTTGTTTTTATATAGGAACCTATGGGTTTGCACGTGTTAAATCATTCCAATGATATTGTTTTCAATAAAAATACGGTAACTAATCAGTATATTAATATTTTAAAACTAATTGATTATTAGACTGTTATTTTTTTTACCGCAAGGGTCGCAAAGAAAAAGTAAAGGTCGCAATATTATTTATAGTTGATTTGCAACACATTGCGTACATTTCAGTTAAATTTAAAGCTTTGTATTACAGATCATTATCATACTGATTAGTTACAAAATAAGATTAATCTGATCAAACATTTCATGGTCTTCTTATAAAAGGTATTTTTGTGACCACAAGAACTTTCAGGATGTTTTTATAAATAAATACGATTTAAAAAAAATGCTATCAAAAGAAACTCAGTCAACATTATTTCCAACCCTAAAAAAATATTTTGGTTACGACAGTTTTCGCCACCAACAACAGGATATTATAGAATCGGTGCTTTCTAAAAAAGACAATTTGGTGATTATGCCTACAGGTGGCGGAAAATCGGTTTGTTTTCAACTTCCGGCTTTGTTATTCGACGGAATTACTTTGGTGATTTCGCCCTTAATTGCCTTGATGAAAGACCAAGTGGACGGGTTAACCGCAAACGGAATTCCGGCGGCATTTTTTAACAGCAGCCAGCTAAGTTCCGCCCAAAACGGGATTTTTGGCAAAGTGATTAATTCAGAAATAAAACTGTTGTATGTAGCTCCGGAAAGTTTGGCTTTGCTTGAAAACATTTTAAATGAAAAATATATAAGCTGCATTGCCATTGATGAAGCGCATTGTATTTCTTCTTGGGGACACGATTTTCGTCCGTCCTACCAGCAGTTGGGATTTTTAAAACAATCATTGCCCAATACGCCAATTATTGCACTCACTGCTACCGCCGATAAAGCGACAAGACAAGACATTGTTGATCAGTTGAACATGCCAAATGCCACCCAATTTTTAACTTCCTTCGACCGGAAAAATATTGAATTGGAAGTGCGTCCGGCCAATGACCGCGTTTCACAAATCATTAAATTCATCAATAAAAAGCCAAATGAAGCTGGCATTATTTATTGTTTAAGCCGAAAATCGACCGAGCAATTGGCATCAAAATTAAAGCAAAACGGCATAAAAGCAATGCCTTACCATGCGGGCTTGAGTTTTGAGGAGCGAACAAAAACCCAAGAGAATTTTCTTTTCGACAAAACCCAAATAATTTGTGCCACCATTGCCTTTGGAATGGGCATAGACAAGAGCAACGTGCGCTGGGTAATCCATTACAATATGCCTAAAAATATTGAAGGTTATTATCAGGAAATTGGTCGTTGCGGACGGGATGGTTTAAAAGCGAATGCCATATTATTTCACAGTTATGCCGATGTGATTCAGCTTCGTAAGTTTGCGGAAGGCGCTTCAAACGAAGAAGTTCAGCTTGCTAAATTGGAGAGAATGCAGCAATTTTCTGAAGCAACAACCTGCAGAAGAAAAATATTGCTGGGTTATTTTGGGGAATTGCTGTCCGAAAACTGCGGAAACTGTGATGTTTGCAAAAATCCGCCACAGTTTTTTGACGGAACCGTCATTGCCCAAAAGGCACTTTCGGTCATTACGCGTTTAAATGAATCGGAGGCAACCGGTGTAATTATTGATGTTTTAAGAGGCGCAAAAAACGCAACCATTATTGATAAAGGGTACGACAAACTGAAATCGCACGGCGTAGGTGCCGCTATTTCTTGGCACGATTGGCAACAATATATCATTCAGTTAATCAATCAGGGATTTTGTGAAATTGCCTTTCATAAAAACAACGCTTTGCAGCTCACCTCTTTTTCACAAAAAGTATTGTTTGAAAAAAAAATAGTTTATTTAACAAAGCCGGTGGCGTTTAAGGAACAAGCAGTTGTTCAAAAAGAAATAAAAGCTACAAAAGCCAAAAAAGATTCTTTATTTGAACGGTTGCGAAAATTGCGTTATAAAATTTCTTTGGAAGAAAATATTCCTGCGTACTTGGTGTTTAGTGACGCCAGCTTGAAAGAAATGGAAAGAGCCAGGCCGATGAGCGCATCGGAATTTATGGAAATAAGCGGCGTTGGACAACGAAAATTGGAAGTTTACGGCGATGAATTTATTTCGGAAATCATATCATTTATGGATGGAAAAATACCAAAGAAGAAAAAAGGAGATACGTACAAAGTTACTTATGATTTGTACAAGGAAGGATTAACCATCGATGAAATTGCCGAAAACAGAAACCTGAGTCCAACCACCATATTTTCCCATTTGGCGAAATTGTACGCCGACGGAAAGGAGATCAATATTTATGATTTTGTCACAAAAGAAGAAGTGGAACTTGTTAGAAAAGCCCAAGAAGCATTGGAAAGTCCGGCAACTTTGAAACCTTATTATGATTTCTTTAAA
>JAAFHC010000286.1 GCA_010906935.1 Gelidibacter sp.
CCGGCAGCTACCGTGTACCCACAAATTTATTACCTTTATTGCATGACACACGAAACAAATCCAAAGTATTTCATTCCTGATTTTAAAGGGAAGCTTCCTGATCGGCGTTTAGATGACAGGGCAGATAAATTAGCACGACAACTTTCTAAAAATCCTTGCTCTTCTGTTCGGAGATTATCAGGCACATCGGCAGAGCATAAAGCGAACCTAAGGTTTCTGAATAATGAAAAAGTGGAAGAAGAAGTTTTAATCAAAGAGCTGTCTGAAAGGGTTGGTCAAATAGTTACAGGTAGAGATGTATTGGTTGTTACCGATACATGTGAAGTTAATATGAGCGACCACAAGGGAAGGCTAAAACCCAACAGCGGCTTAGGACGATCTGATAAATCGGATACTGGCCACTGTTTTAAAATACATCCAGGAATGGTTATGGATGCTTCCAGTCTAAACCCACTTGGATTCTCCTGGGTCAAAGTATTTCATCGTGATCAAGACATGCCATATGGAAAAAAGCGGAACTACAAGAAGCAGGCAATAGAAGAAAAGGAATCATATAAATGGATAGAGGTAGCGCAGAAAAGCAAAGATGTATTGTCAAAAGCGGCAACAGTAACCATAATAGAAGACCGTGAGGGTGACATTTATGAGCAGTTTGCACTTATTCCAGATGAGAAAACCCATCTGATTATACGGTCACGAACCACCCGCAAGTTAGCAAACGGGAGCAGTCTGTATGCCGAAGTTGAGGATGCCCCTGTGGTAGGTGAATATGAGATAGACGTACCAACAGATAAGCGCAAAGGTCAATACAAGCGAAAGGCTACCATAGAATTGCGCTTTACAACTTGTGAAATAAAATGTCCTGCAAATCTTAGCAAGAAAGGTTATCCGCCATCAATCGAGGTAACATGTATATCGGCAAAAGAAATAGGCAATGTATCCAACCCGATAAGCTGGAGGCTACTAACAACCCATCGTGTAGAGAATTTTGAAGATGCCTTGCAAATTGTCTTTTGGTATACTGTAAGATGGTATATTGAACAAGTTTTCAGGCTATTGAAACGTCAGGGTTTTGGAATTGAACAATCAGAATTAACAAGAGGATGGGCATTAAGAAAATTAGTAGTCCTGCAATTATCAGCGCTACTAAAAATACTCCAGATGAATATAGCCTATTCACATCCAGAAGGAGGCCAGCCAATTGAAGAAGTATTTGATGATGAACAAATTGAAGTGCTGCAAAAATTGGACAAAAAACTGAAGGGAAATACCCATAGGCTTCAGAATAATAACAATCCCAAAACAACCAAATGGGCTGCTTGGATAATAGCCCGATTGGGTGGATGGAAGGGGTATGACTCTCAAGGTCTG
>JAAFHC010000287.1 GCA_010906935.1 Gelidibacter sp.
AACTAAAAAAATAAAATAGCCAAGATTTCTTATTGAAACTTAAAAAGGGGGCTATTTCATATAACCCTAATTAAAATAAATTTTACAGATGAAACGAGCCATAACAAATTTTGATACACACAGAAATGATTAATGGCGAACAGCATCTGTACCAATAAAAAATAAAATATAAACAGATGAAATTAAAAGTAACAGTATTAGCAATTATAGTAGCAGCAATCACAAGTTGTGGAGGTGAAGGCAAAAAGGAGGACAAGGTTTCAGCACCTGTTGAAGAACAAAAAGTAGCGGTTGAAACCGACCCAATGAAAGATAAAGGAATTGGACCAATAACCAGTATTACCCTTGGTGAAATTGACCAAAAAATGGCCGATGAAGGTAAAGCAGTATTTTTAGCAAAATGTTCTGCCTGTCACAAAATCAGCAAAAGAGTGGTTGGGCCGGCTTTGGCAGGCGTAACGGAAAGACGCACACCAGAATGGATTATGAATATGATTTTAAATCCTGAAAAAATGGTGGTTGAAAATCCGGCAGCCAAAAAATTATTGGAAGAATATTTGGCGCCAATGGCAAACCAAAATTTAACAGAAGCCGAAGCAAGATTGATATTGGAATACTTTAGGACAAAAACAACCACTTCGGAGGACTAGTTTATAAACAATGAACAATCAACAAACAAATAAATATACATATGAAAACAATTTTTAAATCTTTACTTGTAATTACAGTACTTTCAATGGTGCTGGGCAGTTGTGGAAAAGGAGACTCAAAGAAAAATGGAGCCTTATCCGGCAATGCTGCCGAAAGAGTCTATGTTGCACCAGGTGAATACGATGAATTTTACGCTTTTGTATCTGGGGGATTCAGCGGCCAATTGGCAGTTTATGGTCTTCCATCCGGACGATTATTTAAAGTAATTCCTGTTTTTTCTGTAGATCCTGAGAAATCTTATGGCTTTAGTGAAGAAACAAAACCAATGTTAAATACGTCGCACGGATTTATTCCTTGGGGAGACTCACATCACCCGGATATTTCTCAAACCGCAGGTGAATTGGATGGAAGATATGTGTTTATCAATGAAAACAATACACCGCGTATTGCGAAAATTGATTTAACAACTTTTGAAACTACTGAAATTATTGAAATTCCCAACTCAGCAGGAAATCACAGTTCCTCATATGTGACTGAAAATACCGAATATGTTGTGGCTGGAACTCGTTTTTCGATTCCTTATCCTCAAAAAGATATGCCTATTAAAGAGTATAAAGGAAATTTTAAAGGCGCTTTAACTTTTATTAAAGTTGATCCTAAAGACGGCGGAATGGAAATCAAGTTTCAATTAATGATGCCTGGTTTTAACTACGATTTTATCGCATCCTGGAAGAGGTGCTTCTCATGGTTGGTTTTTCTTTACTACTTACAATACGGAGGAAGCACATTCTTTGTTGGAAGTAAATGCTTCTCAAAATGACAAAGATTATATTGCTGCCATCAACTGGAAAAAAATTGAAGAATATGTGAATAATGGTGGCGGTAAAAAAGCGCCAACCAAATATGCGCACAATGTTTTTAACGAAGAAACCCATAGTGCAACTTCAACCATCAAAGAAGAAATATTAATTATCAACCCAAGTGATGTTCCCGGCGCTATTTATTTTATGCCAACACCAAAATCACCTCACGGTTGTGATGTTGATCCATCCGGTGAATACATTGTTGGAAGCGGAAAATTAGCTGCTGAACTTACTGTGCACTCATTCAGTAAAATGCTAAAAGCCATTGATGAGAAAAAATTTGACGGCGATGCTTACGGAATTCCAATTTTACAATATGAAGCAACGTTGGCTGGTGCAGTGAAACAACCGGGCTTAGGACCGTTACATACCGAGTTTGACGGAAAAGGAAATGCGTATACAACGTTCTTT
This sequence comes from Gelidibacter sp., assembly GCA_010906935.1. Lineage (GTDB taxonomy): Bacteria > Bacteroidota > Bacteroidia > Flavobacteriales > Flavobacteriaceae > Lutibacter. The sequence continues at coordinate 1,926 of JAAFHC010000287.1, forward strand.
ATTTCTTCTGAAGTGGTGAAATGGAAATTGGGAACTTGGGAAGTTATCGATAGAAAACCAGTGTTTTACTCTGTGGGTCACTTAATGATTCCTGGAGGAAATTCAAGAAAACCTTTTGGAAAATATTTGGTGGCAATGAACAAAATTACCAAAGACCGTTATTTACCAACAGGTCCTGAAGTAACCCAATCTGCGCAATTATTTGATATTACAGGAGATAAAATGGAAATGTTGCTAGATTTTCCAACCATTGGCGAACCTCATTATGCCGCAGGAATCCCAGCAAGTATGATAATGCCTAAATCTAAAAAAATATACAAATTAGAAGA
>JAAFHC010000288.1 GCA_010906935.1 Gelidibacter sp.
ATTCTGGCGACATTCTCCGCTAAAAAATGGGGTTTCCACACATCATCGGCATCAATAAAAGTCATATAATTTCCTTTGGCCAAGGCAATTCCCATATTTCGTGCGATCGCGGCTCCCGAGTTTTTTTTAAGCGGCAACAATTTAATACGGGCATCCTTTTTTGCATATGCCGCAATGATGGAAACTGAATTGTCTGTAGAAAAATCATCCATAATAAACCATTCCCAATTTGTGAAGGTCTGATTTTGCACAGACAAAATGGTTTCTACAATAAAATCTTCAGCGTTGAAACAAGGCGTAATAATGGATACCAGTGGATTCATTTATGCAATATTAGAAATAAAACTTTTTAGTTTTTTATTTTGGGCTGTTATAGGTTGTGAATGTTCAATCTTAAATTCCATATCCTCTTTAAAATAAACGACAATTTCATGTTCCAAATGTAATAATTGCTTGCTGTTCAAAGGCTGTTCTATCAAAAAATTTAATTTTCCTTTTTCGTTTTGAACCACTTGATAGGTTAACAAAAACGACTGTTTTGACGCCAAGTTTTTAAAGATATAATAAAAATAGAGGCTCGGGTACGTATTGTTTTTTCCATATACCGTTTGTCCGATTCGCCCGGTAACCTCTTCAATGATGGCGTGCTGCATACCGCATTCACAGGTTGCAGTTTTAGGCGCCAACTTGATATAATCGCCCAGTTGATAACGGATGATTGGAAAGGCATGCATTTGTAAATTGGTCACCACAATTTCATGGTCAATTTCTTCCACAATCACGCCTTCCATATTGAGGTGCATATTTCCTTTTGGGCACTCAAACGCCATAATTCCCGTTTCAGCAGCTCCGTATTCACTAATCATTCTTTGTCCGAAAGCCTTTTGAATTTCATCCTGGTAGGACTCAAATATTTTTTCTGAAGTGCCTTTTACCATTTTTAAGTTTAAAGGTTTCTCCAAATTTTGGCTGTTGATTATTTTTGCGGTTTCATAAACCATCGAAGAATAGCCATGCAGGTATTTGGCATTTTTAAGCTTTTTTATGAAAAAATCTATCGATTCTTTCCTATAATTGAATATTCTAAAACGATTTTGCAAACTGTCCAAAATCCTTATTTTGAGCATCGCCCTTTCTGAAAAATTATAGCCCCAAAAATAACCGTTAAGCTCCCACGGATTTACGTTGTACCAGGAATAACCTCTATAAATAGACGCCCGATTGAATGAGTCGGCCGATTCTTCCCGCTTAAATTTTAATGATTCTCCCGAGGTTCCAGAAGTATTTGCCTGAAAGTGTTTTTTAAATTTAAGGTTGGTTTGAATTTCTTTGTGATTATTCAGTAA
>JAAFHC010000053.1 GCA_010906935.1 Gelidibacter sp.
ATCGGAAGCGCTTCAGCAAGAATTTTAATTGCTTCCGTAGTAAAAGAGGAAGAAATAAGTTTAACGGAAGTGTTGAATATTTTAGATGAAACGCAAAAAGCAAAAGAATCCAATAAAGAATTAAAAGAACGCGATAAGCAAAAAGACGAGTTTTTAGATACGGTAGCGCACGAACTTAAAACGCCAATCACCTCAATAAGAGCGCTTTCTGAAATATTGCTGGCTGATGATGAAATTGACAATAACACAAAAAAGAAATTTTTAACAAGTATTTTAAGTGAAAGCGAAAGAGTGAGCAGGTTAATCAATAACATTTTAGACTTGGAGAAATTGGCTACAGGGAAAGAAAAATTGGATTTAAATGAGCATTCAATCAAAAATACCATTTTAAAATCTATTGATCCGTTTAGGCAATTGGCCGTTAATAAAGGAATTAAAATTAGTTTGAATGAGATTAGTGATGTGGAGGTTGTTTATGACGAAGACAGGATTCAGCAAGTAATTGTTAATTTATTGTCGAATGCTTTTAAATTTTCAAATGAAAAAAATGGCGAAGTAAAAATTTCAACTTATGTAAATCATCATAAAGTTGAAATAACTGTTGAAGACAACGGGAAAGGAATTGAAAAGGACGAATTGATTTCCATTTTCAATAAATTTTACCAATCAAAAAATCAAACCTTGATAAAACCAATTGGGAGTGGTTTGGGTTTGGCAATCAGCAAACAAATTATTGAAAGTCACAATGGTAAAATTTGGGCAGAAAGTAGGATTCCTCATGGAGCCAAATTAACGTTCACCTTACCGTTAAACAGAAATTAAAATGAAACGAGCATAACAAATTTTGATACACGAAAGAATGATTTATAGCGAACCCGCCTGCCGGCAAGCAGGCAGCAGCTGTTACCGCTAAAAAATAAAATTTATAAAGATGAAAAAGATATTAATAGTTGATGATGAACCCAACATTGTAATGTCGCTGGAATATATCTTCAAAAAAGAAGATTTTCAAGTGTACATTGCCCGAGATGGAGAGGAGGCGATTGAAATAGTGGAAAACACCATTCCGGATATTATTTTGCTGGATATTATGATGCCGAACGTTGATGGATATCAGGTGCTTAATTATTTAAAAAACAGTGAAACTTTAAGCAAAATTAAAGTCATATTTCTTTCTGCAAAAAATAAAGCATCGGATATAGAATTGGGATTGCAGTTGGGTGCCGACAAATACATATCAAAACCTTTTGCCGTAAAAAATTTGGTAAAAGAAGTGAAAGAACTTTTAAATAAAAAATAACATAAAATATGAATTATAGATTGGGAAATAGAACTTCAGATATTGTGATCACCATTTATGTCATCATTACCATATTTGGCCGAATATATATTGAATCATTATTTCAAATTGGTGCTTTAAGTTCCCTTTTTATGGGCGTGTTTACCTTATTGATTTTATGGGCATTGATTAAAATAAAATTTTTAAATCCAGCTTGGTTTGGATTGTTTAACAAAAAAAATAAATAATTATGAGTTATCAAAAACATTACAACAACAGTATTGAAAACCCGGAAGCGTTTTGGGCAGAACAAGCCAATAATATTAAATGGTATAAAAAGCCAACAATTATTTTATCTAAAGATGAAAATGGGTTTGATCGTTGGTTTGAAGATGGAAAATTAAATATTTGCTATTTGGCTGTTGATAAGCACGTTGATGCCGGTTATGGAGAGCAAACAGCCATAGTATATGATTCTCCCGTTACGCAACAACGCGTAAACTACTCTTATAATGAAGTTAAAAGACAGGTTTCCCGTTTGGCTGGCGGATTGCGTGATTTAGGCGTAAAAAAGGGCGATACCGTTATTATTTATATGCCAATGATTCCCCATGCAGCATTCAGTATGTTGGCTTGTGCGCGTATTGGCGCCATACATTCCGTTGTTTTTGGTGGTTTTGCACCACACGAATTGGCTATAAGAATAGATGACTGTAAACCAAAAGTGATTATTACTGCAACCTCGGGTATGGAAGTTGACCGATTGATCGCCTACAAACCTTTGGTGGATGAAGCGGTGGAAAAAGCTACGCATAAAGTGGAAAAAATAATTGTTTACCAACGCAATTTGGGGGCAATAAACCCTAAAACAGAAACTTATGTGAGTTATAAAAAGTTGGTTAAAGCATCTGAACCGGTTGACTGTGTTGAGATGAATTCCAATGATCCGCTATATATTTTATACACTTCCGGAACAACAGGAAAACCAAAAGGTATTTTACGTGACACAGGTGGTTACGCAACCGCGTTGAAATATTCCATGAAATATATTTATGGTGTTGAAGAAGGTGATACTTTTTGGGCAGCATCAGATGTTGGCTGGGTTGTAGGCCATAGTTATATTGTTTATGCACCGCTTATCAATAGAAACACCACCATCGTTTTTGAAGGAAAGCCGGTAAAAACACCAGACGCAAGTACTTTCTGGAGAATTATCAGCGAAAATAACGTAAAAGTGATGTTTACGGCACCAACGGCTATTAGGGCAATTAAAAAAGAAGATCCCGATGGTGAACTGCTAAAAATGTACGATTTAAGTTGTTTGAAATATCAATTTTTGGCTGGGGAACGCTGTGATGCAGCGACCTTACATTGGTTGGAAGAAAAACTGCAAATTCCGGTGATTGACCATTGGTGGCAAACAGAATCAGGCTGGCCAATGGTATCAAATATGATGGGCTTGGAACCATTGCCGATAAAACCTGGATCAGCTACAAAACCTGTTGGAGGTTATGATCTTCAAATTTTAAACAATGAAGGGAAGCAACTTGGCGCAAATGAAGAAGGATTGGTTGCGATTAAATTGCCATTGCCTCCTGGAAATATGCTAAATATTTGGGGAAATACAGAACGATTTAAAGAAGGTTATTTAAAACGATTTGACGGTTATTATTTCTCGGGAGATGGTGGATATGTTGATGATGATGGTTACGTATTTATTACCGGAAGGGTAGATGATGTAATTAATGTTGCGGGTCATAGATTGTCAACTGCGGAAATGGAAGAAATTGTTTCTTCAAACAAATCGGTGGCTGAATGTGCTGTATTTGGTATTGAAGATGCTTTAAAAGGACAAGTTCCTTTGGCATTGGTGGTGATAAAATCGGGTGATTATGTTTCAAGTTTTGAGTTGGAATACAACATTGTACAAGAAGTTAGAAAAATAATTGGACCGGTTGCTTCCTTAAAAAGAGTATTGGTTGTTAAGCGTTTGCCAAAAACGCGTTCAGGAAAAATTCTTCGTAAATTATTGCGAAATATGGCTGATGGTGTTGACTTTGTAATTCCTTCAACCATAGATGATGTTGAAATTATTGAAGAAATTATCCATGAGTTCAAACTTTTCAAAATTGGAATATTTGAAAATGCCACCGAAGAAGAAAAACAAACGCTGGCCGACTTACGCATAGATTCGTTTATAAAATATTACAAATCTTACCAACACAGCGTGAATGATCCTGAAGGTTACTGGGCTCAAATTGCGGATACTTTTACTTGGCGAAAAAAATGGGATAAAGTTGTGGAGTACAATTGGGATACCCCAAAATTTGAATGGTTTAAAGGCGCTAAATTAAATATTACCGAAAACTGTTTAGACCGTCACCTTGAAAAAAGGGGTGATGATATTGCCATTATTTGGGAGGCTAACGATCCAGACGAAGAGAATAGAATATTAACCTATAACGAATTGCATGAAGAAGTCTGTAAATTCGCCAATGTTATGAAAAACAATGGGGTTGTAAAGGGTGACAAGGTTTGTATTTATATGCCAATGGTACCTGAATTGGCCATTTCGGTATTGGCCTGCGCACGAATTGGTGCCGTACATTCTGTTGTATTCGCCGGATTCTCATCAGTGGCGCTTTCTACAAGAATTAATGATGCTGCATGTAAAATGTTATTAACCTCTGATGGCGTTTTTAGAGGAAATAAAGCAGTTGATTTTAAATCTATTGTTGATGAGGCGTTGGAAACTTGTCCGACCATTGAAACTTCTATTGTATTGAATAGAATTAATTCAAAAGTTACCATGAAAGAAGGACGCGATTTATGGTGGCATGAAGAATTGGCGAAAGCGGAGACCTATTGTCCTGCTGAAGTTATGGATGCCGAAGATATGCTGTTTATTTTGTATACTTCCGGATCAACAGGAAAACCAAAAGGAATGGTGCATACTTGCGCCGGTTATATGGTGCAAACAGCGCATAGTTTTAAGAATGTATTTCAGTATGAACATGGAGATGTTTATTTCTGTACTGCCGATGTGGGATGGATTACCGGTCACTCCTATATTGTTTACGGTCCATTAGCGGTTGGCGCAACCACTTTAATGTTTGAAGGAATTCCTTCATACCCAGATTATAGTCGTTTCTGGCAAATTGTTGAAAAGCATAAAGTCAACCAATTCTATACCGCTCCAACTGCCATTAGAGCATTAGCTGCCCAAGGAAATGAAATGACTGAAAGAAATGATTTAAGTTCTATAAAAGTTTTAGGTACAGTAGGAGAACCAATCAATGAAGAAGCCTGGCACTGGTATGATGAAAAAATAGGCAAACAAAGATCACCAATTGTTGATACTTGGTGGCAAACTGAAACTGGCAGTATTATGATTTCTCCATTGGCAGGTGTAACGCCGGCCAAACCCACTTTTGCGACAAGACCAATGCCAGGCGTGCAGCCTTGTTTGGTTGATGAGCTTGGAAATGAGTTGAATACCAATCCGTCCGAAGGAAGATTGTGCATTAAATATCCTTGGCCATCTATGGCACGAACCATTTATGGAGACCATAAACGTTATAAAGAAACTTATTTCTCTGCATTCCCTGGAAAATATTTTACGGGTGATGGATCTTTTAGGGATTTGGAAGGAAATTATAGAATTACGGGTAGGGTAGATGATGTGGTGATTGTTTCCGGACATAATTTAGGAACCGCACCAATTGAAAATATCATTAACGAACACAACAATGTGGTGGAATCTGCCATTGTTGGATTCCCTCATAAGATTAAAGGAAATGCTTTGTATGCTTATGTAATTGTGTACGAAGTTCCTGAGAATCCAGACAATTTACGTCGTGAAATAAATGATTTGATTGGACGTACCATTGGGGGTATCGCAAAATTGGATAAAATTCAGTTTGTGACGGGATTGCCAAAAACGCGTTCAGGTAAAATTATGAGACGTATTTTACGTAAAATTGCCGAAAATGAAACCTCAAATATGGGTGACATTACCACTTTATTAAATCCGGAAGTTGTTGAGGCTATTATGGAAGGATCATTGGTTAAATAAATTGTTAAATTCTGAAGTGAAAACGCTCTCAAAATTGAGGGCGTTTTTTTTTACATTAAGCCTTCTTTGCCTGAAACCCTAAACAAATCCGAATAATGCAAGTTGCGCTCTTTCTTTAATTTTGAAATAATTTTTAAAAATAGCAACGCGGTGATAAATGCATCTCCGGCTGCGGTATGTCTATCGTGTTTTGGAATGCTGAATTCATCTGAAAGCAAATCCAAATTAAAATGAGCATCTTTTTTACCTTCCAGTTTTTTATATAAAATACCGGTATCAATGGTTTTGTTTTTTAATTTCGGCAAATCCAATCTTTTTAAGGCGGCGTTAATCATTTCAATATCAAAAGCGGTGTGATGTGCCACCAAAACAGCGTTTCCTATATAAGCTATGAAATTTTCCATTGCTTCTGCTTCGCTCATTTTTGTGAGTTTTCCTTCTTTTAAAATTCCGTGAATTTCTACCGTTTCGGCTTTAAATTGATCTTGTTTTAAATAAATTTCAAAATTGTCGATAACCTCAATAACATTCTCGAAAATACCAATGGCGCCAATGGACAATATTCTGTCGTTGGAAATATCTAAACCCGTAGTTTCGGTGTCAAAAATAACAAATCGTGTATTTTCAAAACTTTTTGGCTGTTTTTGTTTAAATTTTTTTGAATATTCTTTCCAAAAAAGTGGGTAATTTTTATATTTAAACCAGGAAAACATCACATCATTTGGGCTAAGTTATACCTAATATTTAACAATTCCTGAACGTCTCTAATAGGTTTAAAACATCCTTTTAATTTTAATTTTTCAGATTTGCTCAAATTGTTAAGGTCAACATACCTTCCCGAATCATTATTTGTTAATCCTTGGCTTGTTCGGAATTGCAGCAATATATTAAAGGAATCGATGCATGATAAATATAAATCCTGATTTTTTGGCTCAACTTTTATTAATTTTTTAAATCTTGAAACAGTGTTGTTTTTATCTTTAATACTATGAGAAAGCGTAAGCAAGCGGGCGGCATCCACCAAAGGCATTAAAGCCCTGCTTTTTATGTCGAATTGATCTTTGTGCTCACCGTCGTTCTCCACAAGAAACTGTCTGAAAAATCCGATTGGTGGCGGATTTCTTAGCGCATTTCTCCCCAAAAAATTCAGAAATATTTCAAAAGAATTTATAGATTCATAAATACTGTCGGACATCGCATTTACCAACATTTTATCGCCAAAAACCAAGTCGTAGTCAAAAAATATGGTACACATCATCATGGCATCTTCTGTTGGCGTTTTAATCCAAGCATCAAACTGATTTTTCCATTCTGATAAAGACAAGCACCATTTCGGATTGCTCGCCATCATATCTGCCGGGCAATATTCAAAACCAATGACATTCATTTTTTCGGTGACTTTTTTTGAAAGTTGCAAAAAATACTGTTTTGTGGACTGGTATTTTTCTTGCGGAACATCTTCAAAAACCAAAGCGTTATCTTGGTCGGTCATGAGCAATTGTTCTTTTCGACCCTGACTTCCCAAAGCCAACCAACCAAATTTTACCGGTGGCCGTTTGTCCATTTCTTCGAGAGAAAGTTCTATGGCTTTAATGGTGATGGCTTCATTTATTTCAGAAATAATTTTTGAGATGAAGGTAATTGGGATATTTTGTTCAATATAGCCTTCGAGTAAATTTGACGTTTTATCTCTAATATATTTTAAGGAATTTACATCTTTTGCCCGATATACTTTTTTTATGAGCAATGATGGATTGTTTCCATGCAAAACCACAATGTCATGTTCCGACAAAACACCAATTAATTCGGTTTTATCGGTGCCGTCTTTGGTGATGCACAAATGAGTAATTTTATTTTTTATCATCGCAATTTGCGCTTCGGCCACCGTAATTTTTTGCTTAAAAGTTTTAACTGGGGATGACATAATTGCAGTGACGTTTTCATCAATAGAAACCAAGCCTGTGGCAATTTTTGAGCGTAAGTCTTTATCGGTTATAATGCCAATCGGATTTCTGTTTTCCACAATTAAAATGGAACCGACCCTTTTTTCACTCATAATTTGGGCAGCTTCTTTTATGGTGGCCGTTTTTAAGGTAATCACCGGATTCTTGCTAAATTCGGCACTTTGAATTTCCGTAAAACTGCTATTTGAAGTTTGCAGTATTTCAATATTTGCAAATATCTGTCCGTTCGTGCCTTTTGCATACGGCGTTTTAATGTTTGACGAAAAACTTGCAATTAAAAACTTCTTAACTTTTTCATTAGTTTGAATGATTTCTTTCAATATTTCTACGGAAACGGCATACAAAACCGACTCTTCATTGGCTTTGGCGCTCATCAAGTATAAATCGTTTTGTATCAATGGCCGAAGCCCAAAAATATCGCCTTCATCGCAAATATCAACCAAAATTTGTTCATTGTCCATATTCCTATACAAACCGATGGCGCCATCTTTTACCACATAAAAATGTTCGTGCGGATTTTCCTCTTGCTTAAAAACAAAATGATCTTTTTCAACATAAGTCACTTTAACATTGGAGGCTATTTTAAAAAGCTGCTCCTTCTCTAAAACATCGAAAGGAGGGAAGTTTTTAAGAAAATCGTAAATGCGTTCGGCAATGGTATTTTTCATAAAATAAATAACAATGTTAATCAATAAAGTTACAACATTTTATGGGTTTATAAAAGTGTTTTTATTTGAGTAAGTGATAGTTGGTATTTATTAAATCGAACAAGTTTAGCGCGTTGTTTTTTTTGTATTTGGCGGTTTGCTTCAGGAATAAATAGGCTGCAATTAATGCATCGCCCAAAGCAGTATGCCGGTCGTGCATTTTAACGTTATAAATTTCACATAATTCCTCCAGACTGAATATTTTTTTATAGGTATCTGTTTTTGCTATTTTTTTATGGATGTAATTGGTGTCCAGTAGTTTAGATTCCAAAGGGCCCACTTTTAAACGATTTAAAGCCTGATTGATCATATTTACGTCGAAAGCCGTGTGATGCGCCACAATAACGGCATCATCCAAATAATCAATAAATTTAATGATGGCTTCTTCTTCACTCAATTTAGCTTCATCGCCATCTTTTCTGATGCCGTGAATTTTTACTGTTTCTTTATTGAAAACATCTTGTTTTATGTAGATTTCAAATGAATCGGAAACCAATATTTTATTATTTTTGATGGCGACCGCACCAATGCACAGGATTCGGTCATTTTCATAATCAAATCCGGTTGTTTCGGTATCAATGGCCACAAATCGGATGTCTTCAAAATTTGCGTATTTCTGGCTGTTTTGAACCTTGTAAATGTGATCTTCCCAAAATTTTGGATATTGCTTTTTTTTGAAAAAACGAATCATATTTGTGGAATTTGAGAGGTTTTAAAACGCAATTTTATGGCTTCCTGCACATTTTTTATGGGTTTAAAACAACTTTTTAGTTTCAGCCTGTCGGCTTTGTTTAAGCTGTTGATATCCACAAATTTTCCATTGTCGTTATTTGTTAAACCCTGTGAAGTTCTGAATTGCAATAAAATTTTAAACGCATTGGCACACGATTCAAATAAATCACTGTTTTGGGGTTCCATTTCCATCAATTTTTCGTAGCGGGCGATGGTGTTGTTCACCCTTAAATTATGATGTAAGGACAAAATCCTGGCGCCATCAACCAAAGGCCTGATTGCCCTGCTTTTGATGTCAAAGCTATCCTTGTTTTCTCCATTATCTTCAACCAAAAATTGTTTAAAGAATCCTAAAGGAGGTGGATTGTCTAAGGTGACTTTACCCAAAAAACTCAAAAATATCTGATTTTTTTCAATCGTTTTAAATACACTTTTGGCCATTTTGTTATAAAGTGAATCGTCGCCATAAATCAACTCAAAATCAAAAAAGATAATGCTTAACAATATTTTTTCAGGAATTGGATCGGTAATCCATTCCTCAAATTGCTGTTCCCATTCTTCCAAAGAAATACACCATTTCGGATTGCTGGCCATAATGTTGGCCGGACAATATTCGAAACCAACAATATTTAATTTTTCGGTCACTTTTTCAGACAATTGTAAGAAGTAATTTTTTACTGAATTGTATTGAGCTGGGGCAACGTTTTCAAATACCAAAGCATTGTCTTGGTCGGTCATTAACAATTGCTCTTTTCGACCTTGGCTTCCTAAGGCTAGCCACGAAAATTTTACGGGAGGTTCTTTTCCGATTTCTGAAATCGACAATCTTATAGCTTTTTTTGTGATGGCCGTATTTATTTCAGAGATTACTTTTGTGACAAAATAAATGGGAATTTCCTGCTCAAGATACCCTTTGGTTAATCCAGATGCTTTTGTTCTTATATGTTTTAGGGTTTCGGTGTCTTTGGCATTTTTAATTTCTTTGATAAGCAACGACGGACTATTGCCTTGCGTTAAGATTAAATCTTGCTGCGTTAATATGCCCACTATTTCAGATTTATTGGTGCCGTCTTTGGTGATGCATAAGTGGGAAACTTTGTGCTTCAATAGCTTTATTTGAGCTTCGGCGACCGAAATATTTTGATGAAAAGTGACCACGGGGCTGTTCATAATATCACTCACTTTATTGGTGATTTTATACAAACCGGTTCCTATTTTGGTTTTGATGTCTTTATCGGTAATAATCCCAATTGGTATGTCATTTTCTGTAACTATGATAGAATTAATGATGTTTTTTGTCATGATGATACAAGCCGTTTGCACCGTTGTGTCAGGCGAACAAGTAATCGGGTTTTTATTATAATTTGCCGATTGAATTTCAGAAAAGCCATGTTCAATTTTTTGAATGGCGGAAACATTTGCAAATAATTTGCCTTTGTGTTTTTCAGAAAAAGGTTCGCGCGTATTTGTGGCAAAACTTGCGATTAAAAACTGACTTACTTTTGGATAGTTTAAAATAATGTCATGAAATAAAGCAATAGGAATTCCGTATAAAATGGTTTCTTCATTTGCCGAAGCGCCCATTACATAATTCTCTTTCATAATCAGTGGCCTTAAACCAAACAAATCACCTTCATCACATATATCAAGAATATGTTTTTCGTTTTCCACAAATCGGTAAAGTCTTACTGATCCCTGATAAATAATATAAAAATGCTCGTGCGGATTGTCATTTTGGCTGAAAATAATTTGATCTTTTTCAAAATATTGAATTTCCACATTTTGCGAAACTTCAATTAAAGTTGCGTTGGAAATTAAATTGAAGGGCGGATAATTTTTTAAAAAATCAAAAATTCTTTCAGAAATGGTATTTTTCATGATGCTTGTGATATGTTAGTCAATAAACCAATTAATCATTTGTATTCCAGTCTTTTCTAAACCGAATTAGCTCTTGGTCAATCTGGTTTTTCGACAAGGAAATTAATTCTTCCGCATTGTTAGAAACAATTGGATTTAAATAACTTACCTTAATTTCAGTTCTCCATTTGCTGAAACATTTTAAAAAATGCGGAATAAAAGTGTCGTTGCCAATCCAAGCATCATCAAGATTTTTATAATCTATGGCTACAGGTATAACAGGAACGCCCAATTCTGCTGCTAAAACGAATGAGCCGGGTCTAAAATCAATGGTGGTTGGTTTAATATGGGTTGTACCTTCAGGCGCAATAAATATGGAAAAACCATTTTCTAAAACCAAGCGAACTTCTTTTAACGTTTGTGTCCTGCTCGTTTTTTCTTCCCTATTTACAAATATCACCCCAGTTGTTTTTGTAACGCTTCCAATTAATGGCCAAGACGCCACTTCTTTTTTTCCTACAGGAGAAGCTAAGATGTTTTTTAAAATAACCATTGGGTCGAAATAACTTCTGTGATTAGAAACAATTAAGCCAGAAGAAATAGGTTCTTTGCCGTAAACTGTAATTTTTGACCCTAAAATTGGGTGTAAAATCCTTATGGCAAAACGTCTAAGCAAAATGCCGCGTTCCAATTTTCTTTCTTTGCTTTTATAAAATACACTTATTACCAGCAATAAACAAAAGAAGATTGAAGCAATTAAAATAAATAGAAACAGCCTGCCAATTGCTAAAATAAATCCAATTACAACCATTCTATTTAAAATAACTAAATGTTTCTCCTTCTTTAATGTTTAACAAGGTTTCGTAAATTAATTTAATAACGTTTTCAACATCGTCTTTGTGAACCATTTCAACCGTTGTGTGCATATAGCGTAATGCCAGTGAAATTAAGGCTGAAGGAACGCCTCCATTGCTGTAGGCAAATGCATCGGTGTCCGTGCCTGTACATCCAGAAGAAGCCATTCTTTGAAACGGAATTTTTTTCTCAATAGCCGTGTTCACAATCAATTCACGCAAATTATGCTGAATGGCAGGAGCATAGCTAATAACTGGCCCGCTCCCGGAAAGCGTTTCACCTTCTTTCTTTTTATCAATCATTGGGGTGGAGGTGTCATGACAAACATCGGTAATGATCGCAATATTGGGTTTAATAGTTTGCGTAATCATTTCAGCGCCACGCAACCCAATTTCCTCCTGAACAGAGTTTGTGATATACAGTCCAAAAGGCAATGTTTTTTTATTTTCTTTTAACAAGCGCGCAACTTCGGCAATCATAAATCCGCCCATTCTGTTGTCGAGCGCCCGGCAAACAAAATTATTTTTGTTTAAGATAAAGAAGGTATCAGGATAGGTGATTACACAACCCACATGAACGCCTAATTCTTCAACTTCGGCTTTATTTTTACAACCAACATCAATAAATATATTTAGCATTTGAGGCGCTTCTTCTTTCATTTTATCCCTCGTGTGAATTGCCGGCCAACCGAATACGCCTTTTACAATGCCTTTTTTTGTGTGAATATTTACAATTTTAGAAGGCGCAATTTGGTGGTCACTTCCGCCATTTCTAATCACGTAAATTAAACCTTCAGGAGTGATATAGTTTACATACCAAGAAATTTCGTCGGCATGACCTTCAATTACCACCCGAAATTTTGCATCCGGATTTATAACACCAACGGCTGTCCCATAACTGTCTGTTATAAAGGTATCAACATAAGGTTTTAAATAATCCATCCAAATTTTTTGGCCTTCACTTTCATAACCGGTAGGCGATGCATTATTCAAATATTTTTCTAAAAAGTCGATTGATTTCTTATTTAATATAGATTTACTCATAATTATTTAAATGTTTTTGAAAACGCAAGATAGTAAAATGTTATTTATGGCTACAATTTATATAGTGTCAAAAAAAACAGAAAAAGACTGCTGAAATATTTTTTTGAATGTTGTAATTTTGGAACTCTTTTTGATAAGCATATTAATTGATGAAAAATAAAGCTAAAAAGTTTTTATTGTTGCCTTTCCTATTTATAGGTACGTTTCTTTTCGCTCAAGAAGAAAAGGATTCTATTCCATTGCTTGAACGCTACACGATTTTTGAGGGCGATACATTACTGATTGAGTTGGATGAAGTTTTCTTATTGAAAACATTAAAATTTAAAACAGATTATGATCGTCGTTATTATATATGGTATCGCAAAAAAACATTAAAAGCCTATCCTTATGCAAAATTGGCGGCTGACAGGCTTGAAACTTTGAATGAAAGATTGGAAAAAATAAAATCACCCAGAAAGAAAAAACAATATATCAAAGTAATTCAAAATTATATGGAAGGTGAATTTACCGACCAGCTCAAAAAATTAACAAGAACAGAAGGGGAGATCTTGATAAAACTAATGCACAGGCAAACCGGCCATACTGCCTATGATTTGGTTAAAGATTATCGCAGTGGATGGAAAGCATTTTGGTATAACACTACCGCAAATATGTTTAAATTATCATTAAAAGATAAATATGACCCAGTTCATAATAAAAATGATTTTTTAGTTGAAGATATTTTACAACGTGCTTTTACTGCTGGAATTTTAGAACCACAGCCATCAAAAGTCGATTTTGACTACTATGAATTAGGTACAAGTTGGATTATTGCTCCAAGGCCTGCCAAGAAAAAAGGCAAATAATAAATTCATTCATGTTGTGTAATTGAAATAAATTACCTACTTTAGTAGCCCGCTTTAATAAAAATAAACTCCGATTTTATTTTTTATGATCTGTAAACAGCTTGGTTTCAAACACTTGATTTTTTCTTCAAAAAAAGGTTAAAAAAAGTTGATTTAGGATGGCAAAAGGGATTACATTTGCAACCGCTAATAAGGAAAGGTATTGGCTTAAGTTCATTAAGGTAGTTTAGAAAAGGTAGTAAAAAAGATAAAATTTTATTAGGTAATTAAATAAAAGTTTATACATTTGCACCCCGCTAATCAGTGTTTCTCTATGAAGAGAAATCTTTAGTCAAAGAGGGAAAAGTTCTAAGAAATACAGCAGAGAAAAGCAATATAAAAAAAAATCAAATTTTATTTGGTGGTTAAAAAATAAGGTTTTACATTTGCACCCGCTTAGGGATAGGCGGAAGGTTCACCAGGAAATTTTGGAATGATTTAAGCAAATCAGTTAGTTCGATTCTAACGTTTTTACAAGAGTTTGAGAAGGAGTTAGCACTAGAATTTAGGTGTGATAGACCAGGGACAAACAAATGAAGA
>JAAFHC010000054.1 GCA_010906935.1 Gelidibacter sp.
AAACCTAGCACTAAGAAAGTTACAAGTAAATAGCCTAATTTTTTCATTTTATTATTTTTGTTAATTTGGACGCAAGATATTAATTTTTATTACAAAATTAATGCCAACTGTTACAAAAATGTAACTTGCTCGTCATAATAGTAATAACATCAGAAAATCGTTTTAACAACCAAACTTAAAATGGATCAGTCAGAGTTTATAAATAAAGTAATGCCTTTTAAAGATAAAGTGTTTCGGCTAGCAAAAAGATTGTTGGTTTCAACAGAAGAGGCCGAGGATGCAACCCAAGAGCTTTATTTTAAGCTTTGGAAAAACAAGTCGAAATTAAACGACTATAACAGTATTGAGGCATTTGCGATGACGATGACGAAGAATTATTGTTTTGACCGATTAAAATCGAAGCAGGCAAGTAATTTATCGCTGGTTCACAGTAACTATAAAGAAGGTGGAACGTCTTTACAAAAAAGGGTAGAATTAAATGACAGTGTAAGTTTGGTTCATAAATTGATTGAGAACTTACCAGAGCAACAAAAAATAATTATACAGCTTAGAGATATTGAACAATATGAATTTGATGAAATTGCAGAAATGCTGGATATGCAGCCAACTGCCATTAGAGTTTCATTATCAAGAGCTAGAAAAACAATTAAAGAACAATTAATAAAACAACACAATTATGGAATTAGTTAACATAGAAAAGTTGTTGGAAAAATACCTGGATGCAGAAACTTCCATCGCCGAAGAAAATGAATTAAAAAATTATTTTTCAGGAGATGACGTAGCACCACATTTAGAAGAATATCGAGCAATGTTCGGCTATTTTTCAGCCAGTAAAAATGAGAAATCTACAAAAACCATTCAATTAAAAAGTCGAAAACTGAATTGGAAATGGTTATCTGTAGCGGCCTCAGCAATTTTATTGGTAAGTGTGTATACCGGGTATCAAAAAAACCAACAAGCAAAAGCCGAAAAAATTTATCAAGAAACACAAATTGCTTTCGCAATGCTATCGGCAAATTTAAACAAAGGAACTGCAGCAATTACTGAATTGCAAGAGTTTGAAACCACCACAAACAAAATTTTTAACAAATCTAAATAATCAAAAAAATGAAAAAAATAATTTTTATAATCGCCTTTGCTATTTTACCATTCACAAACTATGCACAAGTTTCAATTTTCAATAAGTTTGAAGCTATGGATGATGTGACCTCTGTGATTGTGAACCAAGAAGCTTTTAAAATGCTTAGTAAATTTAAAAGCAGCAGCCCGGAAGCAAAACAATATGCTGAAATGGTGAAAGACCTAGAGTCTTTAAAAGTTTTTACTACGGAAAATTCTGCAATTGCAAATCAAATGGAAGAAGTAGTTTCAAATTATTTGAAAACTTCAAAACTTGTTGAGATGATGCGCATAAAAGATAAAGACGCCAACGTTAAAATTTACATTCGTCCGGGTAAAGATGACAGTCATGTAAGTGAATTGTTAATGTTTGTGAACGATATGACAAATAAAGCTAATAAACAAGCTGTTGTGTTATCGTTAACAGGTAATATCGATTTAAATAAAGTTTCTGAAATTACAGAGGCCCATATTCCAAACAGTGGCAAACAACTAAAAAATAAATAATCAGCATAATGAAAACATTTTTAAAAGTTTCCATAATCATTTTTTTTACTGCAATTTTAACATTTGCTTGTGATACGAAGCCTTCATTGCAAAAATATTATGTAGACAGCAAAGAAAATAACGCGTTTATTTCAGTTGATTTACCGGCGAATATTATTGAATTAAAAGACGAGAATGTTTCTGAAGAAGTTAAAAACACTTTAAAAACCATTAAAAAGGTCAATTTTTTAGCCTTGCAAATTGATAGCAGCAACCAAGAATTGTTTGATGCGGAAAAGGAGAAAGTCCAAGAAATTCTAAAAAATCCAAGCTACAAAGAATTGATGCGTATGAACACAGGAAATGGCAATGTAACCGTGAATTATTTGGGCGCTGAAGACGCCATTGATGAAGTGATTATTTTTGGATCCGATAGCAAAAGAGGATTTGCACTTGTCAGAGTTCTTGGAGAAAATATGAATCCGAGCGATATTTTAAGTCTGGCCCAAGAAATTAAATTAGATGGCGATTCTCAACAACTTAAACAACTTGGCGGATTGTTTGGAAGCATTAAATAGTTTTATAAATACCTCAAAAACAAAAGCCATACCTTAAAAAGTATGGCTTTTTAACTATCTCTTAACTGCTAAAGATAATTAAATCCTTATTTTTGCTCCTTTAATTTTATAACATTCAAATGAAAAATATTTTATTCGTACTTATTTTATTATTTTCAATAGTTCTTGGTGCTCAAGACAGAATTTACCAACCCGAAAGAGATAAAATTAACAATCTGGTTCACACAAAGTTAAAAGTGGATTTCAACTTTGAGAAAAGTCAGTTAAACGGTGAAGCTTGGGTGACCTTAACTCCTCATTTTTATGCAGTTAACAAAGTGGTTTTAGACGCCAAATCCTTTAACATTCACGAAGTAAAAGTGAACGACAAAAAAGCAGGTTTTAATTATTCTGAAAATGAATTAACGGTGGAGCTTGACAAAACCTACAAAAAAGGTGAGGAATATACGGTTTACATTAAATACACAGCCAAACCTGAAGAAATCACCCAAAAAGGAAGTGAAAATATTAAGGATGCAAAAGGTTTGTACTTTATAGATCCAAAAGAAGAAGATCCAAATAAACCAACACAAGTTTGGACACAAGGCGAAACAGAATCCAACAGTTGCTGGTTTCCTACTATTGATTCCCCAAACCAAAAAACAACCCAGGAAATTTATATGACCGTTCCCAATAAATATGTAACACTATCAAACGGAACATTAAAAAATCAGACAAGCAATCCAAACGGAACAAGAACCGATTATTGGAAAATGGACCAAAAACACGCACCATACCTTGTTTTTATGGGCGTTGGAGAGTTTAGCATCACAAAAGATTCTTGGAATGGGCTTGAAGTAAATTATTATGTTGAACCGGAATTTGAGCCTGAAGCAAAAGCCATTTTTGGAAATACCCCAGAAATGATGACTTTTTTTTCAACCTTAACGGGAATTTCTTATCCGTGGGATAAATACAGCCAAATTGTGGTACGCGATTTTGTTAGCGGCGCCATGGAAAATACCACAGCCGTAGTTCACGCAGAAGATGCGCAACAAAAAAAAGGCCAGCTAATTGATAACAACGAATGGGAAAGTACCATTGCACATGAATTATTTCACCATTGGTTTGGCGATTTGGTCACTACAGAAAGCTGGGCTAATTTAACCGTAAACGAGTCATTTGCTACTTATAGCGTTTATTTGTGGTTTGCCCATAAATATGGAAAAGATAAGGCCGATGCAAATATGTACAGCGATGTTCAGACTTATATGACCAGCCAAAGTGAAGACAAAGACTTGGTTCGCTTTTATTATTTGGATAGAGAAGATATGTTTGATACGGTAAGTTACCATAAAGGAAATGCCATTTTGCACATGTTGCGCGACGTGATTGGAGATGAAGCCTTTTTTGAAGGAATGAATACTTTTTTAACAACCTACAAATATGGAACTGCTGAAGCGCATCAGCTTCGTTTGGTGTTTGAAAAAGTGAGCGGAAAAGATTTAAACTGGTTTTTTAATCAATGGTATTATGGTAACGGACATATAAAAATGAATGTTACTTACGATTTTAACACCATCAATAAAACAGTGACCGTTAATATCAATCAAAAAGGAAAGACGTTTAAATTTCCATTGTCTATTGATATATATGAAGAAACCGGAAAAACCACTCACAATGTTTGGGTTGAAAATGCCCAAAATTCATTCACTTTTTCATTCAATAAAATGCCAAAACTCATTAATATTGATGCAAAACATGTGCTTTTGGCTGAAATTGCCGTTAAAAAAACCGTAAATGAATATATTTACCAATTCAATAATGCCCCGCACTATTTAGACAGAAGGTTGGCTTTGGAAGAAATTTCAAAAGACCAATCAAACAAAGATGTTTTTAACACCTTCATAAATGCGCTAAACGATCCGTATTACGAAATAAGGATATTGGCATTGGAAAATATTGATTTGTTTCAAAAATACAACAAAAAAGAAGCCATCGACAAAATAGTGAAAATGGCACAATCCGATCCAAAAACATTGGTGCGGGCAGCCGCAATAGGCGTTCTAGGTAAACTGGTTGATCCTTTTTACAAACCGCTTTTTGAAAACGGAATGAACAGTGAAAGCTATGCTGTTACAGGAAAATCATTAATCTCCTTATACCAAATTGATAAACAAGCCGCTTTAACGAAGTTGAATAACATCAATGAAGATACCAAATCATATTTGGCAGATGCCGTTACAAGTATTTATATCAGTGAAAAGGACAAAACAAAGCTGCCTTTTATTGCCAATCATATTTTAAAGGGCATGTTTTTAACGGAAGACAAAAGAACACAACAAACTTATGCTGAAGCTTTTAAATGGATATCAGAAAGCGATAACAAAGAAGCAATCACTAATTTAACAAACGATTTTGTAAAATTGGGATTGCAGTATAAAAAATATAAATTTGACCAGATGAGCATAAACATGTTAAATCAGTTGGTTTATGCCCAGCAACAATCTAAAAATAGCAATAAAAACGAGCTCATAATCATTCTAAAAACAGGAATAGCAAAGTTGATTGAGTAAAAGTTTAAAAAATGTAATTCAAAAGCCTCCCATAAATCGGGAGGCTTTTTTTATGGGGTGTAATTTTTAAATGTACCATTCTTGTAAAAAATAACGATTCTTTCAATTTCTTGGTCCGTACTTTCCTTTCTTTGGTTCTCAATTTCATGAACAGCCGGTTTTGCTATTGCTTTTGGCTCATTAATTTTAATCTCAGGCGTTTCAATTTCAGAAAACAGTGTAGGAGCAGACCCTTTAACTTCAGTAGTCTTTGGGAAACTGCCAACGCCATTTAACAACCAATACAACTCAACTTCAGGAAACGCTTTTAAAATCTTTAATACAAATTCAAGGCTTGGTTTATTCCTTCCGGATAGGATATGGGAAATGCTTGATCGCTGCACTTCAATTTTTTCAGCCAATAAAGCAGCCGATATTTCATAATAATCCATGAGGATATTTAGTCGTTTCGCAAATTGCTCTATGTTTACCATTGTAAATTATTATTTAATTACAAATGTAATCTTTTTAATATGGATTAGCAAATTTTGTCTGAAAATCACTTACAAAGTATTATATCATTTATAAGTATAACTTTATATTAAGTATATTATATATATAAATAATAGGTAGTTAAGTATATAATATCAACTTTTACTATAGTCCTTATTAAGTAGGAGCAAGGAGATACTTTTCAAATAAAAAACGAATTACAATTGTATAACAATTGTTTTAAATCTATGTTTACATTTGTAAACATTCTATTATTTACATTTGTAACATGAAATTAATAGATGTAAAAACCTTAGAACATTTGTATCCAGAAAATTTTGAAAAAAATTTAAACGGACGACTCATTTTATTTGTTGATATAGATCCATTGATTCAAAAGTTATCATCAAAATTTGAAAAAGAAATTTTAGGCTATTCAGAAAATAATATTCCAATTTATAAAATTTCTATTGGAACAGGGAAAATCAAAATACTTGTCTGGTCTCAAATGCACGGAAATGAAAGTACGGGAACCAAAGCGTTATTCGACTTATTTAATTTTTTCGAAAAAGACAATGCTGAATTTTCTGAAATAATCAAAACCATCCTAGCAAATTGCACTATTCAATTTATTCCATTGTTAAATCCGGATGGAGCCCTTAAATTTACAAGGGAAAATGCAAAAAATATCGATTTAAATAGAGACGCCGTTGAGAGAAAAGCAAAAGAAAGTAACTTGCTTCGAGATGTTTTAGATGCATTCAATCCGAAGTTTTGTTTTAATTTGCACGACCAACGATCTATTTTTAACGTTGAAGGAACAAAAAATCCAGCAACAATTTCTTTTTTAGCGCCTTCAGAAGATGTTGAGCGGACTGTAACCAAAGGCCGTAAAGAAACAATGAGCGTTATCGTGGCTATGAATAATGTACTGCAACAAGTTATTCCCAATCAAATTGGTCGTTATACCGATGAGTTTTATCCGACAGCTACCGGTGATAATTTTCAAAAGTTGGGACACAACACCATATTAATAGAAGCGGGACATTATAAAGACGATTACGAACGAGACATCACCAGAAAATATAATTTTTATGCACTTTTACAAGGAATCTATTTTATTGCAGCAGCAAAAGATTACACCAATTATATGCCTTACTACGAAATTCCTAATAATGACACTAAGTTTTTAGATATTATATATAAGAACATTAAAATAACTGAAAATAATAGAAATCAAATCACGGATATTGGTATTCAGCTTAAATTCAGAGTAATAGCTAATAAATTGGTGATGTATAAACACATTGAAAAAGTTAGGGATTTGTCAGATTATTACTCGTATAACTATATAAATGCAGAAAATTTAGATATATCGGAATTAGAATTGTCAAATTCGTAAATTTATTAGGTGTTTATCGATTTTTTTTTAATAAATTTGCGCATTAGTTTTTATCTTAAACAAAAGCAGTAATATGAAAAAATATATACTTGATGAAATTGATCATCAAATATTAGATATTCTTATCGAAAACGCAAGAACGCCGTTTACCGATATAGCAAAAAAATTAGTGGTTTCCGCAGGAACAATCCACGTAAGGGTTAAAAAAATGGAGGATGAAGGAATCATTAAAGGTTCAACTTTAACTCTTGATTATGAGAAAATGGGGTATTCCTTTATTTCACATGTTGGGATTTATTTAGACAAAACCTCGAAAACAAAGCAAGTGATAAGCGAACTAAAGAAAATTCCGAATATTACCATTGCTTATATTACTGCAGGAAAATACAATATTTTCTGTAAAATTAGAGCCAAAGACACCACACATGCAAAAGAAATAATTTTTGAAATCGACGATATTGACGGCGTTTCAAGAACGGAAACAATGATTTCTTTGGAAGAAAGCATTAATGATAAAACCCGTTTAATGCATTCCATTTTTAGAGAAGTTTAATTGAACTCAAATAGCTAAAAATACCTTATTATTTTTTATAATAAGGTATTTTTGTTTTCTGGCATTATGATTACCTTTGATACAATTATTCATTTTTAATAGGCATAATTAGCAACAAAATTGAAAAAATGGTTTACAATCGAGAAAATTACACAGATAAAGAATTAATTAATTTATATAAATTCCTTCTAAAACCTCGATTGATAGAAGAGAAAATGTTAATTCTGTTACGACAGGGGAAAATTTCCAAATGGTTTTCAGGCATCGGACAAGAAGCTATTTCTGTTGGCATTACCAATGCTTTAAATTTTGATGAGTATATTTTACCGATGCATCGAAATTTAGGTGTGTTTACTTCAAGAAACATTCCATTATACAGATTATTTTCTCAATGGCAGGGCAAAAAAAGCGGATTTTCAAAAGGACGCGAACGCTCATTTCATTTTGGAACCCAAGAATTTAAAATAGTGGGAATGATTTCCCATTTAGGTCCGCAATTCGGAATCGCAAATGGGATTGCTTTAGGCGATTTACTTAAAAACGAACCCAAAGTGACCGCAGTTTTTTCAGGTGAAGGAGGAACCAGTGAAGGCGATTTCCATGAAGCTTTAAACGTAGCCTCCGTATGGAATTTACCAGTGCTTTTTTGTATTGAAAATAACGGATACGGACTTTCAACACCTGTAAGTGAGCAATTTAAATGTGAAAATATTGCAGATAAAGGAATTGGCTACGGAATGGAAAGCCATATTATAGATGGAAATAACATTTTGGAAGTTCATTCAACAGTGAGTGAAATTGCAAAAAGTTTACGCATAAATCCCCGTCCGGTTTTGCTTGAATTTAAAACTTTTAGAATGCGCGGCCATGAAGAGGCGAGCGGCATGAAATACATTCCGCAGGAATTGGTCAATGCTTGGGCAGAAAAAGATCCCGTTAAAAATTATCATGCATTTTTAACTTCAGAAAATATACTTTCCAATGAAATGGATACCTTAATTAAAGAGGAAATTATAGATGAAATAAATGAACATTTAAAAATAGCTTTTGCTGAAGAGGAAATCTCATCAACCATTGAAAATGAATTGGCTGATGTGTACAAACATCAAAATTATAAGGAAATAAAACCTTCAACAAACACTTCAAATATTCGATTTATTGATGCTGTATCACAAGGATTAAAACAAAGTATGGAACGCTTTGAAAAGTTGATTGTGATGGGGCAGGATATTGCAGAATATGGCGGTGCTTTTAAAATTACGGAAGGATTTTTAGCGCAATTCGGCGCTTCAAGAATTCGGAATACGCCCATTTGTGAATCTACCATTATTGAATCTGCTTACGGACTTTCAATCAACGGTTATAAATCGGTGGTTGAATTGCAATTTTCCGATTTTGTGACATCGGGATTTAATCCGGTTATTAATTTATTGGCAAAATCATTTTATCGCTGGAATCAGAATGCGGATGTAGTTTTGCGTATGCCTTGCGGCGCAGGCGTAGGAGCAGGGCCATTTCACAGCCAAACCAACGAAGCCTGGTTTACAAAAACACCCGGACTAAAAGTGGTGTACCCTGCATTCCCTTATGACGCAAAAGGTTTGTTGGCAACTTCAATAGAGGATGAAAATCCGGTATTGTTTTTTGAACATAAGGCGTTGTACCGATCTGTTTATCAGGAAGTTCCAACGGATTATTACACCATTCCTTTTGGAAAAGCTTCTTTGCTTCACGAGGGAAATAACTTGAGTATTATCACTTATGGTGCTGGCGTACATTGGGCTTTAAATGAAGTTAAGGAACACCAAATATCAGCCGATATTATTGATTTAAGAACGCTTCAACCATTAGATACTGAAGCAATTTATAAGTCGGTTAAAAAAACCGGTAAAGCTTTAATTTTGCATGAAGACACCTTGTTTGGAGGAATTGCTTCAGACTTATCAGCCCTAATAACAGAAAATTGCTTCAACTATTTGGATGCTCCCGTAAAACGTGTGGGCAGTTTAGAAACGCCAATTCCATTTTCCAAAAACTTGGAAGACATGTTTTTGCCAAAGAATAGGTTACACAATAGTATTGCCGAATTGATTAATTATTGATAATAGAAAACCAAATCTGATTTTCGTCATAATATAAAAATTAATTAATTCTCTATTTTACTGATATTTAACCTTCATCTAAATTCAAAGGATACATTTACACCATGTTAATTTTTTATTGATTCTTAGTAACTTTCCCTAAAAAAACAACCTTCTTTTTAGCATAGAAAATTTTTTGTAAAAATGATATCTATCATTATCGTTAATGACGAGCATCATTGTATGAGTAATATTTTCAATATAAATTGATTCATTATAAACCATTAAATTATTTGAGAAATGATTGAAATTAGTTAATTTTATTACACATTCAGGAAGTATATGCTTCCCGACTATTTTAACTTAAATTATATTAAAAATGGATAGAAATCAATTAACTCAAAAAGAAAAAACACCAAATTTTGAAATAAGTATTGAGCGATTGCATAATAAAGCCCAACATTGGATTTCAGAAATTGAATTCATTAAAATTGAACAAAATTTTCTAAAGGAATTGCTTACTAAACATATCATAGGATTATGTAAAACCCATAATTATGACCAAGCCAAAATGCTATTGATAAGTATAGAACATGAAGCAAAATTGGGCAATAAATTATTAGAATCTATTAAGGAACATAAAATTAATTTGGCATTGCTCCTGGAAAATATTCAATTAAAAAATGAAAATAAATTTAGAGACAATCACAAACTCCTAAAAATGGAAGTTAAAAATTATATTGAAAACTTTAAATATATTAAAGAACAGGTATTTGAGTTGGTGCTGTTAATTATGAGAAACGAAAAAGAAAGAAAATTACTTTCAAAATGAGTAAAACAGCTGAATTGTTTAGAATTAAAAACTAAAAAAGATTCCCTTTTTAAATTATTCCGTTTTCAATTTTTCAGTTCTTTGAAGTTTTGTGTAGTTAATTTTAACAATGTAAATTGAAAATGCTAAAAGAGAGAAGATTCGCTATATATATTTGAAAAAATATTTTTTATGCTATTTTTTGCTGTTTACGCAGGTTTATTATTGGGATATGGAATTATACTTAAATAGACAGAACTAAATTTTATGAAGAATATAAAAGAGGAAGTATTAATATTGAAAATTGAAAACTGTTTATTTTTTAATTAAAATTCCAATCAAATAATTTAAAAATCTTTATCCAGTCCGTTGGAAAAGAAGCATTTAATTCAATTTTTTCATTGGTCATAGGTTGTGTGAAATGAAGTGAATAGGCGTGCAAGAATAAATTTTTACAGTCAAGTTCTTGTTCAAACATTCTGTTGTGAAACCGATCTCCATATTTATAATCGCCCACTATAGGGTGATTTATTTTATTTAAATGTATGCGAAGCTGATGCATTCTTCCCGAAGCAGGCGTTAATTTGACCAGGCTATATCGTGAGTTTTCATAAGGAATTACCGGAATGTCAAGAAGTTTCCTATGAATGGGCTCACAATAAGTTTCTGCATCTTTATATATTTTGGTGTCAGGATTTTTAACTGGAGAGTCTATAACCAAAGCTAAATCCACAAATCCGCGCACAATTCCCAAATAAGTTTTTTTTATTTGATTGGCATTAAACAATTCCTGAAAAACAGCAACATTTTCTTTGTGTTTTGCCAACATTAATATACCTGATGTTTTTCTGTCTAACCTGTGAACCGGATAAAAATGGCATCCGAATTGTGTGTAAAGCAACTCAAGTAAAGTTTCATCTTTAATATTACGTGCATAATATGAATTGTGAATCAGCACATTGTTGGGTTTGTTTACAATGATAATATGTTGGTCTTCAAATAAAATTTCAATTTTCATGCGGTAAATATAAGGTAATAAGCTTGGTTTTAAGCTTTTTGTTAATTCCTTTAAAAAAGACTAAATATAGCTTAACACTCAGTGATTTCAGATGTTTTAACACATTTATAGCATTTTGAATGTGTGAATTTTACAACTAATATAAAAAAATATGTAACTTTATAAGGCCTATTATTTCGCAAATTTGTACTAATAATTTCACCATTTAAAACAATAATAAAAATGAAAAAAATAATAGTATTTGTACTTTTAGCTTCCATGGTTATTTCATGTGGAACTCCAAAAACAGTTATCCAGTCCAAAAAAGTAATTAAAGGATACTGGTCTTTAGACCAAATTACTTATAGTGAACCTGGAACATTTGACGTAACCTTGTTGAATGATGCTTCTAAAGATTGTTTCATAGGAAGCAAATGGCGTTTTATTCCAAATAACAATACTGGAACATACACCATTACCGATACACATTGTGTACCAATCGGAGATCGTAATTTCAATTTTACCATTCAGCAAACAGATGCCAATACCGGTCTTTACGATTTCTTGTTGAAACCTACTGATGCAAAACAAAATTCTGCAGATGATTCAGGTTTCAGACTCCAGTTGGCACAATTGACAGAAACTACTATGAGATGGGAACAAACCGTTTCAGTAGAAGGAAAACCATTTATAATTTATATGAACTTTAATAAAATAAACGAATAATGAAAACATTCTTAAAAAAAATATCTTTAGCGGCTTTAACTTTAATTCTAGTAGCTGGTTTAAATAGTTGTGAAGCTACAAAAAACGCAAATAACGCACAAAAAGGTGCTGTAATTGGAACTGCCGGAGGTGCAATATTAGGTGCTATTATCGGTAACAATGCCGGAAAAGGCGGAAAAGGAGAAATAGGTGCAGTGATTGGTGGTGTTGTTGGCGGAACAGCAGGTGTGCTTATTGGAAATAAAATGGACAAACAAGCTCAAAAAATTGAGGAAGAAATTCCTGGGGCTAAAGTTGAACGTATCGACGATGGTATTTTAGTGACATTTGATGAAAATAGCGGTGTTCAATTTGACACTGAAAAATATAATATCACTGCTTCTTCTGAAGTAATGCTTACCAAATTGGCAAATATTTTAAAAGAATATCCTGATACAAATGTATTGGTTGTTGGACATACAGACAGTAGTGGTGCAGCAGCATACAACATGACGCTTTCTGAAAAAAGAGCTTATGCGGTAACCAATTACTTTGTTCAAAATAAAGGATTGGGTTCATCACGTTTTACAACCACTTGGTTTGGTGAAGATCAACCAATTGCGGACAACAGTACAGTTGATGGTCGTGCTAAAAACCGAAGGGTAAATGTGGCCATTGTTCCAAATGCAAAAATGAAAGAAGACGCTAAAAAAGAAGCTGGCGAAAACTAATAACCCCATATTATTGGAAAGACCCGAAACAATTTGTTTCGGGTTTTTTTATGTTTAAAATTTAATTCCTTTAAGTTTTTCAAATAAACAAATCAAGACTTTTAAACAAATAAACGATTAAACAATTACACAATTATAACTACCTTACAGCCCTAAAATTTAAAAAAGAATGCAGGGTTTAGTTGACAGCATGGCGCAATTCCATTTATCATGGCTAAACTGGTTTTTGGCATTTTTAGCTTCCTTCATTCTTGGGATGGGAAAAGCAGGAATAAAAGGACTTGGGGTTTTAATAGTTACTTTAATGGCTATATTATTTGGAGGAAAAGCTTCCACAGGAATTTTAATTCCGCTCATGGTGGTTGCCGATATTTTGGCTGTTTTTTATTATAACCGCCATACACAATGGAAGTTTTTGTTGAAAATATTGCCCACAATGGTTTTGGGTGTATTAATAGGCGTGTGGTTTGGAAACGATATTTCCGAAAAATTATTCAAACAAATCATGGCCATTTTCATTATTTTAACCGTGGTTATGATGGTTTGGATGGATCAAAAAAAGAATATGGCAATTCCAAAACATTGGTTTTTCGCCAGCAGTATGGGACTTTTATCCGGAATTACCTCAATGATTGGTAATCTGGCAGGTTCTTTTACCGATATCTATTTTTTAGCCGTTCGATTGCCTAAAAATCAATTTATTGGTACGGCAGCATGGCTGTTTTTGATTATTAACGTATTTAAATTGCCTTTTCATATTTTTGTTTGGAAAACGGTAACTTCGGATAGTCTTTTGCTGAATTTATTTCTAATTCCAGGAATATTGCTCGGTTTTATAAGTGGCGTAGCTCTTGTAAAATTGTTAAACAATGAAGTTTACCGAAAATTTATTATGGTGGTAACCGCCATGGGCGCTTTGCTAATACTATTTAGATAATTTTAAATATCATATTATGGAAGAACATTTTTTTCAGTGTCCGTATTGTTGGGAAGAAATTTCTATATTATTGGATACTTCAGTAAGCAATCAAACTTATATTGAAGATTGTGAAGTATGCTGTAATCCGTTGGAATTTAGCGTGAAATTCGAAAACGAACAATTAACTAGTTTTTCAGTGCAACAAATTGAATAATACCTTTTATTAGTTAGATCCAATCGCTTGTTTTAATTGCGAAATAGTTTGCATTCCAGATTGTCGCCAGGTTTGTTTTCCGTGTTTAAACACCATAAAAGTAGGCACACCCTGAACCTGATATTGTGCTGCCAATGATTGATTTGTATCAACATTAATTTTGATAATACTAATCCTGTCTTTTAATTCTCCTTTTAATTGCTTTAAAACAGGAGCCATATTTTTACACGGTCCACACCAATCTGCATAAAAATCAACTAAAACAGGAACCTCCTGATTGATGATTTCTTGAAATGATTTTTTCATTTTAGCTTGTATTTTAAAATCTACTTAAAGTTACAAAATCAACCATAATTTGAGCGTATAATAATTAAAAAGTTTATTTCATTTTAG
Organism: Gelidibacter sp.; assembly: GCA_010906935.1. Taxonomy (GTDB): domain Bacteria; phylum Bacteroidota; class Bacteroidia; order Flavobacteriales; family Flavobacteriaceae; genus Lutibacter. Next base: position 14,016 of record JAAFHC010000054.1, read on the forward strand.
GATAGCGCTATTGAGTAAAATACTTCAAATTAATAGGAGGGAAGTGCCTTCTGTTTTTTTTAAAGGTATTAATCCGACTTAATGCTCATTCTCAATAACATTCGGATCAACATTTTTTGCATAGACTTTTAAATAAACCAGCACAAGCAGCGCCAATGAACTGCAAAATAAAAAACCATAAAATATAGGCAAGGCGGTATCGGAAACAAATCTGCCTATAAAAGTACTCATAGGAACAGCCATCATTGTTGAAATAAATCCTGTAATTGCCGCGCCAATCCCTGCAATATGACCAACAGGTTCCATCGCTAAAGCTCTTAAATTTCCAAATAAAAATCCGATCGCAAAAAATTGCATTCCGAAGAAAGACAACAAAATACCAACACCGGGATTTGCTTCACCATGAAATAATACAATGTAAAGCAGCGAAACGCCAAAAAATGCACTCAATGCAAAGGTCACCATTTTTTCCATTCCATATTTGATAACCAATGTTCCGTTTAAAAAAGTGGCGGAACCAATGGCAACTGCCAATCCAGCAAATATATATAGGGAAACTGTTCTTTTAAATCATATTGAATCTGAAAAATTTGTTGGGCGGTACTTAAATAAACCATAAAGGAACCCGTTACAAAACCCGTAATAACGGTAAAACCAATCGTTCTTTTGGCTTTCATAATTTCTTTTAAGCCGTTCACAAAAATATGGCTTGTAAATTTCACACGGTGTTCTATTGGCAAAGTTTCAGGTTGTCTTTTCCAAAACCAAAATGAAACTAATACGCTGAATATGAGTTGTATATAAAATATAGCCTGCCAATTGTAGTGATCCAGCACAAATTTACCCAAAGCAGGAGCAATGATAGGCACAAAAATAAATACAACTGTAATAAACGACATAATACGTGCCATATAATCACCACTATAGGTATCACGAACCATGGCAATACTGATAGTTCTTGGCGCAGAAAGTCCGATTCCCTGTAAAATTCTTCCTAAAATCATCATTTCCAGACTTTCGGAATTGACACAGATAAAACTGGCAATGATAAACAAACCAAATCCCATATAAACAACGGGTTTTCTGCCTAAACTATCTGATATTGGACCGAAAAATAACGGACCAAGACCAAGTCCCAGGAAAATCATGGTGATTAATAGTTGATTGTCAACAACTTCAGTTACACCAATAGAGATCCCAATATATTCTAAAGCTGGCAGTAAAGCGTCTATGGCCAATGCGACAATAGACATCAAAGATGCCATGAGTGCTATGAATTCAAATTGGGAGGGTGTCTTTTTTAACATTTTGCAAATGTACAGCAATTGAATTTATGATTTTGTGATACTTTGATAGTTAAAATCGATGTGTAAATAAGAATTTGTAATTTGCAGGATATAAAACAGCATCTATGAACATACAATCACTAAAGGAACAGATTAAAGACGTTGATATTTATATTTTGGATCAGATTTTAAAAGATCGTTATCAACCGGGAGCGAAGATTTTAGATGCCGGGTGCGGTAATGGCCGAAACTTAAAATGGTTTTATCAGGCCGGTTATAAAATACATGGCATTGATCCGAATATGGAACGAGTGAACCAGTGTAAAGAATTGTATAAGGGTCAACAAGAAAATTTTATTCAGGGAACTGTTGAGGAAATGCCTTATGAATCAAATAGTTTTGATCATTTGATTTGTGTGGCTGTATTGCATTTTGCCGAAAATTTAAGCCATTTTTACAACATGTTTGAAGAATTACTCAGCATATTGAAACCTCAGGGAACTTTATTTATTAGAATCGCTTCAAATTTTGGAATGGAAAAGCAAGTTAAATTAATAAGTCCTGGGGTTTACGAAATGCTTGATGGCACGACACGGTTTTTATTGACACAGAAAATTCTTGATGAAATACAAACCAAATACAGCATCTCATTATTAGAAAACGTAAAAACAACCTTAGTTCATAATCAACGTTGTATGACAACTTTAGTAATTCAAAAAGATTAATAGGTAAGGTATTCAATGAAGGGTTGTTTGGGTCTCCAAATATTTTATTTAACATAATATAAATTATAGAACAAATATACAGTAATTTCTGTATAGCCGTATTTCAGTCTATTTACACATAATTGCAGATATAGTGCCTTTAGGTCTATATCGTTAATAATTATGTTAAAAGAAATCGACTTTAGGAGATTCATGAACACTAAAACAAAATATTAACGCGTGAATAAATTACGGCTTATTAACTTGTTTCATTATTTGATAGTTATAATGCTCATTATGCTAAATCACCTAATCTCTTAGTTGTTCAAATTTAGCTTGTATTCTCTTAATTGAATCAGAACTAACTCCACATTCTTTTGCTATAACAGGCCATTGTGCTAAAGACTCTTGGACTTCTTCAATTAACTCTTCAGGTCTACTGATACTAAAATATTCAGCTAAATTTTTAATATTATTTCTTCCTGGATTAGCCCCTTCTCCATCAACTGTAGTACTATGTTCATCAATCGCAGTAGATGAATAAGTTAAATCGTAGGCTGGTGCTAAAGACCATTTACCAGAGTCATCCATTAACCATGAGAAGTTTTTTGAATGATCATCTCTGTTATGACTATATATATTAAAAGCCGCAAGGTGTAACACTTTCTTGCGAGCAGACGCAGAATTTTCTAGCGTATGTGCAGTATCTATAATATGTCCATAATCTATACTACTCCTACGGAAATTATCATGTGTAAGGCCTGCCATTGAATGCATATGAATTCTATTATTACCACTTCTGTCAAAACGCTTGGTTGCGAATACCTGCTGACCAGTAGCGCTTTCAAGTAGCCTGCATTCACTCATTTCAATATTTGCGGATAATGCCATTTTATAGTAAGCGTATTCGATGTTGGCTATATCCATTGGGTCTTCAGAACTTGGGAACTTAATAATCCAATGTTCAAATCCTTTCGGAAGAATATTATAACCATGCATTAATTCATCTGTATTTGGGTTATAACCTACGTTTGCTTTAGGTCGTGCTCCACCTGACGAACCACCTAAAAACATAAGTTCCTCAATAACTTCAGAACTAATTCCATTATAGACTTCATTCATTACTGTCTTCAATCGATCAATATCAATTTTATCACTAAACTTCTCCTCATTCTTAATTGCGGGACGATATATAAGTGCACCTTTACCAGAGTCACCTATATATGCAAGTTGATCTAGAATGTTAATATCGTTCAATGATAGCCCTTGCTTCTCTAGAGCACGACTCAATAAGCGCATACCCCAGCCATCTGGAAGTGAATCGTCAAATACTCCAAATATTCCATGAAAAGGATCTGGATTAGCTATTTGAATACTATTGTTAAAATTTAATTTTATTGGAGATAGATTCAATCCTAGAGCTAAGAATTCATCATTATATTTGAAATGAACCAACCTATTATCCAATATGAGTTTGCCTACTTCAATTTCATTTCCTGAAAACTGAATGGAAACATTAATTAGCTTTCTTCTTTCACTTCTTTTATTTAGATTTGACTTCTTCATCTTATTAATAAGATTCAAATAGTTGTTTAATTCTCTGGCTTTCTTTAGGTGGTGTGAGAATATTTTCAAATTCAGAAAGCCTTCTTAAGGATTCTACAATTTTAAGAAGAGATTCAAATGATATTTGACCTGATTGTTCAAACCTTTTAATGCTACCATACGAAACATCAGATTTTTCAGCTAAATCTTGTTGTGTCCAGCCCTGCTCTTTTCTTAATGCAACAACATTTTGAGCAATTAATATAAGAATATCAGAAGGTACTTTATTTACGCTATACTTTGCCATAATAGATAATATATTATCCAAATATACAAAAAAAGCACCAAATAGACAATATATTATCTATAAAATATATTATTATGTAAAATAGAAATTGAACTTGTAGTACGCTAAAGGTTTTATTCTAATCTTTTTTTCTTGATACGGCACAAATTGAAAAGATTGAGAAACTTTGCAATTTTGAGCGAGTTGGTGCGCTAGCAAGAATACTTCTAAACCCCTAAAATATGTACGCTCACTCACCTATTGTTTTAGCCAAAGTTTTATGAGGCCTAAAAAAATATAATTAAATGCAAAAAACTATCCTTTTGGATAGTTTTTAGTAATTTCACGGAACCGTTATAACCAATCTACTAATACCCCATTTGTTATAATTTTAGTGGAGTATATGGGAATCGGACCCGTTTCTGTTCTATTTTTTAATTCCTAAATTTATAGAAATCTTATTTCAATAATTTATTAAGTTTAAAAACAGGCATTTAAAGCCTGCTTTTAAACTATCGTAATTAACTGTTAACCAACATTCAAAAGACCTTTATCGTAAACGATTTCAGATATTTCTTCATCAGTTAAAACCCTCAACCGACCATTTAAATGGTCTGTTTTATAATCGACTAGTAATTTTCCATAATTAATTGACCAATTAGTTAAAGATTCTTTATTTAAAGGATGTTTTGCTTTGATATCTCTAATACAAATTTCACCATTTTTTCCTGTTGGACTAACATCTTCCAGCATTGTTAAGTCATTCATTATAAAATTTCTTATTGCATATCTGTAAAAACATTTAACATTACTATTAGCTCCATTTCCAAACCTAACAATATTTTTTGGGATAAAAATTATTGGAGAATTTCCATAAACAGGTAATTCTACTTTTCTCCCAATCCATTTTAATGTTTTGTAATCAAATATATCATCTTGATAAACAATTTTCATAGGAATATTATGCAACTTACACTGTTGTTGTGTATATTCTATTAATACTTCCTTAACAATCTTTGTTGTTATATCAGAAATTCTGTCAGAATTTATATCTTCAATAAAGAATTCTACATCTGCAAAATGACTTAAAACACCAGACCTAACAGCCTTATTTTTTTGAATTGCTTCAATAATTTTAGGTTTTAATTTATTGCCAACTGAATTTCCAAAATGTTTACTAAAAGCATAACCTAATCTTGTTTCATTTGGTTCACTTAGTCCAAATAGTAAATTGTTTATTTGATTAAGATCTTTAATCTTAACACTTTTAATCAATTCACCCCAAAAAACTTCAATATATTTTTGCATTTTCAATGCTAAAACCGAGCTAGAACTTTCAATTAGTCTTGGATCAACAAATAACATGTTATCTGTATTTAATTTGACGTCTACAAAATCTAATTTAGGCTGTTCAATACCTAGTGTTAAGTTAATTGTAATATGACGTATTATTTTGTATATTTGAAAAAAATATATACATTATGATTCGCTACACAATTAAATTAACAAAAT
>JAAFHC010000055.1 GCA_010906935.1 Gelidibacter sp.
TTTACACTGGCATTGATTACAATGATGCTTTTCTCTACTTTTATATTTGCATCATTGTTTGACAATTCAATTTTTTTTAATTCTTTTTCTAAGTTAACAATTATTTTGGCATACATTTTTTTCACTATTTTCTAGAAGTGTTTTAGCGTTAATAATTTTTTTTCACAAAAAAAAACGCTTCAAACTTTCTATAAAAAATTTGTTTTCGTATTCAGAAAATTGATTTTGAAAGCGCAATTAATTTTGCGCCAAATTAGAACAAATTTTATTGAATAGCTGAAAAATTAAAGAGGTTGAAAAATATAATTAATCATATAAAAATAATCGGTTATCGTTATACCGATCTCTTTTTATCAGAAGAATCTTGATTGTCTTCAGTGCTTTTATGATTTAATTTTTCTCTCAAAATCATCATATCATCGCTAACTTTTCTATCTAAAATCTTGGCGTAGTGCTGTGTGGTTTTTAGAGATTTGTGGCCGAGCATTTTGCTTACAGATTCAATAGGAACTCCATTAGAAAGTGTTACTGTAGTTGCAAAAGTATGACGCGCTAAATGAAAGGTTAGGTTTTTATTGATTTCACAGAGGCCTGCTATTTCTTTTAAATAAGCATTCATTTTTTGATTGCTTGATACTGGCAAAAGCTTGTTACTATTAATAACCTCAGGATGATCAGCATATTTATTTAAAATTGCAGCTGCTGTTGGAAGCACAGGAATATTGCTCCTTGTATCTGTTTTGGTACGTTTGGTTTTAATCCAATATTCACCATCAATGCCAATTACCAAATCATTATTACAAAGTTTTTTTACATCTGCATAGGCCAATCCAGTAAAGCAGCAAAAAATAAAGATATCTTTTACCTGGTCTAATCTTTTGGTGTGAACTCCTTTTTCAATCATTTTTTGAATTTCTTCCTTTGACAAGTATTCCCGATCAACAATTTTAAGTCGGGCTTTCCAATTAAAGAAAGGATCTTTGCTTATCCAATCGTTGGCATACGCAATTCTAATTATTTTTTTAAAATTGGTAATGTATTTAATGGAGGTGTTATGACTGCAATTTCTAACTGTTTTTAAGTAATATTCAAATCCGGTAATAAATTTATGGTCTACATCTTTCACAGGAATGTCTGTGACATGGTATTCTTTCCCAATATAATCTTCCACATGCATTTTAGCGGTTTTATATCGTTCGGCAGTTCCGGGAGCAAAATCTTTACCTATTAATTTTTCTACTTGTGTGTTGTGTTCTTCAAAAAGAACAAGCAACATTTTGTTTTTTTCGTTTTTGCCTAAGTAGTGATCTAAAATTGTGGAAGCGGAGTAGGAGGTATGATTTTCGACGAAATTTTGGTGAATCTTGTAAATTTTATTTTGAATGATGTCTATAAACTGGTTAATTTTTTGAGATTCTTCGGAATGTCCTTTGGCTTTTCCAGCTTGTGTATTCCACTTATTAATATCTATTTTTCTTCTAATGCTTAGCTCTGAACGCCTACCATTTACTGTGATTCTGAAATAAATATTGGCTTTTCCGTTGATGTCGACTTTGACTCTTTTTATATAAAAAAGAAGTGAGAATGAATTTTTCATAGTTTTGAGTTGCTTTTTTTATTTAAATATACAAAAAATATTTTAAACTCATCGTCTGAAAGCCCAATAAAATAAGGTCGTACATAAAAATTCGGGGTCAGTTGGAAAACGTTCTCAACTGACCCCGAATTAGCCCCGTTAGGGATGTGTTTTTATGGTTTAATTTGGTAGTTTGCTAAAATTAAAAAGCCCATAAACATTAGGTTTATGGGCTTTTAGTGAGATTTAGTGTTCTCTCAGCGGAGAAAGAGGGATTCGAACCCCCGGAGGTGTGACCCTCAACAGTTTTCAAGACTGCCGCAATCGACCACTCTGCCATTTCTCCTTTAGCGAGGGCAAATATAGAACCCTTTTTTGTTTTTCTGAAACTTTTTAGTGTTTTTTTTTGGATATTTTTCAGCATAAAATTAAGTACATTTGTTTACTTAAATAACCAGATGAATCCAATTTTAGAAATAGTCCTGCTCATTGTAATAGGTTTTTTTGCGGGCGTCATAAATACCATAGCAGGAGGCGGTTCTTTGTTAACCTTGCCCATTCTTATCTTTTTGGGATTGCCTCCCAATGTCGCGAACGGTACCAACCGAATCGGTATTTTATTTCAAAGTATTTCCACAACTGCCGGCTTTAAAAGTAAAGGAATTGTTACGTTTCCATTTAGTATATACATCAGTATTTCAGCATTAATAGGTGCGCTAATTGGGGCTCAAATTGCTGTTGACATCAAAGGAGAAACCTTTAATAGAATTCTGGCAATTGTTATGGTGTTGGTGGTTGTTTATATGGTTTTAAATCATAAATACAAACAATTTAATTTGCTGGAGCGAACCTCGGGTAGACATCTGTGGATAAGTGTATTACTGTTCTTCTTTGTGGGAATTTATGGCGGATTCATACAAGCCGGTGTTGGTTTTATGATGTTGTTGGTGCTGTCTTCTGTGAATAATATTTCATTGGTAAAAAGCAATGCCATTAAGGTCACTGTAACCTTGGTTTTTACTGTTGCGTCACTCGCCATTTTTTTGGCAAACGATAAAATTAATTGGAAATACGGACTGCTTCTTGCCGTAGGAAGCGCAGTAGGAGGTTGGTTAGCCAGCCGTTGGTCGGTAAAAAAAGGCGATGGTTTGGTTAAAATATTTATGATTGTGATGGTGGTTGTTATGGCAATAAAACTCTGGTTTTTTTAAACTATTTTGGGCGTTCCCGCTTTTTCAGCGGGAAGGCTCCGCTGAAAAAGCGGTCGGGCTTTACGTTCCAACCTTTTTTTCGGATAAAAACCTCAAAAAAGGGTTTCCACTTCAATCCCTAACGCGAATTGAATTAACAATTAACAATTCAAATCATTCCTTGCTAAATTTAATAATAACTCTGCAATTTTAGTAATAAACAATTTATTTCACGGCATAAATAAACCCTCCTTAAATTTCTTTTTTTTACATTTGTTATCTAAAATTTTACGATGGCGAATACATTTGGAAAACTATTTACGCTTACAACTTTCGGGGAATCTCACGGAGAAGCCATTGGCGGAATCATAGACGGCTGTCCTGCCGGAATTGAATTGAATTTGGAAACCGTTCAAAATGATATGGATAGAAGAAAACCTGGACAGTCCAAAATTGTGACCCAACGTAAAGAGCCTGATGAAGTTCAGTTTTTATCGGGAATATTTGAAGGAAAAACCACCGGAGCGTCCATTGGGTTTATCATCAAAAATGCCAATCAGCGTTCCAATGATTATTCACATATTAAAGATGCTTATCGACCTTCGCATGCCGATTATACCTACGATAAAAAATATGGTGTACGCGACTATCGTGGTGGCGGACGCACTTCAGCCCGTGAAACTGCGAATTGGGTGGTAGGAGGTGCCATTGCAAAACAGGTAATTTCCGAAATAAAAATCAATGCTTTTACGTCATCCGTAGGGGAAATTTTTATGGAAAAACCCTATCAAGATGTCGATTTCAGTAAAATTGAAAGCAACGATGTTCGTTGTCCGGATGCTGCCTCTGCTAAAAAAATGATTGCCCGTATCAATGAAATTAAAAAACAAGGTGATACTATCGGAGGAACTGTAACCTGCGTCATTCAAAATGTGCCTGTTGGATTGGGTGAACCAATTTTCGATAAATTACATGCACAATTGGGAAAAGCAATGCTCTCCATTAATGCGGTAAAAGGCTTTGAATATGGCAGCGGATTTTGTGGCGCAAAAATGAAAGGAAGTGAACACAACGATATTTTTAATGCCGATGGAACCACAACCTCAAACCTTTCCGGCGGAATTCAAGGAGGCATAAGCAACGGAATGGATATTTATTTTCGGGTGGCTTTTAAACCTGTTGCTACCATTATGCAAGCACAACAAACCATTGATAAAGACGGTAATATTGTTGAAATGCACGGAAAAGGCCGCCACGATCCTTGTGTTGTGCCGCGTGCCGTTCCAATCGTTGAAGCATTGGCAGCAATGGTTTTAACCGATTTTATGTTGATGAATAATGCCTATAATTTGAGGTAATTTATTTAGTTAATCGTTTATTTGTATTGAGGTAAGCATTTAACCACATATAATTTCTTTATGACAAATATTATCTGCTTTTACCATTCTATTGATTAAATTATTAAATATTGTGTCATTGGTTTGAGAATGGTTAATTCGATAGCAAAATTCGTCAAAATACCGGTTAATATTATTTTCACTTACCCAAGAATAGGTCGTTCTAATCCAAGACTTAACCTGATGAATCATAATGTGTAAAGCCTTAAAATTAGATCCCTTGTCGCTTAGTGCCTGTGTTAAATTGTAATCTTTTGCAATAGGATTGTAGCCCTTCCATTTGTCAGTAGTAATTTTGGCATTTTTATTGATATGTTTTTCAAATATTTTTCTTAAAGATTTAGCCGAGTAATTTGGAATTTGAAAAGTGTAAAAACGTTTAACTTTTCCAGTTTCTGTAAGTTCCACAGCACATACAGCCTTTTTCTTTCTGCTATCATAGCTCCTGCCAGGCTTACCTTGTTCATAGCCACCCACAACCTATTAATCAACATTGACCACTCCATTCATAGGGTAATCTTGACTGGATTTCATCGCTTCTCGTACTTTATGCATAAATAATCTAGCGGTTCTTTGGTGAATCCCAAAACGAACTGCGGTTTGTGAAGCGGAAAGGCTTTTGGTGCTGGTTGACATTTCAAAACAAATGAAAAATGCCTTCTTCAAACCAAATTTTACTTTATGGAATAAAGTATTAACCATTGCAGATTCAGTATCGCTACAAATATTGTAAGTTCTTGCAAAATCTTTACGTATTTGACTTTTAGTATGGTTGCATTTTCTGCAAACATATTGCTCTGATCACTTAATTTTTGAGAGATATTCCCTACAATCTTGATCGGTTTTGAAGCGTTCAGCAAACTCTATGAGATTTTGACCTTTAAAAATTTCCATTTTTTATATGTTTTACAAGACTTTAAAGATATGAAATTAAATGCTTACCTCAATAATTGTATAACCGTTTAATTGTGTAACTGTTTAATCATTTATTTGTTAAAAAGTTAAAAGTTTGAAAGTTGAAAATTGTTTATTTCCATTAACATTAGTCTCTTCTCTCTATTCTCTTTTCTTTAATCGGCTAATTTTCTCATTAACTAATTGTGTAATTGTTTAATCGTTTATTTGTTTAATTGTTAAAAAGTTAAAAGTTTGAAAGTTGAAAATTGTTTATTTCCATTAACTTTAGTCTCTTCTCTCTATTCTCTTTTCTTTAATCGGCGAATTTTCTCATTAGCTAATTGTGTAATTGTTTAGCCGTTTATTTGTTTAACTGTGTAATAGTCTCTTTTCTCAAGTCTCTTTTCTATTTTATTTTGGCTCAACTATTCAATATATTCAATGCGGTTTTTAAGCCAATTCCCATTTCAAAAGGAAAACTACTTGCAAATAATCCGCTTTCTATGGCAGCAATGGTGGCTATAATGTCGTTATTGTTTACGCTTCCCATATGCCCAACTCTAAAATACAATGTTTTATGTGTAGGCAATAATCCGCCGGCCAAAACAACATCGTTTTTTCCAATATGGCCTAAAAATGAGCTTCCGGTAATATTTTCAGGGAAATAAACAGCCGTAAGCGTATTGGCCGACAAATTTTTGTGAACGGGCAATAGTTTCAATCCCAATGCAATCATGGCTTCGCGAAAAGCCGTGGCAATTTTTTGGTGTCTCAAAAACCGGTGTTCCATGCCTTCAGTAACAATTTGTTGTAAACTCACTTCTAAAGCAGCAATCAGGTTTACTGGTGGTGTTCCAAAATAGGAAGGTTGTCGGTTTTCATAAGCTTGCATAATTGGCAGCCAATTGTTAAAATCGGCATAATAATTACCCACAGGCGTTTTTCTGTTTTTAAATACTTCTAAAGCTTTTTTGGAAACTACCAACAAGGCCAAACCCGGTGGCACGCCAATTGCTTTTTGTGATGCGGTTAACACCACGTCAATTCCCCATTCTTCTTGTTTTATTTCTTCACCGGCAACCGAACATACTCCATCCAAAATTGAAAGGGTATTGTATTTTTTGGCAAGTTCAGCGATTGGTTTTGGATTTACCAAAACGCCTGTTGAGGTGTCAACATGCGTCATGGTTATTAATTTATATTTTTTGGTAGCAAGTGCTTTTTCAATGTCGCCTAATGAAACAACATTTCCGACTTCTGATGCTAAAATAGTGACATTGGCGCCGTAGCGTTTTGCAATTTCGGCGAAGCGTTCTCCAAAATACCCTGTTGAAATCACCAAAACATGGTCGTTGAGTTCAATTAAATTGGCGGCTGCCATATCCATGGCAAATGTTCCAGTTCCCGCAACAACAAAAGGCTGTCCAGTTGAAGTCAGCCAAACTTTCCGCATAAGTTCTATGGAATTTCCGAAGGATTCTATAAAATTTGGAGCCACGTGGCTGGTTGTTGGCGCGCCCAATGCTTGCAATACTTTTGGTTCAAATTCGATAGGGCCGGGGATCATTAACAATTTTCTGCTTTTCATATTTGAGGTATTTTAAAAGCACGAAATTTACAAAAAAAATCACCTAAGCTGAAGCAATAGGTGAGTTTTGTTCTGATTATTTTAAAAAGTATTTTCTTTAATGAAAATTAAACACCAATTAAATCGCCCATCCCTTTGGTTGGCAGATTGCTGTAATCCATTAAATATTCATCCACTTTTTTAGCGGCTTCTCTTCCTTCAGAAATTGCCCAAACAATAAGTGATTGTCCTCTGCGCATGTCGCCGGCAGTAAAAATATGTGGCACATTTGTTTGAAATTCTGTTTCTGAAGCTTGGTAATTGCTTCTAAAGTCGGTTTTAAGTCCCAATTGTCCGCTTAAAGTTGCTTCAGGACCTGAGAATCCCATAGCCAAGAGTACCAATTCGCAAGGCCAAACTTTTTCCGTTCCTTCAATTTCTTTTAATGCAGGTCTTTCTCCTGGTTTCATAACCCATTCAATATTCACGGTTTTTAAGGCTTTCAAATTTCCTTTTTCATCAGCAATAAATTCTTTGGTTGAAATGAGCCAGTTTCTGTCGCAACCTTCTTCATGGGAAGTTGAAGTTTTAAGTTTCAAAGGCCAAAATGGCCAAGGTGTTGATTCGCTTCTGTTCACTGGCGGTTTTGGCATAATTTCAAAGTTCGTTACACTTTTTGCGCCGTGACGGTTTGAAGTGCCAATACAATCAGAACCAGTATCGCCGCCGCCTATAACAATGACGTTTTTATCAGTTGCGAAAATTTCTTCAGTTTCTATTTTAATTCCTGCATTTCGTTTGTTTTGCTGTTTTAAAAATGTCATGGCTTGTACAATTCCTTTAATTTCAGCGCCTTTTGCAGGTAATTCCCGACTAAGGGTTGCACCGCCACACAAAACAATGGCATCAAAATCTTCCAATTTTTCAACAGGATAATTTACACCAACATGTACATTTGTTTTAAATTCAATACCTTCCTCTTTTAAAATGGCAATTCTTCGGTCGATAATTTCTTTTTCCAATTTAAAGTTCGGAATGCCATAGCGCAACAATCCGCCCAAAGCATCATCTCTTTCAAAAACGGTTACCAAATGTCCGGCCCGGTTTAATTGTTGTGCAGCCGCCAAACCTGCTGGGCCTGATCCAACTACCGCAACTTTTTTGCCTGTTCTGGTAGTTGGAGGCTGGGCAACAATCCAACCTTTTTTAAATCCTTTTTCAACAATATTTTTTTCAAGATTTTCTATGGTTATGGGTGGTTTTACAATTCCTAGTACACAGGCTTGTTCGCAAGGTGCAGGGCATAATCTTCCTGTAAATTCAGGAAAGTTATTGGTGGAATGCAAAATTTCCAATGCGCTTTTCCATTTTTTTTCATGAACCATATCGTTAAAATCGGGAATCAAATTTCCCAGCGGACAAGCACTTTGGCAAAAGGGAATGCCACAGTCCATGCAACGGGAACCTTGCTTTTCAACTTCAGCAGTTTTTAACGGAACGGTAAATTCTTTATAATGCTGAACCCTTTCTTTTATAGAAATATACGTCTCCTCTTTTCTCTCAAATTCTTTAAATCCGGTAATTTTTCCCATAACTAAACGGTTGCTGTTTTAATATTATTTTCCATTTCAAGTCTCATCAATGCTTTTTTGTATTCGGTAGGCATAACTTTCACAAAATTGGATAAGCTATTTTCCCAATCATCTAAAATTCTGTAAGCCAAATCGCTATTCGTATACTTGAAATGATTTTTTATAAGTTGTTTTAAATCTTTTTCATCGGCTTCAAAAATGGGATCAAATTCAACCATTTCCATATTGCACAACCCATTTCTGAATTTTTGTTTTTCATCAAAAACATAGGCGATTCCGCCGCTCATTCCTGCCGCAAAATTTCTTCCTGTTTTTCCCAATACAACTACTTTTCCGCCAGTCATATATTCACATCCGTGATCTCCAACGCCTTCAACAACCGCAATAGCCCCTGAATTTCTTACGCAAAAACGTTCACCTGCAATACCGTTGATGTAGGCTTCGCCATTGGTGGCACCATACAACGAAACATTTCCCACAATAATATTTTCATCAGACGCAAAAGTGGATTCATCAGGCTTTTTAATAATTAATTTTGCCCCAGACAAGCTTTTGCCCAAATAATCGTTGGTATTTCCATCAACCTGCATGGTCAATCCTTTGGTGGCAAATGCCCCAAAACTTTGTCCGGCCGAACCTTTAAATTTCAGGTTTAAAGTATCTTCGGGCAAGCCGATATCTCCATATATTTTAGACAATTCATTGCTAACGATGGCACCAACGGTTCTATCCGTATTTTTTATAGGGAATTCCAAAAACATTTTTTCTTTCCTGTAAATTGCCGGATGTCCCATTCTTAAGATATCAAAATCCAGAACGTTTTCTAATTCATGATTTTGAGATTCTGTATTGTGCAATGGTTTTTGTGTTTTTGGCTTGTGTAAAATAGGGGACAAGTCGAGTCCTTTTGCTTTGGCGTGGTCAATGGCCTTGTTTACATTAATTTTTTGGCTTTGGCCTACCATTTCATTGATGGTTCTAAATCCTAATGACGCCATAATTTTACGCAATTCTTTTGCCACAAAATACATAAAATTAATCACGTGTTCCGGAGTTCCTTTGAAGTTTTTACGCAATTCAGGATCTTGGGTTGCAATGCCAACCGGACAAGTATTTAAATGGCATTTACGCATCATGATGCATCCTGAAGCCACCAAAGGTGCTGTTGCAAATCCAAATTCTTCGGCGCCCAATAAGCACGCAATGGCAACATCGCGACCTGTTTTTAACTGTCCGTCGCACTCCAAAACCACCCTATTTCTTAAATTGTTCAACACCAACGTTTGTTGTGCTTCAGCAATTCCTAATTCCCAAGGCAATCCTGCATGTCTTAGCGAAGTTAATGGAGAAGCTCCAGTTCCGCCATCATAACCCGAAATTAAAATCACATCGGCTTTTGCTTTTGCAACACCTGCCGCGATGGTTCCAACACCAACTTTAGACACGAGTTTCACATTGATTCTGGCTTCCCTGTTTGCATTTTTTAAGTCGAAAATGAGTTGCGCCAAATCCTCAATGGAATATATATCATGGTGAGGCGGCGGAGAAATTAATCCGACATAAGGTGTTGAACTTCGGCATTCTGCAATCCAAGGCAATACTTTATCAGCAGGTAATTGACCGCCTTCGCCAGGTTTTGCGCCTTGTGCCATTTTAATTTGAATTTCTTTCGCGTTGGTTAAATAATTGGTAGAAACGCCAAATCTTCCCGACGCCACTTGTTTTATGGCACTATTTCGGCTATCACCGTTTAAATCTTTTCTGAAGCGGTTTTTGTTTTCTCCACCTTCTCCTGAATTGCTTTTGCCGCCAATACGATTCATCGCAATGGCTAAATTTTCGTGGGCTTCCTGGCTTATTGAGCCATAAGACATAGCGCCAGTTTTAAATCGTTTTACAATTTCTGTCCAAGGTTCCACTTCTTCTAAAGGAATAGGATCTAAATTGTTAAATTCAAACATTCCGCGCAGCGTCATTAATTTTTTGCTTTGCTCATTAATGTCTTTGGCATAAACTTCATAGCTTTCATAACTATTGGTTCTAACGGCTTGCTGCAATTTTGCAACAGTGGTAGGATTAAACATGTGGCGTTCGCCGTTTCGTCTCCAGCGGTAATCGCCACCAATATTTAAAGGAAGGTTTCCTGCGATTTCCATAGGAGGAAAGGCACTTCTATGACGTAAGAAAATTTCTTTTTCAATTTCATACAAGCCAATTCCTTCAATACGAGAAGGCGTATTTGGAAAATATTCTTCTGTGAAAGCGCTGCTTAAACCTAAAATTTCAAAAATTTGGGAAGCTCTGTAAGAATGCAAGGTGGAAATACCAATTTTATTCATAATTTTCAACACACCTTGAGCAATCGCTTTGTTGAAGTTTTGAATCCCCTTTTCTGCAGAAATCCCTAAAATTTCATTATCTGTAATTTGTTGTCTAATAATTTCATTAATCATATATGGGTTAACAGCACTTGCGCCATAACCGAATAAAGTGGCAAAATGATGCGGTTCACGCGGTTCAGCAGATTCTATAACAATGCCAAAACTTGAACGTTGTCCCATTTTGCTTAATTGGCTTCCAACGTAAGAGCAACTTAACAAAATTGGTATTGGCGCATAATGTTCATTCACATTTCTGTCGGATAAAATAACGATATTACAGCCATCAGAAACTGCTTTATAAGCCTGTTTCACCATATCTTTTAAGGCAGCTTCAATGCCATTTAACCCTTTAGTGATATCGTAAAGCGTTGAAATTGAAACGGATTTAAAATCGGGATGGTCAATACTTTTTAATTTATCAATATCCGCATTTGAAATTACCGGATTTTGAATTTTTAGCTTTTTGCATTGCTGGTCGGAAATGTCGAAAATATTTCTGTCGCCTCCAATGGCCAAACTAAAATCGGTGACAATTTCTTCTCTAATACCATCTAAAGGCGGATTGGTAACTTGCGCAAAGAGCTGTTTAAAATAATTGAAAAGCAATTGTGGCTCATCAGACAAAACAGCCAAAGGCGTGTCGTTCCCCATAGAGCCAATAGCTTCTTTACCGCCAGTGGCCATTGGGATAATGAGGGTGTTTATTTCTTCTAAGGTATAGCCAAAAATTTTCTGTCGCGCCACTAAATTAATTTCTTCCTTTGGCATTTTGTTACCTGTATATGGAATTTCCGCCAATGGCAATAAATTTTTATTTAGCCATTTTCTGTAAGGTTTATCCGAAACAATTTTTTGTTTTATTTCTTCATCATTGATAATTCTTCCGGCATTCATATCCACCAAAAACATTTTTCCAGGTTCTAACCTTCCGTGGTGCGCAACATTTTCCGGTTTAATGTCTAAAACGCCAGTTTCTGATGACATGACCACATTTCCGTCTTTTGTAACGGTATATCTTGAAGGTCGCAATCCATTTCGATCCAACAAAGCACCAATATAATTCCCGTCGGTAAATGGTATTGATGCGGGTCCGTCCCAAGGTTCCATAATACATGAATTGTATTCATAAAAGGCCTTTTTTTCATCAATCATTGCCGGGTCTTTTTCCCAGGCTTCAGGAACCATCATCATCATTACTTCCGGCAAGGTACGGTCGGTCATTAGCAATAATTCAACCACCATATCCATGCAGGCTGAATCTGATTTTCCATCCAAAATAATGGGAAATAATTTTTTGATGTCATCGCCAAAAATGGGACTTTTCATCAATTCTTCGCGGGCTTTCATCCTATTGATATTGCCGCGAAGCGTATTAATTTCGCCATTGTGGCACATATACCTAAATGGCTGCGCCAAATCCCATGAAGGAAAAGTGTTTGTTGAAAATCGTTGGTGCACCAGGGCCAAACGCGTAACCAAATCCGGATTGGATAAGTCTGTATAATAATTTCTGATGTCTTCAGGAATCAAAAGTCCTTTATATATAAGTGTTGTTGTTGATAGACTTGGCAGATAGAATTTTTTCCTGTCAGATAATTTTGAGTTTTCTACTGAATGTTCCGCAATTTTACGCGCGGCAAACAATTTTGCATTGAACTGATTTTCAGTCAATGGGAGTCTGTTTTTTCCAATGAATATTTGTTCAATGGCAGGCTCATTTTTAGCCGCTATTGTTCCAAGATGCGATTTGTTAACAGGAACTTTTCGCCAGCCCAAAACCGCCAATCCCTGATTTTTTATTTCGGTTTCCAAGCAGTTTTTAAAGAAATTTAGCTGATTTTCGTTTTGGGACAAAAACACCATGCCAACAGCATATTCCTTTGGTTTTGGCAGACTAAAGGTGGTATTTTTTACAAAGAATTCATGAGGTATATCAATCAGTATTCCCGCGCCATCCCCAGTTTTACCGTCAGAACTCACCGCGCCACGGTGTTCTAGCTTAATTAGAATTTCTAACGCATCGTGAATTATTTTGTTCGATTTCTCGCCTTTCAAATTGCAAATAAATCCTGCGCCACAATTATCTCTTTCAAATTCCGGTAAATATAATCCTTGTTTCTCCATTTAATATGTTTGATGTATTTTTACAAAAATAAGACAAAGTTTGTGTTTAGTATAAAATAATTACGAAAACGTTGTAATAACACTATAAAAACGAATAAAACATTAAAAATAATGGAATAATTAAAAATTAAGTTAAAAAACACTTAATTTAATAATGGATGTTGCATTAATTGGCTTCAAAATAATAAGTTTTAGCCAAATTTTTTTTAATTTTTTAACTTAAAAGTAATTGGTAGATATTTTTGAATGGGTTTTTGTCCAAAAAACGCCTTTATATTGTTGCTTAAAAATAATTTTTTCTGAATTGTGTTAAATAGAATGATTGCTTGGTTATATTAATGAATATCCAATAAAATACAGGGTGTTTTAGGAAATTTACTGAAAAAGGAACTAAACATTTTGATTTAATGTGCTAAAAAAGTATATTTATGCAAAAATAATATATATATGAAAATTACCTGCTGCCCAAACTGCAATTCCGATGCGTATGTTAAAAGTGGTGTTATTAAAGAAAGACAGCGCTATAAATGCAAACAATGTGATTATTACTTCACTGTAAACAAAGTTGGTAAGCAAATAGATTCCTATTATGTGAATAAAGCTTTGCAGCTATATTTGGAGGGATTGAGCTATCGGGAAATTGAACGGATTTTAGGGATATCGCATGTAAGTATTATCAATTGGGTTAAAAAATACAACGTAAAACGTCCGTATAGTTTTGAATATCATTCCACCTATAAGATTTTAAATGCTGTGGAACTTGCAAAATACTTTTCAACAAATAAAAATTTGATTGGCGCTGGGGTTATTGTTACTGAGCTTGGAGATAAATTTATGTTAATTCGTTGGGAAAGGTTTAAAGGATAGCTATATCAATTTACATATATATATATTCAATTTTAATACCTGCTTTTTTCTTTTCACCTTGTTAGAGCTAAAAAAGCAATTCTTTAGCAAAAACTAATTAATTAACCAAAATTATTTTTTATGAGAAAAAAGCTTTCAGTTTTGTTAATTCTTCTCTTGGGATTAACGTACTACAGTTA
>JAAFHC010000289.1 GCA_010906935.1 Gelidibacter sp.
GCTCTATAAATTCAACGCCTAATTTCAGCAATTCTATGGAGTTTTTGATAGTTTCGTTTACGTTCCATCCACAATTTGCATCAATTCTAAAAATGGCGCTGGTATGTTTTCTTAATTCGGTCACTATTTCCAGATCGTTTTTTGTGCCCAATTTGATTTTGTAAATCGGCCAAGGCATTTCTTTCATTTTTGCCACCATATTTTCTATGGAATCAATTCCTATGGTATAATTTGACTGTGGAAGATTTTGCACTTCTAAATTCCAATATTCATATAATTTTAGGTCCTTTTTACGCGTGTATAAATCGGTGTAAGCTTCATCTAAAGCGCATAATAAAAACATGTTGTTTTTGAAATGAGGGAACAAATAATCCCAATATTCTTCAGGTGTTTTGGTTGAAGCTACTTCAATAATCTCTCGTTTTTCAACCAATTCTTTCTCAAATTCTGCCACAGATGTGTTGTAAAAAGCATTTTCAGTAGCTTCACCAAAACCGGAAAATCCGTTTTCCTGAAGTTCAACAATCATGGAAGGAATATCTGTTCTGGTGCCTCTTGAAATGGTAAAAGGATGCTTTAATTGTAGTTTGTAGGTTCTTATGATTAACTTCATTTTTGTAAAAGTGCTTCTCTTAAAATAGTGATTGGGTGTTTGGATATTCTGTTGGTTCCATCCTTTATTTGATGCCTGCAACTTGTTCCTGCCGCTGCAATAATTGTAGTGTTTTCTGTATTTCTAATTTTTGGAAAGAGTGTGTCTTCACCAACCTGCATGCTTAAGTTGTAATGTTCTTTTTCGTAACCAAATGAACCCGCCATTCCGCAACAACCAGAATTTATGATGGTCACTTTGTAGTTTTTCGGAATTGATAGCATTTTAAAAGTTGGTTCTGTACCGCTCAATGATTTTTGCTGGCAATGTCCATGAATTTTCAGGGTTTTATTTTCTGTGGTAAAACTTTGGGAAGTAATACTGTTTTTTTCAAATTCTTGTTTGATAAATTCTTCAACAGTGAAAGTATTTTCTGATATGTTTTTTGCTGCCGTTTTGTCATCGGCCAATCTTAAATATTCATCTCTAAAAGTAAGGATTGCAGAAGGCTCAATTCCCACTAACGGCGTTTCTTTTGTAATTAATTCTTTAAAAAGGTTTACGTTAAAATTCGCTTTTTCTTTAGCATCATCCAAAAAACCTTTTGAAATAAAGCCGCGCCCACTTTCTTCATGTTTGGTGATGGTTACTTTATAACCCAGTTTTGTGAGCAATTCTATGG
>JAAFHC010000056.1:0-3472 GCA_010906935.1 Gelidibacter sp.
TTGTTTAAATATTTGAAAATCAGAAACTTAAATATACAACTATTCTCTTTTTTATGCAAATTTTTTACTCAAATTATTAATCGAACTCAGGTTATAAAGATATTTATTACGCCATGCCTAATATATTCATAATCAACTTTTTTTAACTGCCCTGGTTTCATTGGTAGATTTGGCCTTGCCTCCTCTATTAATTGCTTTGGTGACTCATCCATACATACAACTGGATATTTTTCATCGTATGGTTGCTTATAAACATCAAGTACTACCTCCATATTTGCCACAAAATCACTACTTTGTTTGGGTGGAATTACCCAACTTTTTACTTTCCAAGGCTTAAGTTCATTTTTTTTAAAACACTTCCAACTGTTACGTGAGTGATGCTTTCGGCATATTTTAACTCTACCATCTTGTCGGCAAGTAAACGTAATGACCATTTGGCAAAACCTTTTGGTGGTTCGCTACAACAAAGTGACACTAATTTTGCTTCCATATCACCATCAACCTTAATGTCATAAACACGTGTTGTAGGTTTTCTTTCTATTGAAATATCAAATCCCTCTTCTATGAATTTCTTTTTAACTCTATCAATTGTCCTCATCCCAATTTTAAGCACTTTACTAATTTGTTCATTAGTAATTTTTTCTGAAAATTCCCCTTCGTCACAGTTCAAAAGAATATAGGCGGCACGAAATGTTTGCGAAGTATGCGACCCTTTATTAATAATACCATGAAGTTCTTCAACTTCTGACTTCGTTAGTTTGATTGTATATTTTATCATCGTATCTTTTTTAACAAATATACAAAATATTACGTCATATTACACTTAACTTAACACTAGTTGCATTTTTTACATTCCTTTGAAATTTTTCAATCAGTTTTTGTTGACTTTCCTCAAAACTCATTTTAAATCGGGGACGTAAATGGATATCGCTGTTTTTTTCTTCAATCATATTTGAGCCGATTTTTTTTAGGATCGAAATATACTATTTTATTTTAAATGAGTGCCTAAAGTTGTAAGACTGACCTAGCAGGCAGGAAGTTAAAATTCATTATTTGAGATTATTCATTAATATTTTTAGTTTTAATTATCAATTGAACTCGCGTTAAGGATTGAGCGGCATGTTTGAGCTCTTTTTTTTTGCTTTTCGCAACAAAAAAAGCGAGTAGCGAAAGCCTGACCCGCCAGTTGGCGGGGAACGCCCTCCAAAAAGGCGGGCAGGCCCAAAATATTTTGACATTGGACATATAATTTAACTATTTATTTTTTTATTTAAACGCTATGTACGCCAAACTTTAGGCACTTTAAGTACAGATTTGTGATACTCTTTTTTTTACATGGCTAATTTAGCATTGATAACCACTTAATTTTAAAAATAAAAAAGCGTAATTTTGCCAAAATTAAAAAAACACATGAGTAATATTGTAGCCATTGTAGGTAGGCCTAATGTTGGAAAATCGACATTGTTTAATCGTTTGGTAAAACGAAGAGACGCCATTGTTGATTCGGTAAGTGGTGTTACGCGTGACAGACATTACGGAAAAAGTGATTGGAACGGAAAGGAATTTTCGGTTATAGACACAGGCGGATATGCCATAGGTTCTGGCGATATTTTTGAAGAAGAAATTAGAAAACAAGTTCAGCTGGCTATTGATGAGGCTGATCACATTATATTTGTTGTGGATGTTGAAGAGGGAATTACGCCGATGGATGTTGCTGTTGCTAATATGCTTCGCAAAATAAAAAAGCCCATTTTTATGGCTGTTAACAAAGTTGACAATTCTATGCGTGATGCAGATGCGGTGGAATTCTACAATCTTGGATTGGGTGAATATTACACGCTTTCTTCAATTAATGGAAGCGGTACCGGTGAACTTTTGGACGCTGTGGTTGCCGATATGGACGAAGATGCTGAAGAAGCACATGAATTGCCACGATTTGCCGTAGTTGGAAGACCAAATGCAGGAAAATCATCGTTTATCAATGCATTGATTGGCGAAGAAAGAAATATTGTTACCGACATTGCAGGAACTACGCGTGATACGGTTGACACAAAATACAATCGTTTTGGATTTGAATTTAACTTGGTAGATACCGCTGGAATCAGAAAAAAATCGAAAGTTAAAGAAGATTTAGAGTTTTATTCGGTGATGCGTGCCGTAAAAGCCATTGAAGAATGTGACGTTGCCATTTTGGTGGTTGATGCCACTCGCGAATTTGAAGGACAGGACGAAAATATTTTTTGGCTGGCTGAAAAAAATAGAAAAGGCATTGTAATTTTGGTAAACAAATGGGATCTTATTGAAAAAGAAACCAATACCATGAAGGATTATGAAGCTAAAATAAGAGAAGAAATTGCACCATTTACTGATGTGCCAATCATTTTTATAAGCGCTTTAACCAAACAACGTGTTTTTAAAGCCATTGAAACTGCGGTTGAAGTTTTTGAAAATAGAAAAAAACGCATACCAACAAGTAAACTAAACGAGGTGATGCTGGATATCTTAAAATCTAGTCCGCCACCTGCAAACAAAGGGAAATACATTAAAGTTAAATTTTGCACGCAATTGCCAACGCCAACGCCACAGTTTGTGTTTTTTGCGAATTTACCGCAATATGTGAAAGATCCTTACAAGCGTTTTGTTGAAAACAAAATGCGGGAAATATTTAACTTTACCGGTGTTCCTGTAGTTGTTTATTTTAGGCAGAAGTAGAGCTCACCAATCCCGAAGGGGAAATTAATATTGTAAAATTGGAAGACAGAAGTCGGAAGTCGGAAGTCTGAAGTTTGAAAAAAGAAAAAAAAGATAAAAGATTTTTACACCTCCTTAATTAGCAAGTATATCATTAACAATAGTTAGATGGTGGTTGGTGTGAATTGCTAAAAAATGCTGACTCTTTTTTAAGGATAATTTTCCAAAATAAGGATGATCAAAATTACTTTTTGGAGGTAAGTTTTTAATTTCAAGCAAATTCATTTTCGCCAAAGCCAATTGCGATTCAATAGATGATTTTAAAATTTCTTCATTTGAAACAACAGATTTTGGCGCCTTTGCTTTACCTCTAGGGATTCTTCCTCTAAAAAAAATATAAAATTTAAGCATACTGAAAGTGCTCTTGTAATTCTCAGGCTTGGATATTTTTAATTCTTCACAAACACTATTAATTACTTTTAATGAATGATCTAAATGCCACGCCACATTTTTAGCGGACACCAATTTTTGATGCTGCTCATAAAATGGAATTGCTTTTTCTAAATCTAAAATACTTTTATGAATATTCATTCTAATTTTTTTCTGAAATTTAAGATCCAAAAATAATGAAAAATAACATTTTGTAGCCAATTTAAAAAAGTTTAAACCAGTTCAATATTAAAACTATTGTAACTAATCAGTATATAAATATTTTAAAACTAATTGATTATTAGACTGTTATTTTTTTTACCGCAAGGGTCGCAAAGAAAAAGCAAAGGTC
>JAAFHC010000056.1:3478-17065 GCA_010906935.1 Gelidibacter sp.
ATTATAGTTGATTTACAACACATTGCGTCCATTGCGATTTCCTTAGCGTACATTGCGGTTAAATTTAAAGCTTTGTATTACAGATCATTATCATCCTGATTAGTAACAAACTATTTACTTTCCCTATTGTAATAACCCAAAATAAAGCCCAAAACAAGTGACCAAATTGCAGCCAAACCAATTTGATAAGGCTTGTCTAACATAAAAGTAATGGTATGTGCAGGAATCCAAAACCAAATTAAGGACAGCATTCCTTTATCAATATTTTTCCAATTGTTTTGTTTGGCGATTAAGTTATCTAGAAATCGATGAAAAATAACCAGAAACAAACCATACTGTAAATTCATAAATACCGATAACGCAAAGGCACTTCCCAACAATCCCATCTCAGGCACAAAATGATGCGCAACCAAATTGTCCAGAAAACCCTGATAGCCTACAAATGCATATTTTATGGTAATGGCGATAATTGCCCATTCCAGCATTTTCAATAAAATAATCGGTAATTTATAAGGCAAAAATATTTTACCTTGTTGCATCCACTTGGATAATACATCTCCTAAAGTGCCCAATACGGCAAATTGTATCATGGCACTATAAATGGGGTATGCTTTTACGAATTCAACGTAAGTGTTCATTTGAAATTAAATTAAAGGGTGTGTTATAAAATGAAAATTAAGAATAAAAAACTACCAGCCGCCGCCTGCGCCGCCACCACTAAATCCGCCACCGCCAAAACCTCCACCGAATCCACCTCCACTTGATCCGCCACCAAAACTGCCTCCACCAAAACTTCCCCTTCCGGCTCGGCTTAATAGTATGGCCGTTAAAATATCCATTCCTGCTGAATCTTTTCTAAATCCTTTGCCTTTATCATTACCACTGCCTTTGTCCTTTTTAGAAAAAATAACCATCAAAATGATGAAAATAATGAAAACAATGGCAAAAGTTGGGATGCCGCTGCTTTCGCCTTTTTTCGCTTTTTTGTTTTTATAAGTGCCTTTTAAAACCTCAAAAATGGCGTCACTTCCTTTGTCCAATCCGCTGTAAAAATCGCCCTTTTTAAATTCGGGAATGATGACATTTCTTGTCAATTCACCAGTAATTCCAGCTGTTAATTTATGTTCTACGCCATAACCCGGCGCAATCCATATTTTACGTTCTTTATTGGCCAATAACACAAAAACACCATTATCTTCTTTTGCCTGGCCAATTCCCCATTCATGAGCCCATTTTGGCGTTAAAATTCCAATATCTTCTCCTTCAATGGTTTCAACGGTAACCACCACTATTTGTGTTGAGGTGGAATCGGAATATTGAATTAATTTACTTTCAAGTGCCAATTTCTGTTCGCTGGTAAGCAGCTTTGCATAATCGTAAACACTGGTTTGCAATGTTGGTTTTGCCGGAATGGTAAATTGCGAAAAAGCTATTTGTGCCAAGAAAATGGCAATAAAAACCGGAATATATTTTTTAATTGAATTGTACATCATTGGTTATGACCCTCTTGAAATTTCATTAGATAATTCGTCAGTATCACTTGAATGATAAGGGAAAAATTCTTTCAGTTTTTTCCCAACCTCGATAATGGCAAGTTCAATTCCTTTTGAAAATTCGGCTGTTTTAAAATAGGTAAGCATCAATTCCTTTTCTGCATCCCAAAAATTTTCTGTCACTTTTGAATGAATTCCTTCATCGCCTAAAATGGCAAATTTTTTGCTTTCAACAGCCACATAAAATAACACCCCGTTCCTTAAATCGGTTTTATCCATTTCCATCAAATGAAAAACCTCCAAAGCTCTTTCCAATGGAGGTAATTCTGTATTTTTTTCTATGTGAACACGGATTTCTCCTGAAGTGTTTTTTTCTGCCATTTCAATTGCTTTGATAATGGCTTGCCCTTGTTCGGCTGTTATAAAGTCTTCAATTTTTGACATTATTCTTTTTTGCCAAAATCAAATTTAACTTCTGGAGCATTTTCTGCACCGGCTTCGGCATCAAAATAAGGTTTGCCGTCAAAATTAAAAAATCCGGCCAAAATTGAATTTGGAAAACTCTTTACGTGAGTGTTGAATGGTTTGGTTGCTTCGTTAAAACGCGTACGAGCCGTTAAAATCTGATTTTCTGTGCTTGCCAATTCATCTTGTAATTTCAGGAAATTTTGATTTGCTTTTAAATCGGGATAACGTTCAACCGTTACCAACAAACTTTTTAAAGCACCGCTTAAACCGCCCTGAACTTGGTTAAATTGCGCCAATTGTTCGGGCGTAATGTTTGTTGGGTCAATTTGTACGGAAGTTGCTTTTGCGCGTGCTTCGATTACCGAAGTTAATGTTTCTCTTTCAAAATCGGCAGCTCCTTTTACCGTGTTTACCAAATTTCCAATTAAATCATTTCTGCGTTGATAGGCTGTTTCTACATTTCCCCAACTTTCAGAAACATTTTCATTCAACTGAATTGCCGTGTTGTAAAATCCTTTTACCCAGCTATAACCAGCGAAAGCGATTACAACAACAATGATTACAGGTATTATCCACTTTTTCATTTTTTACTATTTTTGATTGTTTATAATTTAATTTGATTAGTGCACCAAAAAACAATTTTGTTACATTTTAAGGCTAAATTACACAATTGATTGTCTTTTTTAGCATTGAAATAAAAAATTAATTTATTTGCATTTGTTATTTGCGTTAAGAGTTCAGTGAACTTTGTTTACAACGGAAAACCCGACCCTTGCGGTAACGCCCAAAATATTGTTTTTATGGTATTTTGTTCAAAATACGAAAGCAAATATTTAATCAATTTGGCTTTTAATTTTAATAAGCTCTTGTTTGATGGCTTCCAGTCGCGTGATGATTTCCTGATTGTTTTTTACCGCTTTGGGCTGCTCCTTCATTTTGTTTTTTGCGCCTTCTAAGGTAAAACCTTTTTCCTTGACCAAATGGTAAATCAACTTCAGATTTTTGATGTCTTCTTGGGTAAATAAGCGATTTCCCTTTTTATTTTTTTTGGGCTTTAAAATGTCAAATTCATTTTCCCAAAAACGAATATGCGAAGTGTTAACGCCAAATGCACTGGCAACTTCGCCAATTTTATAATATCTTTTTTCAGGTAAATCTATATGCATTAGTCAAGAGATTGTCCTTCAATTTGTGCTGCTTTTTGCATAGCTTCAAACTCTTCCGGCGACAAGTTTCCGTAGTAAAAGTTAATAGGATTTATGGCTGTTCGGTTTTTATAAATTTCATAATGCAAATGCGGACCTTGTGAACGCCCTGTATTACCTACAAAACCAATTAAATCGCCTCTTTTTACTTTTTGCCCTTTTCTTACATTGTAATTGCTCAAATGTGCGTAAAGGGAAATATAGCCAAAACCGTGCTCTATTCTGATATGTTTTCCATATCCTGCGGAATTTTGGTCGGCTCGTTCCACATAACCATCACCCGAAGCATAAACCGGGGTTCCAACAGGCGCAGAAAAGTCCATTCCCAAATGTTTTTTTCTTGCTTTTGTAAAAGGATCTGATCGCCATCCGTAGCCGGAAGCCATCCGTGTTAAGTTCTGATTTTCAATAGGCTGAATGGCTGGGATTGCCGCCAATAATTTTTCTTTATCCGCAGCTAATTTTACGATTTCATCTAATGATTTCGACTGCACATAAAGCTGTTTTGCCAAAATATCCATGTTTTTGGTCACGTCAATAATCATTTCGGAATTGTCGAAACCTTCCAACGCTTTATAACGGTTTACGCCACCAAAACCTGCCTTTCGCTGTTCATCGGGAATTGGATTTACTTCAAAATACAATCGGTAAATATTGTTATCTCTTTCTTGGATATCCGTTAAAACTTCTGATAATTGTATGATTTTTTTGGCGTGTAATTCTTCATTTAATTTCACAAACTCTAACTGGCGTTTTAGTTCTTTTTCTTTAGGAGATTCAAAAATATTGGTAAAAACAACAAACCCCAATATCATAAAAACTGTGGCGCTTGCCAACGTTAACATAAACCTTTTAAATTTTTCTCTTTTTTTTGGCCGTATCTTTTGATAGGATAATGATTCTGGATCGTAATAATATTTTACCTTCGCCATTGTATAAAAATTATATTATTTTTGCATCAAGTATTAGCTCATATTTTGATGCAATAACGACAAATTTACAAAATGTTTTATACAATCGGCAAACCCGCTAATTTTTAGCATATAATTAACAGATGTTTTGTCCTTGAAAAATTTTGAAAACGTTACTAAAAAGGCAGTCTGCAACAATCAAGACTTCTGACAATAAGATTAAAAGAACATTAAAAAAATATATGAAATCACAACTTGTACGTCAACAATTTTTAGATTTTTTTGCTTCAAAAAAACACGCAATCGTACCGTCATCTCCAATGGTTTTGAAAAATGATCCTACGCTTATGTTCACCAATGCAGGAATGGTACCTTTTAAAGAGTATTTTTTAGGACAAAAATCCGCTGTTGAAAAACGTGTTGCTGATACGCAAAAATGTTTACGTGTTTCCGGAAAACACAATGATTTGGAAGAAGTTGGCAAAGATACTTATCACCACACCATGTTTGAAATGCTGGGAAACTGGAGTTTTGGCGATCCTGCCCGTCTGGCAGGCGGGTATTTTAAAAAAGAAGCCATTGACTGGGCTTGGGAATTGTTGGTTGATGTTTATAAAATAGATAAAGATTGTTTATACGTCACCGTTTTTGAAGGTTCAGAAGAAGATGGCTTGGATTACGATCAGGAAGCTTATGATTTGTGGAAAAAATACATAGCCGAAGACCGAATAATCAACGGAAATAAAAAAGACAACTTTTGGGAAATGGGCGCTCAGGGTCCGTGCGGACCTTGTTCCGAAATTCATGTGGATATTAGATCTGCGGAAGAAAAAGCAAAAGTTTCCGGCAGAAGTTTGGTGAACAATGACCATCCGCAAGTGGTGGAAATTTGGAATCTGGTTTTTATGGAATTCAACCGAAAAGCTGATGGTTCTTTGGAAAAATTGCCTGCAAAACACGTAGATACCGGAATGGGTTTTGAACGTTTGTGCATGGTGCTTCAGAATAAACAATCCAATTACGATACTGATGTTTTTACACCTTTAATCAGAGAAATTGAAGCGATTACCAACAATGAATATGGCAAAAATGAAGAAACCGACATTGCCATTCGTGTGATTGCCGATCACGTTCGTGCGGTGGCTTTTGCGATTGCCGACGGACAATTGCCTTCCAATACCGGAGCCGGTTATGTAATTCGAAGAATTTTGCGACGCGCAATTCGTTACGGATTCACTTTTTTAAACACCAAAGAGCCTTTTATTTACAAATTGGCAACAACTTTAAGTCAGCAAATGGGCGACTATTTCCCTGAACTAAAATCACAAAAACAATTGGTGACCAATGTAATTAAAGAAGAAGAAAATTCGTTCTTAAGAACTTTAGATCAAGGATTGGTTTTATTGGACGGTATTATTAAAAACACCATAGGAAAAGAAGTTTCTGGTAAAAAAGCCTTTGAATTGTTTGACACTTTTGGTTTTCCTATTGATTTAACAGCGTTAATTCTTTCAGAAAAAGGAATGACCTTGGATGAAACAGCATTTAAAAAAGAACTGGAAAAACAAAAAACACGTTCAAGAGCCGCAGCAGTTGTGGAAACTGATGATTGGGTTGTTTTGTATGAAGATGATGATGAAGAATTTATAGGATATGACACTTTGGAAGCCACTGTAAAAATAACAAGATATAGAAAGGTTTCTTCAAAAAAGGAAGGCGATTTGTACCAATTGGTATTTAATATGACGCCTTTTTATCCCGAAGGTGGCGGACAAGTGGGAGACAAAGGCTATTTGGAAGTAAGCAATGGAAACGTCATTTATATTGTTGATACCAAAAAAGAAAACAATTTAATTATTCATTTTGCCAAAAGTTTGCCTAAAGATCCATCTCAAACTTTTAAAGTGGTGGTCGATGAAAAACAACGATTCAGAACCGCATGCAACCATTCTGCCAGCCATTTGCTTCATCAGGCTTTGCGTGAAGTTTTAGGAACGCATGTAGAACAAAAAGGTTCGGCAGTGCATTCAAAAAGTTTGCGTTTCGATTTTTCACATTTTGCAAAATTAACAGTTGACGAATTGCGCGAAGTGGAAGATTTTGTAAATGCGCGCATCGACAGTAAAATTGCTTTGGAAGAGTTCAGAAATATTCCAATAAAAATCGCTTTAGAAAAAGGTGCAATGGCCTTGTTCGGTGAAAAATACGGCGATACAGTTCGCGCCATTCAATTTGGCAAATCTGTGGAACTTTGTGGCGGAACTCACATTCAAAATACAGGAGATATCTGGCATTTTAAAATTATTTCTGAAGGTGCAATTGCTGCTGGAGTTCGACGAATTGAAGCCATTACAAGTGATGCTGCTAAAGAATTTTTTCTTGAAAATACCAATGCGTTTTTTGAAGTCAAAGAAGTGTTGAAAAACACTAAAAATCCAGTAAAAGCCATTATCGATTTGCAGGAAGAAAATGCAACATTAAAAAAACAGGTTGAAGGATTACAAAAAGAGAAAGCCAAAAATTTGACCGGTGATTTAATAGCACTGGCTGAATCTATTAACGGTGTTAACTATTTGGCCGTAAAACTGGATTTAGACCAAAATAGCATTAAAGATTTGGCTTTTGATTTGGGAAATAAAATTGAAAACCTGTTTTTGCTGGTAGGAACCGAAACCGACGGAAAAGCATTTTTAACCTGTTATATCGCTAAAAATTTGGTGGATGAAAAACAATTGGATGCAGGAAAAGTGGTTCGTGAACTGGGAAAATTAATTGAAGGCGGCGGCGGCGGACAAGCTTATTTCGCCACTGCAGGAGGCAAAAAACCTGAAGGAATTGAAGAAGCATTAATTAAAGGGAAAGCATATTTAAACGGAGTTAAAAGTTAAATGTTGAAAAGTTAAAAGTTTGAAATATTGAGAATTTTAATTGCTAATTCATAACATTTCAACGATTCAACAATTAAACGCATAAACAATTCAAAAAGTGAATTTCAGAACCAACATACAACTTCAAAAAGAAGAAAATCAAATTGATTATGCTTCTAAATTGTTGTTGATTGGATCGTGTTTTTCAGAAAATATCAGCAAAAAACTTGCTTATTACAAATTTGACGTCGCCAGCAATCCGTTTGGTATTTTATTCAATCCAAAAGCCATTGAAACTTTAATTGAGAATTCATTAAATCAAAAAAAATATACTGATAATGATGTTTTTCTTTTAAATGAACGTTGGCATTGTTTTGATTCACATTCCGATTTAAGTGCAGTCGATAAAAACGAATTGATTTCAAATCTTAATTCAGCCATTAAATCGACAAAGAAACGACTCAGCGAATCAACGCATATTATAATTACTTTGGGAACCGCTTGGATTTATAAATTCATTGAAACAAATGCAATCGTGGGCAATTGCCATAAAGTTCCACAAAAAAAGTTTGTAAAAGAACTGCTCTCCGTTGAAGAAGTTGCTTCTTCAATAGAAAATATGGTAAACCTCATAAAAAATGTAAATAAAAACACATCTATAATTTTCACAGTTTCACCTGTTCGCCATCTCAAAGATGGTTTTGTTGAAAACAGCCAAAGTAAGGCTCATTTAATTTCTGCCATTCATCAAGTTGTAGATATTCCCCCTTTGAGGGTTAGGGGGAATTATTTTCCTTCTTTTGAAATTATGATGGACGATTTACGCGATTACCGTTTCTATAACAGCGATATGGTTCATCCCAATGAAACTGCCGTTGACTATATTTGGGAACACTTTCAGCAAGTTTGGATTGATGAAAAAACCTTACCAACGCAAAAAGAAGTTGATATCATTCAAAAAGGATTGGCGCACAAACCATTCAATCCGAATTCGGAACAACACCTGAAGTTTTTGTTGGACTTAAAGCAAAAAATAAGCAATTTAAAAAACAACTTTAACGTCAAATTTTAAACGAAAAAAGAGAAGCGTTTGCTTCTCTTTTTTCGTTTTTCAACCTATTCTTATTTTACAAACTTAGCCACATTTTGCCAAGGACCACCATTAATAGCATCAATTCCTTGCTGCTTTAAAAAAGAAGTTGCCTGTCCGCTTCTTGCACCACTTCTGCAAACCGCAATAACCTTTTTATTCATTTTTTTTATCTCTGCCACTTTTGAAGGAATAGCATTTAACACCATGTTTTTTGACCCTTTTACGTGCCCTTCTTTAAACTCTTCAACCGTTCTTACATCTATAACAACCGCACCTTCTTTTAAATATTCTTCAATTGAGACACCATCATTTCCTCCACCAAATAATCCGAAAAAACTCATTCTTTTTAATTTTTAAATTTAGGCAAAGATAATTCAATAAAACCGTACTTTGGTAACTATCGTTACGCTATTTTGAAATTAAGCGAATTCCATTAACGATAAGCTGTTCATGCTTTTTCATTTTTTGAAGCTGTGCTAAATAGTCTAAAATTTCGGTTTCTATAGGCGTATTTGATTGATAAACAAGTTCATACATTTCTAGCGGTAACAACCAATCTGTTGAAAAATTCAGTTTAAGTTTTTCAAAAATTAAGGTCAATTCCTTAAAATCTACTTCACCAGTCTTTCTCATTTCAGCAATTTCTTTATACATTTTATGCAGCCTCAACGCTTCTTCCGAATAGGTAATTTTACGCGTTTTGGTTGAAGAAACTTCGCCTAAATTCTTAAATGAATTTACGGAAGCCGGTCCGGCGTGAGCAGAAATAATTTCTTTTCCCACTGCCATATCGTAAATTCCCCATGTTGGCTGAAACAAAACTTTATCATTATGTGTCACCGTACAATTTTTAAAAGAAATCAGTAAAATTTTTCCTTTTAAATCCCGTTTTCCTGTAATCACTTCTCCTTCCACTTTAATATTTCCTTCAAAAAGCAAGGTTGTTTTTTTGCCTTCATAAATTCCGTAAACCTCCAAATCCTTGGGAAACATATCTTCAATGGCCAAATTAATTCCTTTTAATTTCCCTAACGGACTGCCGAAACCTTCTGTATGATATGCTATTCCATGCCCGATTAATTCTTTGTCCCTACTCGCCAAAGCAGTTGGCCCGACAGTTTGAATATAAATGGGTTTGTTATTGTCATCATTAATCACATTTGAAAATACGCCGGATATTTGCAGTCCTGTGCTCAATTCCACGGTTCCAATATTTTTAGATTTTATCAGTTTTTGAACGCCGCTCAATCCCCCAGTTCTCAACGCCATTTTATTGGCAAATTCTTCAAGCACAAAGCTTAAATGCGAAAAATCGGGCGTTACAAATAATTGAGGCTGAGGTTTGGTAATGTCGAAATTTTGTGTCGCAGCTTCAATGGAGTAAGGAACTTTTTTAACTTCATTGGTCAAGCATTTTTTGCTTTCGCCTATGGAAGAAAGCAATCCAGCACCATATATCTTCGGATTTTCCAACGTCCCTATCAACCCATATTCCACCGTCCACCAATGCAAATTCCTTATTTGAGCCATTTCGGAAAGTTCACTCATAGTATTTTGCAATGCTTCCACTTTTTGCTGTGCATTTTCGATTTCCTCTTCGGAAGAATTTGGATCTTCCTTTAAAATAGAAAGCAATCTGATGGCTTCATACATTTCATAATCTTCCGAAGAAGATATCGCTTTGCAGCCAATTTCCCCAAACCTTCGCAAATATTCGGCATATTCCGGATTTGCGATAATGGGCGCGTGGCCAGCGGCTTCGTGAATAATATCGGGCGCTGGTGTATACTCAAGATGATCAATCGTTCTAATATCAGAAGCAATTACCAACACATTATAAGCTTGAAATTCCATAAAAGCGTTTGGCGGAATAAATCCGTCCACAGAAACCGCTGCCCAGCCAATGTCTTTTAAAATACGGTTCATGCCTTCCATTTTCGGAATTTCATTTTCAGAAATTCCTGTTTTTTTCAAGCCTTCCAAATACGATTCATGCGCCACTTTACTTAAAAAATCAATGTTCATTCGCATCACATAACGCCAAACCGCCTGATTTTGGGCCGTATATTCATCATAAGGCTGTTTAACAATGAACTGATGCAGGTGTTTTGGCAACCGTTCAGTAACTTTATTGAATTTAATCGCGTTTTTCATTTAATGCTATTTATGCTGTGAATTTACACTTTTTTAAAAATCTGTCATTTGATTTATAAAAAATATCGTTTTATCATTATATTTAGCCAAAATATTAAAAAAAGATGAGAACGGGAAATTCTAAAGTTAAACTTCTGATTGGTGTTGGTATTGTGTTGTTTGCCTTGTTTCAATATTATTCAAAAACTGAGGTGAACGAATTTACTGGCAAAAAACAACATATTTCTTTAAGTACCGACCAGGAAATTGCCATCGGATTGCAAAGTGCACCTGAAATGGCAAAACAACATGGCGGATTGCATCCCGATCAGAAATCTCAAGATTTGGTAGATGAAGTTGGCCAAAAATTGGTTCATAGCAGTGTTGCAAAAGAAACAGTTTATGCCTACGATTTTCATTTACTTGCAGATTCACAAACCATGAATGCTTTTGCGCTTCCTGGCGGACAGGTTTTTATCACTTATGCTTTATTTTCAAAATTGGAAAATGAAGACCAGCTAGCCGGCGTTTTGGGACACGAAATTGGCCACGTTGTTGGTCGACATTCGGCTGAACGATTGGCAAAACAAGGATTGACTGAAGGAATTTTAAGTGGCGTTGCCGTTGGAATTGATCCGAGCACGGCTCAGGGCGCAGCTGCCATCGCCAATGTAATCAATCTGAGTTATGGCCGAGATGATGAACTTGAAAGTGATGAATTGGGCGTAAAATTTATGATTGACGCCGGTTACAATCCCATTGAATTAATTGGCGTAATGCAAATTTTAAAAGACGCTGCCGGACCCAATCAGGTTTCAGAAAGAATGAGCACACACCCCGATCCTGAAAACAGGATTGAAAAAATAAAAGCAGCCATTGAAAAGTATAAAAATTAGTTTTTGTATCACATCTTTGGTAGCAAGTATCTGGTAGCAGGTATTTGGTAACAAGTATTCGTGTTTAATCGAGAAATTATAATTTTTAACTTTTTGGCTATTGCCTATTGCTTTTTTTTCTTTTTCACATGAACTTCCCTGATTAGTGTTGACCGGTTTTAACCTGCCTCCGGCAGGCAAGCTAAATTTCAACGCTCAGTTTTTTCTATTCCTACTCGGCGTTAAAACGCCGGGCTAAAAATATATTGCTCCTCTGGAGCAAATTGAATCTCTTCGGTCTTCAGACTTCGAACTTTAACCTTTTGACTTCCGACTTCGGTCTTCGGTCTTCGGTCTCTTTTCGCTATTCGCTATTCACTTTTCACTTATTTCCCGCAATCGTTTTAGTAAATTTCACAAGAATTTATGACCCAACAAAAAGCCCTTCAATTGAATACTTCGTATCTTTGTGTTTTTCAAAATAACACCTATTTTTATGAACAAGAAAGTGATTTTAATGATTTTAGACGGCTGGGGAATAACTCAAGACCCTAAAGTTTCCGCAATTTATAACGCAAAAACCTCTTATATCGACAGTTTGTACCACAAATACGCCAATGCCAGTTTACGCACCGACGGTGAATATGTGGGATTGCCGGAAGGACAAATGGGAAATAGTGAAGTTGGGCATATGAATTTAGGTGCCGGTAGAATTGTATATCAGAACCTGGTTCGGGTGAACATGGCGGTTAAAAATAAAACGCTTGGAAAAGAAAAAGAGTTGCTTGATGCGATTTCTTATGCGAAAGAAAACAACAAAAATATTCACTTATTGGGTCTGGTTTCAGATGGGGGAATTCATTCCCATATTGATCACTTAAAAGGATTGCTTGATGTCGCTGCCGAACACAACATGAAAAATGTGTTTTTGCATGCGTTTACTGATGGAAGGGACTGTGATCCAAAATCGGGCATACATTTTATTGAAACCATTCAAAATTATATGAAAGAAACTACCGGTGAATTGGCTACAATTACCGGACGTTATTTTGCAATGGACAGAGATAAACGATGGGAACGCATAAAATTGGCTTATGATGCTGTTGTAAATTCCGAAGGCGAAAAATCTATTGATGCCATTAAAAGTATAGAACATAGTTATGCCAATGATGTGACTGATGAGTTTATCAAGCCCATCATTATGACCGATGAAAATGGACATCCGAAAGCACAAATTAAAGCCGGCGATGTTGTTCTTTTCTTCAATTACAGAACCGATAGAGGACGCGAACTTACTGAAGTCCTCACCCAAAAAGAGTATCCTGAATTTGGCATGAAAACATTGCCGTTATATTATGTAACCTTAACCAGTTACGACGATACTTTCAAAAATATTCATATTATTTACCATACAGATAATTTGGAAAATACCTTAGGTGAAGTATTGGCAAAAGCCGGTAAAAAACAAATCAGGATTGCAGAATCAGAAAAATATCCACACGTTACTTTCTTCTTTTCTGGCGGAAGAGAAAATACCTTCGAAAACGAAACCCGAATTTTATGTCCGTCCCCAAAAGTGGCCACCTACGATTTGAAACCTGAAATGAGCGCTTTTGAAATTCGAGATGCCATTATTCCTGAATTGGATAAAAAAGAAGTCGATTTTGTATGTTTAAACTTTGCAAATGG
The DNA here is from genome assembly GCA_010906935.1 of Gelidibacter sp. Taxonomy (GTDB): domain Bacteria; phylum Bacteroidota; class Bacteroidia; order Flavobacteriales; family Flavobacteriaceae; genus Lutibacter. The sequence continues at coordinate 16,213 of JAAFHC010000056.1, forward strand.
CGATATGGTTGGACATACAGGCGTTATGGAGGCAGCGATAAAAGCTTGTGAAGCCGTTGATAAATGCGTGGAAGACGTTGTGGCTTCGGCATTAAAAAACAATTATACCACTATCATCATTGCCGACCACGGAAATTGCGAAACAATGATAAATCCTGATGGAACACCAAACACCTCACACACCACCAATCCGGTTCCCGTAATTTTAGTGGATAAAGAACTGAAACATATTGAGGATGGCGTTTTAGGTGATATTGCACCTACCATTTTAAAATTGATGGGCATAGAAAAACCAGCGGTTATGACACGACATTCTTTAATTTAATTTTGTAGTTTTACGGGCATTTAATTTTTACACCATGAGAAACTTATTTTTTTACATCTTTATCCTTAGCATTATGAGTTGTTCCGCTCAAAAAAACGTGGTAACCGCCCAAAAAGACGAAACAGGAAATTTAATTGGTGTTGCCAATAAAGAAAGTTTTCTTGCAGAACCGTTCAATACTTGGTTCGCGCCAAATTATGCTTCTTATGAAACAGACAAAGAAGTCATGGCAAAACTAACACCACAATTAAAGGATATCACCATAAAAGGTTTTATGGGAACTTGGTGCGGTGATAGCCAGGATCAAACTCCTGTATTGTATAAAATTTTGGATGAAGCCGGTTTTAACTACAATAATTTAATATTAATTACTGTAAACAGAAGCAAAGTAACGCCCGATAATTTACAGGAAGGTTTTAACATTGAAAGAGTTCCTACCTTTATTATTTATAAAGATGATAAAGAAATTGGACGATTTGTTGAATATCCAAGAGAATCTGTTGAAGCCGATTTATTAAAAATTGTTAG
>JAAFHC010000057.1 GCA_010906935.1 Gelidibacter sp.
GTTGCAGGAACCATAACTTCCCAGGTGCTATACAAACGAACAGAGCCATCTGCCAATTTAGTATCAGGATTAACGCCCGGCAATAAAACTGGTGGTGAGCTCAATAATTTAAAATTAAATGTTGCCCACGTTTGTTTGTCGTATGCCATCATCTCATCCAAAGTTAAAGAATCCTTGTCGGCACCAAAACCAGTTTCTAACATGGTGAAATCTTTGGAATACATAGAATAATCCAAATTTTCACTTTGCCAACCGTCCAAATTGGCCAACACTGTTTTTGAATTTTTTTCGAAAGCCTCTTTTGCCGAATTATCGGTTTTAGGCTCGCATGCTATAAATAGCAGTGATAATAATAAAATAGCATAGATACATTTCATAATATTGATATTTAGTTAGTTAAAGAATAAAGGTAAATAATTTTATATTATGAAAAACAAAAACTTTAATATTAATTTACTTTTTCCCGCCAACCACAACCACAAATTCGCCCTTGGGCGGTTTATTGGTAAAGTGTTCGATCATTTCGGCGACAGTTCCTCTTAAGGTTTCTTCGTACAGTTTGGTCAATTCTCTTGAAACTGAAATGGGGCGGTCGGTGCCAAAAAATTCAGCAAAATTGGTGAGTGTTTTCAGTAATTTATGAGGAGATTCGTAAAAAATAATGGTTCGTGTTTCTTCGGCTAAAAAAATCAAACGGGTTTGTCGGCCCTTTTTAACGGGCAAAAATCCTTCAAAAACAAACTTGTCGTTAGGCAAGCCGCTATTTACCAATGCAGGTACAAAAGCTGTAGCGCCCGGCAAACATTCTATTTCTACGCCATTTTCTACACATGCCCGCGCGAGTAAAAAACCGGGATCAGAAATTCCAGGTGTTCCGGCATCAGAAATTAAAGCTATAGATTCTCCGTTTTTAATACGCTGCACAATATTGGCCACTGTTTTATGCTCATTGTGCATATGGTGACTGTGCATATGGGTGGAAATTTCGTAATGCTTCAATAATTTTCCGCTGGTTCGCGTGTCTTCGGCCAAAATTAAATCCACTTCTTTTAAAACCCTGATCGCTCTTAAAGTGATGTCTTCTAAATTTCCGATGGGCGTTGGCACTAAATATAATTTCGATTCCAAAGTTTCAACTTTTAGTGGTTAAATAATTATTTGAAGATGACATGTTGCATTTTACTCTTTATACATTTTGTCGATAAGCTCTTGGTATTTTTGCTGAATAACTTTTCGTTTCAGCTTTAAAGTTGCTGTAATTTCACCAGCTTCAATGCTAAATTCTTTAGGTAAAAGAGTGATTTTTTTTATTTTTTCGAATACAGAAAATTCCTTTTGAAGTTCTTCTAATCTTTTTTCAAACATCTCTTTAATTTGATTGTGATTAATGAGTTCTTCAATATCATTAAAGGTAATTTTATGCTCTAAGGCATACTTTTTAAGGTTTTCAAAACTAGGTACAGCCAAAGCTGTAACATATTTTTGCTGATCTCCAATCACGGCTATTTGTTCAATAAAAGCATCATTTATTAATGCCAACTCTAATTTTTGAGGCGCAATATATTTTCCGCCTGATGTTTTCATGAGATCTTTAATTCTGTCGGTAATGATTAAATTGCCATTTTCATCCATCATTCCGGCATCACCAGTTTTAAACCAACCATTTTCAAAAACTTCAGCAGTTTCTTTTGGCTTTTTATAATAACCTTTCATAACTCCAGGTCCTTTAACTAAAATTTCATCATTTTCACCAATTTTAATTTTAGCTCCGTGAATTGCTTTTCCTGCGGAATTAAATTCGAAATGTTTATAGCCAAATAATGAAACAGTTGCTGTAGTTTCGGTTAATCCGTAACCACATTTAATATTTAAGCCAAATGAATGAAAAAACGAAACCATATCTGCCGCCAAAGGAGCTCCTCCACAAGGCATAAATTTTATACGACCACCAAACACTTCTCTTAATTTGCTCAACACTAATTTATCGGCTATTTTGTGTTTTAACTTTAACGTTAATGGTACTTTTTTATCAATTCGTTTATGCTTGTTATAATAGGCATTTCCAATTCCTAAAGCCCAACTTGCTAATTTCATTTTGGTAGGTGAAGCCTCTTTTCTTTTGTCTTGAATTGCCGCGAAAATTTTTTCAAAAATACGTGGAACCGTACACATAAGTGTTGGTTTTACTTCTTTTAAAACCTCCGCTATTTGTTTTGGATCTTGGTTAAAATAAACCTCAATGCCCATATGTAAACAAAAGAAAACCCAACTACGTTCATAGATATGGCTTAAAGGCAAAAAGCTTAAAGAAGAATCTTTTTCAGAAACATCTAATTCAAAATCGTGTGCTTCTAAAGACTGCATAAAGTTAGTGTGATCTAACATAACTCCTTTTGGTTCTCCGGTTGTGCCTGAAGTATAAATAATACTTGCCAAATCTGTTGATTCGCTTTCGTAATATCTTTTTTGAAGTTCTGTTTCAATGGTTTCATTGGCTTTATAAACCATAAAGTCATTTAAATAAATGCTGTTTTCAGGATTTTCAAACTTAATGTCTTTGGAAAGTCCGACAATTAATTTTAGGTAATTACTGGTTTTTGAAATTTCAAAAGCTTTATTGTACTCTTGCTGACTTCCAACAAACAGCACACTTATTTCAGCATCATTTATAATATATTCAACCTCTTTCCTTGAATTTGTGGCATAAATAGGAACGGTTACCGCTCTAATGCTCATAATGGCAATGTCGGCTACAATCCAATTAGGCATGTTTTCAGCGAAAATGGCAACATTTTGATGTTCTTTAATGCCAAAATGCAACAATGCTTTTGAGAGGTTTTGAATTTTGTCGCCAAAATTGGTCCAGGAAATTCCAACCCAGGTTTTCAATTTTTGATTTTTATAATAAATGGCATTTTTACCTTGAAATTGCAGTACCTTATTCCTTATTTCTATGCCAATATGATTGTTGTCCATTTATTATTTTAAAATATTAAACATTTCTTTTGCCGCAAAGTTACAAAGATTTACTGCGTTTTGCGTTAAGGATTGAGGCATTTGTTTGAGCGCTTTTTTGCGCTTTTCAGCAAAAAATGCGAGTGCCGAAAGCCTGACATTTGCTTTTGCAAATGGAACGCCCAAAAAAAAATGGTTAACCTTAAAAACTATCGGCTAAATCACTAAATTTGTGCTTCCTTAAAAAAAGATTACGATGTACAGAACGCATAAAAACGGAGAATTACGAATAGAAAATATTGGCCAGGAAGTTACTTTGGCCGGCTGGGTGCAAAAAACACGCGATAAAGGATTTATGATTTGGGTTGATTTGCGCGACCGTTACGGCATTACGCAACTGATTTTTGATGAGGATCGCACGCCAAAAGAAATGATGGAAAAAGCGAAAATGCTGGGCCGCGAATTTGTGATTCAGGTGAAGGGCGAAGTGATTGAACGTGTTTCTAAAAACGCAAATATGCCCACCGGAGACATTGAAATTTTGGTAAAGGAACTGATTATTTTAAACAAATCTTTGGTGCCGCCATTTACCATTGAAGACGAAACCGACGGCGGCGACGAGTTGCGAATGAAATATCGCTATTTGGATATTAGAAGAAATCCTGTAAAAAACAACTTGATTTTCCGCAGCAAAGTGGCGATGGAAACCAGAAAATACCTTTCTGGTGAAGGATTTATTGAGGTAGAAACACCTTATTTAATCAAATCTACGCCCGAAGGCGCGCGCGATTTTGTAGTGCCAAGCCGCATGAATGCAGGACAATTTTACGCCTTGCCGCAATCGCCGCAAACTTTTAAGCAATTGCTGATGGTTGGCGGATTGGATAAGTATTTTCAGATTGTGAAATGTTTTAGGGATGAAGATTTGCGTGCCGACAGACAGCCTGAATTTACACAAATTGACTGTGAAATGGCGTTTGTGGAACAGGAAGATATTTTGAATGCTTTTGAAGGGCTGACCAAACACTTGCTAAAAGAAGTGAATGGCGTGGAAGTTGCCAAATTTCCAAGAATGACTTATGAAGACGCGATGCGAAAATACGGAAATGACAAACCGGACATTCGTTTTGGGATGGAATTCGGAGAATTAAATGCCGTGGCGCAACACAAAGATTTTGGTGTTTTTAACACTGCAGAATTGGTTGTGGGAATCGCAGTTCCCGGCGGAAATAAATTTACCAGAAAAGAAATTGACGCTTTTATTGAGTTTTTAAAGCGTCCGCAAGTAGGCGCTTCGGGAATGGTTTATGTGCGTTGCAACGAAGACGGTACATTAAAATCGTCTGTAGATAAATTTTATGAGGAAGTCGATTTGAAAAAATGGGCCGAAATAACCGGAGCAAAAGCCGGTGATTTAATTTGCGTTTTGTCGGGCATTGCCGATAAAGTGCGCGGGCAATTAAGCGTGTTGCGTATGGAAATGGCAAATCGTTTGGGCTTAAGAAATCCAAAAGAATTTGCGCCGTTATGGGTGGTTGATTTTCCTTTATTGGAATGGGATGAAGAAACAAAAAGATTTCACGCAATGCACCATCCGTTTACCTCTCCAAAACCGGAAGATATGGCGATGTTAGACACCAATCCGGGAAAAGTACGCGCCAATGCTTACGATTTGGTGTTGAACGGCAATGAAATTGGCGGAGGTTCTATTCGTATTCACGACAAACAAACTCAGGCTTTAATGTTCAATCATTTAGGTTTTACGCCAGAAAAAGCAAAAGAACAATTCGGATTTTTAATGAATGCTTTTGAATATGGCGCACCGCCACACGGTGGAATTGCTTTTGGATTGGACCGATTAACGGCTATTTTGGGTGGACAAGAAACCATTCGTGATTTTATTGCGTTCCCTAAAAACAACAGCGGCCGCGATGTGATGATTGATGCGCCTTCCATAATTGATGATGAACAATTGAAAGAATTGTGCTTAAAAATAAACTTGCCCTCATAGGTGTTTTTTAAAAATATTTAATAATTAGATAATGATTTGGTTACACAAAACAGGATTTATTAATTGAAATTTGCGATGTATTTAAACTAGCTTTAAATATATCTTTTCATAATATCCGTTAGTTTTTGTCAACTAATTTGTGAAATGTTTAAGGCTGCCAATTCGGGCAGCCTTTTTTATGGACCAATTTTTAAGGCAAAATTCTGTAAATTAAAGCAATCTAATGCTAAAAATATTTTGGGCCTGCCCGCCTTTTTGGAGGGCGTTCCCTTTCAGGTCAGGCCATCGCTACTCGCTTCCCGAAAAAACGGGAGAGCTCAAACATGCCGCTCTGTCCTTAACGCAAATTCAATTAACAATTGACATAACTTTTAACTTCTAATATTTAACTTTAAACTTTATTAAAACGGTAACATCCGCTTAACATTAACTTAACAAAAGCATGAGTTCTTTGCAGCGACAAAAACTAATAAAGGGTATCCCAAAAAAAAGCTTAATGCAATCACTTTTTTGAATTCCTTGTAATAAATTTATAATAAAATGATATTCCTCAATATTGTCAGTTTAAGAATATTTTAATTTTAAAAGTTAATTAAAAAAACACTTTTTGTGAATTTAAACCAAAACAGCATTCAAATGAAAAAACAACTAGTATTTTTAAGTATTCTCTTCATTTCAATTTCTTCCTTTTCCCAAAGTACCGAGGAAGATTTTAAACCAAGTGGCGAAGTTCAATTTAAAGTTTTTTGGAATTATCACTACGACTTTACCCAAAACGCAACCAAAACAAGTGCCTTTGAATTAGACCGTTCCTATTTAGGGTATAAATACAACTTCAGTAAAGATATTTCGGCTAAAATTACCTTCGATGCTGGCAGCAATACGGGCGGCAGCGAATATACCGCATTTTTAAAAATCGCCCAACTTGATTGGAAAGTCGCCAATGGCGTTAAATTAAGTATGGGATTAATTGGATTAAAACAGTTTAATGACCAGGAAGATTTTTGGGGATACCGCTATTTGTTTAAATCATTCCAAGATCAGAATGGTTTTGGAAGTAGCGCAGATTTAGGAATAAATGGGGAATTCGCCATCACCAAAAACCTTAAAGCAAACTTTTTTTTGATCAATGGTGAAGGTTTTAGAGCGATCCAGGATGCAGATGGCAATCAAAAAATTGGCGGTAATTTAGTGTTTACACCGGTAAAAGGGTTAATCGCAAAAATTTATGCAGACAATCAACCCACTGAAATAGGTGCTGATATTACCACCTACAGCTTCTTTGCCGGTTATAGTGCCGTAAATTGGAGATTGGGTGCAGAATACAACGTTCAAAATAATGCTACCAAATTTGCAAGTCCGGCTGCTGACCATAATTTAGATGGTTTCTCCATCTACTCTACTTATGTGATTAACAAAAAATTTGAAGTTTTTGGCAGATACGACCAAATAAGCTCAAATATATTAACCGGAGAAACAACCGCTTGGAACAATTCAAAAGACGGAAGCCAAATGATTACAGGAATTCAATACGCACCTTTAAAAGGCCTTAAATTCGCTTTAAATTATCAAGGATTCAATTTTGACGATTCAACAAAAGATAATAAATCACTGGTGTTTTTAAACGCTGAATTTAAATTATAATACTATTGAATGTAAAGAAAACAACAACCTATAAATAATTTTTAGTTAACCTCAAGTTAACAATCAAGTCAGTCCTTTGCATAACAAATTAAACAGACAATAAATTAAAACAGAAAAAAATGAAAAAATTAGTAATTATGATGTCCTTAGCTTTGGTAATTGGAGCTTGTGGAAACAAAAAAGAACAAAAAGACGCTGGTAGCGAAACTGTGATGTTAACAGGAAGCATCAGCATTGATGGCTCAAGCACCGTTTTTCCGGTAACTGAAGCGGTTGCTGAAGAATTTAGGGCCGTTCAGCCAAACGTAAAAGTGACCATTGGCGTTTCTGGAACTGGTGGTGGTTTTCAAAAATTCTCAAGAGGGGAAACCAACATTTCAAATGCATCTCGACCAATAAAAGACAAAGAAATTGAAGCTTGTGCCGAAAATAATATCACTTATTTGGGACTGGAAGTTGCGTATGACGGTTTGGCTGTAGTTGTTAATCCAGGCAATACTTGGGTAGACAGTTTTACCGTAGAAGAATTAAAGAAAATTTGGGAACCTGCAGCCCAAGGAAAAATAATGAAATGGAACCAAATTCGTCCAGAATGGCCAAATGAAGAAATCCATTTATATGGACCGGGCACTGCATCAGGAACTTTCGATTACTTTACCGAAGCAATAAATGGAAAAAGCGGATCAAGCAGAGGAGATTATACCGCCAGTGAAGATGACCATGTGTTGGTTCAGGGAATTTCAGGAGACAAATATGGTTTAGGTTTCTTTGGATTGGCTTACTTTGAAGAAAGCAAAGACAAATTAAAATTAATTGGCGTCCATAACGGAAAAGAAGTGGTGTTGCCAACATTGGAAACCGTGGGCAATGGAACCTACAGTCCGTTGTCCCGACCTTTATTCGTCTACGTAAACAGCTCTTCCATGAAACATCCTGAAGTTATTGAATTTGTTAATTTTTATCTTGACAATGCAGGAGAATTATCTGAAGATGTAGGGTATATTTCATTGCCTGCAGAACTTTACGCAAAACAAAAAGAAAATTTTAAAGCTTTTGTTGAAAAAAATAAATAAACAAAATCTAAACATAACAAAATCAGATGTATCTTACATCTGATTTTGTTTTAAATAAAATTTGATGCGTAAAATAAAAGAATTAATCATTGAAAAATCACTTTTATCAAGTGCGTTAGTAACTATTGCAGTGACCATTGGCATTATTTTGGTTCTTGCCATTGAAGCTTTTCTATTTTTTAAAGAGGTTTCTATTTTCGATTTTTTCACCGATACACAATGGACTCCTTTATTTACTGAAAAACATTACGGAATTCTTCCGTTGCTTTCAGGAACACTGCTTACCACCTTTATCGCAATTTCGGTAGCGTTGCCCATTGGCTTGTCCATCAGCATTTATTTAAGTGAGTATGCCCCAAGAAGTTTTAGAAAAACAATCAAGCCGTTATTGGAGCTTTTGGCAGCAGTGCCATCAGTAGTTTACGGTTTTTTTGCATTGGTGGTAGTTACGCCCTATTTACAGCAATTTATGCCAAGTTTATCGGGATTTAACTCGCTTTCTGCCGGTATTGTGATGGGAATTATGATTATACCTTTTGTGTCTTCCTTAAGTGAAGATGCTTTATTTGCCGTTCCAAAAGACTTGAGGGAAGCTTCTTATGGTATGGGTGCAACTAGGCTTCAAACCGCTTTTAAAGTGGTTGTTCCTGCAGCATCCTCCGGTATTATTGTATCCATTATTTTGGCCATTTCTAGAGCCATAGGCGAAACGATGATTGTAGCTATTGCCGCGGGCCAACAACCAAGACTAACATTAGACCCAACCGTTCCTGTTGAAACTATTACCGCTTATATTGTTCAGGTAAGTTTAGGTGATGTGCAACATGGATCATTGGAGTACAGAACTATTTTTGCGGCAGGAATTACCTTATTTGTATTTACCTTTTTATTGAATACTTTGAGTTTCCGAATCAGAAAAAAATACCGAGAAAAATATGAATAGCATTCAGAAAAATAGACTGAAAGATCAGTTGTTCAAATTTTGGGGAATAGCCTGCACCTTAATCGGGTTGGTATTGCTGGTTATTTTTATTGGCGGAATTTTAGTTGATGGATTGAGCAGAATTGATTGGGCTTTTATTACCGATTTGCCTTCCCGAAAACCAGAAAAATCTGGAATATGGACACCCTTGATGGGAAGTATTTGGATTTTAGTTTTGACAGCTATTATTTCTTTTCCCATCAGTGTCGCCGCTGGCGTTTATTTGGAAGAATACGCCAAAAAAAATAGGCTTTCGGCACTGTTAGAAATTAATATTTCCAACTTGGCGGGAGTTCCATCCATTATATACGGATTGCTGGGTTTGGAAGTATTTGTGAGAATTATGAATTTGGGCGCAAGTGTTTTGGCAGGTGCATTAACTTTGTCTCTTTTAATTCTGCCCATTATAATAGTTGCGACAAGAGAAGCCATTAAAGCAGTACCTAGTTCAATTCGAGACGCGTCTTATGCGTTGGGCGCCTCAAAGTGGCAAACAATATGGAATCAGATATTGCCAGCATCAAGCGGCGGTATTTTAACCGGAATCATTTTGGCGCTTTCAAGAGCGGTTGGCGAAACGGCACCGTTAATTGTTGTTGGTGCTTTGGCCTATGTGCCTTTTGCGCCACAAGGTCCGCTAGACCAATTTTCAGTGTTGCCAATACAAATTTTTAACTGGATTTCAAGACCTCAACAAGGATTTATAGACAATGCGGCGGCGGCCATTATTATATTATTATTAATTACCTTTATCATGAATGGAATCGCTGTTTATTTTAGGAACAAATGGCAAAAAAAATTACAATAATACAATGAGTGAAATTATGACAGAAAAAACGGAAGATCCTAAAATAGAAACGCCAATTGAGGAAAAATATAAATTGCAAACCAAAGATGTAAATGTTTTTTATGGTGATTTTCAGGCCATTAAAGATGTTTCCATGAATATTAAACCAAGAAGCATCACTGCTTTTATTGGTCCTTCGGGTTGCGGTAAATCTACTTTTCTACGTTTGTTTAACAGAATGAACGACTATATTGAAGATTTCAAAATGGAAGGAAAAATAAAAATTGATGATATCAATATCTATAAAAAGAAAATACAGCTAGAGCAATTAAGAAAAGAAGTTGGCATGGTTTTTCAAAAACCAAATCCTTTTCCAAAATCCATATTTGAAAATGTTGCGTACGGATTAAAAATTCAAGGCATCAAAGACAAAAAATTGATTGCACAACGTGTGGAAAAAGCATTGGTTCAAGCCGATTTATGGAGTGAGGTTAAAGACAATTTAAACAAATCGGCATTAACTTTGTCGGGTGGCCAGCAACAACGTTTGTGCATTGCCAGAACCTTGGCTGTTGAACCTTCCATTATTTTAATGGACGAGCCAACCTCTGCACTTGACCCAATTTCCACCGCTAAAATTGAAGAATTAATCTATCATTTAAAAAAGGATTATACCATTATTATTGTTACCCATAATATGCAACAGGCCTCGAGAATTAGCGATTACACCGCATTTTTTTATATGGGAGAATTAATTGAGTTTGATAAAACAAAAAAAATATTCACGAATCCTGAAAAAAAGAGAACAGAAAATTATATCACAGGCAGATTCGGATAAAAAAACAAATAAGTTATGATAAATATTGAAGAACAAAGAGCTGTTTTAAGTAAGAATGGGGAAGAAATGTTAAACTTGGTTCACAATCAGGTGCAACTTGCCTTTGAGGCGTTTACATCTTTTGACACAGATTTAGCGGAAGAGGTTATTTTAAAAGAAAAAAGGGTCAATGCGCTTGATATAAGAATAGAAAAGGATGCCGATCATTTTATTGCCTTGTATAGCCCTGTAGCAACCGATTTGAGATTTTCTTTGGCGCTGCTTAAAATTAATTATAATTTGGAACGCATCGGCGACCAAGCATTTGATATCGCAAATCATACCATTGATTTAAATCAAAAATTAGTTCCTGAACTTGTTGAGAGAATGCAGTTTAATCTTATGTTTGAAACTATTGAAAGCATGTTTAAGGACGTGATAACTGCCTATACCGATGAAAATTTAAAAGTGGCACGAAAAGTATTTAAAAAAGATAAAATTATCAATGAAATAAACGCAAATGCTTTCAACATTGTTGCAGAAGACGCCATTAAAAATCCTGAATTAATTAGGCAATATTTAATGGCACTGGTGGTTATGAAAAAATTTGAAAAAGTTGGCGATTTGTTGAAAAACATTTCTGAAAGCATTATCTATTTTATTGATGCAGAAATTTTAAAGCATAAAAAGAAAAAATAATTTTTTTAAGATCTTGAATTTCGCATAAAATAATGAAGCATATTTGCTTCAATTAAAAAAACCTGTTCAATAATTGAACAGGTTTCGTTTTTTTAAAATTCCAACAGTTTTATTTTGATTTTTTAGGGGCTTTTCCAAGGATGTAAAACTCCTGGTAAAGTTCCAACAAATTCATTAAGGCCGAAATTAAATCTTTTGTTTCCAGCAAAATACCAAAGTATAACGTGGTGTTTTTCGGACTCGACTCCTCTGTTCTGATTCTTGAAATTTGCTTGTCGATGGATAAAGAAAGGTGACTGAATAAGGCCTGCTTTTCATCAATTATTGCCCTCAAATTATTGAAATCTTTTTTGCTGAAATCAGACTCAATTTTATCAAATAAAACAATCAGTTTTTCACTAATGCTGTTTAAATCGGCGATTTGTGATTTTTTTAAATTTTTATGATTGTTGCTTACGTGTTTAAAACTTGTTGTTGAAATAAACTCGATAGATTGGGTAATATCTTGTAAATACCCCAATACCAAAATATAAAACCGGCTTGCTTCAACAGAGGTTTCATGAAGAGATCTGATAAAATAAAACACATCCTCTTTAAGTACATTTATTTCTTTGTTCAGCTTTTTAACATGTTTTTCTGTTTTAGAAAGTTTGTTTAAGTCATGAGAAGCCAAATCATTAACCACATTGGTGTATAATTTATTTACGCGTCTTATCACTTCAGAAATATGGTCCGAACTTTCGTTGATTACTTCATTAATGGTAATTAATTCTGCCCTGTCAATAGAACTTTTCGATTTTTGTTCTTTGATTTTTTTAGAATGATTTAAAGTGCTTCTTATTAACAAAAAGCCAACCAATAATAACAAAAATGCAACTATCGGTGTTCCTCCCAAATTAATTAAGTATGCCAAAAAACCAGCAGCCGTAAATGCTATAAAAGCTGTTAAAAACCAACCAAAAATAACATTCATAACTCCTGCAACCCTAAATACGGCGCTTTCTCTGTCCCAAGCCCTATCGGCCAATGAAGAACCCATGGCCACCATAAAAGTAACATACGTTGTGGACAATGGCAATTTATAAGAGGTCGCAATAGATATTAAAATACCGGCCACCATTAAATTCACCGATGCCCTAATCATATCAAATGCCGGCAACTCATATGATTTATTTTTAGTTAAAGAAATGACCGGTTTTAAAAACTGCCCATCAATTTTTTCTTGTATTTTTTTCGGTAAAAAGTAGTTAATTCCATTGCTGAGATTTACTGATCCCCTTACAATAAAACGGGATAAAAAATTTGCCTGAAATTTTTCGTGGCCATCACCTTGTCTTGCCAAACCCAATTCAGTCTCCGTTACTGTTTTTGCTTTTTTAGAAAACCACAAAGTAAGCACCATTACTGCACCAGCCAAAAATAACAGACCAGATTCTGTAGGAACTTTTTTGGCCAACTGATCCATAGGGAATAAAGTAGGATCAACTCCGGAAACAGACCAAGCTTCATAAGAATGCCATGCCGCCATAGGAACCCCAATAAAGTTCACCAAATCATTGCCGGCAAAAGCCAAGGCAAGTCCGAATGTGCCAATTAAAATAACCAAAACCAGACTGTTTTTTTTAAATATGATGGTGTAAATTTGCGATAAAACAGCCCAGAAAATAAAACTTCCCCCTAAAATATAAAATTCATGCCCAACTAATAATTCAGAAATTTGATTGGAAAAAGGAGTTCCGCTCAAACCTTTAATAAAAATAAAATAGGTAATTGCGGTTAAGGCAACAGCGCCAAATGCAGTTCCTATATATTTCATTTTTTTTTCATAATGAAATGAAAATATCAATCGAGATACGTATTGAACGAATGCCCCTAAGGAAAAAGCCATGACAACCGACAACAATATTCCGGAAATCATTAACAATGCGGAATCTGAGTTGATGTATTTTCCAAGATCCAAAACTGTTTGAGTATCGGAAGCATTGATTTTTATCAAAGCCATAACCACGGCAGCACCCAATAATTCAAATACTAATGAAACGGTGGTAGAGGTTGGCAATCCAAGTGAATTAAATAAATCGAGAAGCAATACATCCGTAATCATTACCGCCATGAAAATAATCATAATTTCACTGAAGTAAAACTCACCGGGAATAAAAATACGGTTTCTGGCAACTTCCATCATTCCACTTGAAAAAACAGCACCAATAAATACCCCCAAACTTGCCACAATCATTATTGTTCGCATGGAAATGGCTTTTGATCCAATGGCTGAATTTAAAAAGTTTACGGCATCATTGCTTACACCAACAACCAAATCAACAACTGCAAGTGCCACCAATGCAACAAGCATTAAAATGTAAAAATCTCCCATTATTTATTTAATTAATTTTGCGAAAATACGAACAAAATTTAGATATCATTATATTACTTCCCAATAAAAAAAACCTCAACTTTTACAATAAAAGTTGAGGCTGCCAAAAATAGGGTTGACTCTTAAGAATTATGATCCACACATTTCACAATCGTCAGGATTTTCTTTCGACTGCAAAATTAATTGTCTCAATTCTTCGGGCGTAAGCGGTTTTTCTTCTTCCTTTTTCACGT
>JAAFHC010000058.1 GCA_010906935.1 Gelidibacter sp.
TCAGATAAGGAAAGTACCATATTTACCGATAAAAATAAGCTCAATAAAGTGTTAAGCAATTTACTGGAAAATGCCTTAAAATTTACAAATGAAGGTAAGGTTGAATTAGGATATCAGTTAAAAGACAAAGAAATTGAAATTTTTGTGAAAGACAGCGGAATTGGCATAAAACCGGAAAAACAAAAAATGATTTTCGAGCGATTTTCACAGGCAGAAAAGGAACTTTCCAAAAAAGTGGGCGGTTTGGGATTGGGGCTTTCCATCGCAAAAGAAAATGCCGAGTTGCTGGATGGAAAAATTTCCGTGATCTCTGATCTTGGTAAAGGGGCCGCTTTTTTTGTCACCCTGCCTTATAAACCTGCAAATTTGGTTTCTGAAATTGGAAAGGAAAAAGAAAAAATAGCAGAAAATAAAGGAAAATATACCATTTTGGTGGCTGAAGATGAAGATATAAATTTTATGGTTTTAGAAATATTGCTGGTCGATAAAATTAAATTGCCTTGTAACATCATACACGCTAAAGACGGCATGGAAGCCGTTGAACTATGCAAAAATAACGGGGATATTGAATTTGTTTTAATGGATATAAAAATGCCAAAAATGGATGGACACGAGGCAACAAGGCTTATAAAACAAATTCGCCCAAATTTACCCATCATTGCTCAAACAGCCTATTCCTCACCCGAAGAAAAGGAAAAAGCATTTTTGGCCGGCTGCAACGATTTTATCTCAAAACCAATCAGCAAAGAGTCGGTAATTGCGGTACTAAACCACTATTTATTGGCAGGAAAAGATACGGAAATACATTAAATATTTAGGCAGCTAATAAAGGAACTTTTGCCGAATTAAATGGGAATGGTTTGGTTTTTTATTGGTTAAAATTAAAACAACAGGCAAGCAGGCGTTGGAGAATTCACACTAAGCAAAAAAGTTAAATTGCCCGTTTTAATATTCACTGCAAAAACACTTATATTTTTACTTCTTTGGTTGGCAACCAATAAATGATTTCCGTCTGGCGATAACGTAAAGTTGCGCGGCCAGTCTCCATGGGTGCTTATGGTTTGTGTTTTTTGAAGTTCACCATTTTTTTTATGTATTTTAAACACTGCAATGCTGTTTTCGCCTCGGTTAGAGCCGTATAAAAACTTCCCGTCTTTCGATAAATGGATATCGGCACAAAAACTTTTGCCGTCAAAGCCAACAGCTAATGTGGTGATGTTTTGGACAAAAATGTAACTGTCTTTTTTCTTCTTCAAAACAGAAATTGTGGAATTCAATTCGTTAATCACATAAATAAATTTCCCTTTTTTTGCTATTTCAAAATGGCGCGGACCTGCATTATTTTCAACTACATAATTGGTTTTTAATTCATATTTATTCTCGGTATTGTTCAATTTATATTGAGAAAAAATGCTGAGGCCAAGATCTGCAATAAACAAGTTATTTTTAAAAAATTGTGCTGAATGCGCGTGTGATTGCTTCGCTCCTTTGTTGTGATCTATGACTTGGTTTGCAGGTAAAATTTTGCCATTTTTTGTTATCGAATGCAAAGAAATAGTTCCGCCGGTATAATTGGAAACGGCAACTTTGGAATTGTCTTTATTCAATTGAATATGGCAAGGATGCGCACCATTGCTGCTCACTTTATTGATAAATTGAAGTGTTCCGTCCTTTGAAACGGAATAAGCATTCAAAAATCCACTTTTAGCTCCCTCGAAATCATCGACTTCACCAACAGCATACATCAGTTTTTTGTCCGACGAAAAAGTGATAAATGATGGATTTACAGCAGCAACAGCCAATTTTTTATTCGTGAGTTCGCCGGTTTTCAGGTTAAAATCATAAAGATATATGCCTTCACTGTCAGCATCTGTATAAGTGCCAACGTACAATGGAATGTTTTGGGCTGAAACTGTTGAAAAACAATAAAATATTAAGATAAAAGAGTAAAATTTCATCATAAAAAGCTGCTAAAATTATTTGTAACAAATCAGTCCGTCAATAGTAAATTTACTTATTATAAACCAGTTAATTGCGTTCTTTGCGAAAAAAATTTGCGCTCTTTGCGGTTAAGTTTTTTATTGATTTAAAGTATATATTAACATTATTTCACTAAAATACCCCGTTTATTTAACAAAGGAATCATACGCAACGAAGCTTCTTTTATGGTTCCTTTTTCAAACAGGTATTTTTTGTCGAACATCGCATTTCCCACAAAAAAAGTGACATTAAAAAAATTGGACAATTTTAAAACATCTTCCTGCATTAATTCAACTTTTGCGAATGATTTTGCCGGAAGTTTTTCAATTTTATGACGCAGTAATGAAGTTTCTGTCAGTTGGTCTTCATCATAACCTTTTGAAACAACCAACACCATTTCTAAATCAACTTCTTTATTATTGATGATATAGGCATTCCAATCTTCACATTGAAAAACCTCGTTGTATTCTTTCACAATGGCCATAAAAACCTCAGTAACTTCAGGAATTTGGATATCGGTTTTCATTTTTTTTATTGATAACTGGTAATAGGAATTAGGTATTTAGGAATTAGTTATATTCCAAACTTTCAATATCTAACTTCTAATATCTAACTTCTAATATTTAATATATGAAAGTTTAATAAACCGATTTAAACTGTTCCAAAAAGCGAACATCGTTTTCATAAAACATTCTGATATCAGGAATTTGGTACAACAACATCGCAATTCGCTCAATGCCCATTCCAAAAGCATAGCCTGAATAAATTTCAGGGTCAATATTGGTGTTTTTAAGCACATTTGGATCTACCATACCGCAACCCATAATTTCCAGCCAGCCGGTTCCTTTGGTAATTTTATAATCGGTTTCTGTTTCTAATCCCCAATAAATATCAACTTCCGCGCTTGGCTCTGTAAATGGAAAATAGGACGGGCGCAAGCGTATTTTGGATTTCCCGAACATTTCCTTAGTGAAATAAAGCAAGGTTTGTTTTAAATCGGCAAAAGAAACATCGGTGTCAATATACAAGCCTTCTACTTGATGAAAAATGCAATGCGCACGTGCCGAAATGTCTTCATTTCTAAAAACACGTCCCGGAGAAATGGTGCGAATTGGCGGTTTATGACTTTCCATATAACGTACCTGAACCGATGAAGTATGCGTGCGCAATAAAAGATCTGGATTTTTTTCGATAAAAAAAGTGTCTTGCATATCACGTGCCGGATGGTATTCTGGCAAATTCAACGCCGTAAAATTGTGCCAGTCATCTTCAATTTCCGGTCCTTCGGAAACGGTAAAACCAATGCGTGAAAAAACGTCGATAATTTTGTTTCTCACCAAGGATATTGGGTGTCGAGAACCCAATTCAACAGGTTCGGCAGGGCGCGTTAAATCACCATAAATTCCTTTTTGATCGCTCGAATTTTCTAATGCTTCCTTTAACTGGTCAACTTTGTTTTGTGCTGCATCCTTCAACGTATTTAATGCTTGTCCGAAATCTTTTCTTTCGGCAGGAGCCACGTTTTTAAATTCAACAAATAAATCGTTAAGCAACCCTTTTTTACCCAAAAATTTAATTCTGAAAGATTCAATCTCCTCTTTGGAAGTGGTATTAAATGCCAATACTTCACCAATCAATTCTTTTACTTTAGCTAACATTATACAGAAAATTAGGTTGCAAATTTACACAATTTTATTTTTATAAAATTGAATTAATCTTTTGAAAAATATGATAATTCACGCTGAAAATGATATCTTGCATTTGAAAATAAATGCCAATAAAATGAACAGAAATCCGCTACCCGATATAAAAAACTATGAGTTTGAAGAGGTTGCATTTAACCAATTGATGCAAAACAGAATTAACAAAGTGCTTATTGTTTGTTCTAACTACGATTTTTATATGTTGGAGGAAGACGGCCGGATAGACGAGCGAATTTTTAATGAATATATGGCGCTGAATTTAAGATATCCGCCAAGTTTTATTCATGCCAACTCCGCTAAAAGAGCCATAGCGATGATGAACTCGGATAAAATTGATTTGGTAATTACCTGGCTGGACATTGGCAACTACAAAGCTTTTGAAACTTCAAAATTGATTAAAGAGGCTTTTCCCAACATTCCTATTGCCGCATTGAGTCATTATTCTTCTGAATTAAGGAAAAAAGTGCTCAGCGAAAATACAGGAATCATCGATTTTGTTTTTCACTGGAATGGCAATGTTGATATTTTTTTGGCCATTATAAAACTTACTGAAGACCGAATGAATGCCGAAAAAGACATCAATCAAATTGGTGTTAAAGCCATTTTGCTTGTGGAAGATTCCTTGAAATTTTATTCGAGGTATTTGCCCATTATGTACAAAATCATTTTAAAACAAACGCGTTCATTTATGTCGGAAGGCTTAAATGAGCACAGGGCAATGATGTTGATGCGAGGCCGGCCAAAAATTTTACTGGCCACAAACTACGAAGAAGGATTGTTTCTTTTTGAAAAGTACAAACATAATTTGTTGGGCGTTATTTCAGATGTCAGTTATTTTAAAGATGGCGTTCGTGACCCTAATGCCGGATTCGAATTTTTAAAATATGTAAGAAGTTTGGAACGTTATTTTCCGTTTTTAGTGCAATCTTCCGATAAAAATAATGAGATAAAAGCCTTAGAATTAAAAGGAAAATTTTTATACAAACATTCAGAAACGTTAGGCAAGGAAATAAAAACGTACATCACAAAATATTTTTCTTTTGGGGCTTTTGAATTCTGGGACCCAATTCAAATGAAGGTTTTGGCGACCGTGGAAGATTTAAACAGTTTTCAAAAGGCATTAACCAATGTAACGTTGGATGCCATTGTTTATCATGCCAAAAGGAGTGAATATTCAAAATGGTTAAGATCAAGAGCGCTTTTTCCATTGGCAAACCTTTTTAGCAATGTTGAATATGAAGATTTTGAAGATCCGGAGGAAATCAGGGATTTTTTACTCAGAGCAATTAAAACCTATCGGGTATATAGGTCGAGAGGCGTTATTTCAAAATTCAGCAAAAACACGTATGATGAATATTTGGGATTTGCGAGAATTGGGGAAGGATCTTTGGGTGGAAAAGGGAGAGGATTGGCATTTATTGATTCGTT
The DNA here is from genome assembly GCA_010906935.1 of Gelidibacter sp. Lineage (GTDB taxonomy): Bacteria > Bacteroidota > Bacteroidia > Flavobacteriales > Flavobacteriaceae > Lutibacter. The sequence continues at coordinate 5,112 of JAAFHC010000058.1, forward strand.
TTTGAAACGCCATAAATTGTTCAATAAATACAAAGATGTCAACATTTCCATACCTCGCACGGTGGTATTAAGTACAGAAGTATTTGATGAGTTTATGGAAAAACATGACTTGATTGGCTTTGTGGCCACTTGTAATGATGATGAAGAAATATTAAATAAATTTATCTCAAAACCATTGCCAAAATGGGTGATAGAAGACATTCGAGTTTTTTTAAACGTAGCCAAATCGCCAATTGCAGTGCGTTCATCAAGCGTTTTGGAAGACTCTCACTATCAGCCTTTTGCCGGAGTTTTTGCTACTTATATGATTCCAAATACAGATAAGGAAAAAATGGTAGATATGATTTCCAGCGCCATTAAATCGGTGATGGCATCTGCTTTTTTTCAAAACAGCAAAGCATATTTAAAAGCGACATCACATACTATTGAAGAGGATAAAATGGCCGTCATTTTACAGGAAGTTACCGGAAAACAATATGATGATGTTTATTATCCTAACATATCCGGAGTGGCGCGTTCTATTAATTTTTATCCAATTGACCAGGAATTGCCCAATGAAGGAACCGCAAATATTGCGTTAGGTTTGGGTGAAATTATTGTTGGCGGCGGAAATACATTGCGGTTTTCTCCTTACCATCCAAAAAAGGTGCTGCAACTCTCCTCACCGGGTTCCGCACAACGAGACACACAGCAATATTTCTTTGGTCTGGATATGAATCCAGACAGTTATGTGGCATCAACCAGCGAAGCGGTTAACAAAAAGAAAATTACCATTAGAAATGCCGAAAAACATGGCTCCCTAAAATTTGTGGCTTCAACCTATGATTTGCAAAACAACACTATCAAACCAGGCGTTTTGCATGATGGTCTTCGTGTGATCACTTTTGACAATATTTTAAAATACAACACCTTTCCGCTACCTGAAATCTTGCAGGATTTATTGCGCATTGGACAACGTGAAATGAGAAATCCCATTGAAATGGAGTTTGCGGTGAAATTAGATGTACCGCAGGGACAACCAAAAGAATTTAGCTTTTTGCAAATCAGGCCCATTATCGAGAGCATTGAAACTTTGAGCACACTTCCAGAAGATTTTAATGTTGAAGACACCATCATTTATTCGGAATCGGCGTTGGGAAATGGAAATTATGAGAACATTCACGATATTATTTATGTCAAACCAGAAACATTTAACGCGGCAAATACAAGAAAAATAGCGGTGGCGGTTGAACAAATTAATAAAAAATTCGCAGAAAAAGATAAAAATTATATTTTGGTCGGACCCGGAAGATGGGGATCAAGCGATCCATGGTTGGGAATTCCGGTGATTTGGCCGCAAATAGCGTCAGCAAAAATTATTGTGGAAGCCGGCCTTAATAATTTTAGGATTGACCCAAGCCAGGGAACGCACTTTTTCCAAAATTTAACCTCATTTAAAGTGGGCTATCTAACCATAAACCCTTTTATAGATGATGGGTTTTTCGATTTAGAGTATTTAAATAAACAAAGGGCGAGTTATGATGATGAATATTTACGGCATGTGCATTTTAAAGAACCACTAACGGTTATTATTGAGGGAAAAAGCAACAAAGCAGCCATTTTTAAAGAAGGATTTAAACTTAATAAATTTCAAAATTCACCCACGAAATCAAATGATGATGAACTTCCTGAAGGTTTTATGTAAGTGAAGTCGGAAGTTGGAATACGGAATACGGAAGTCGGAAATAAACAAATTCCCCTTTAGAGATAGGTTAGGGGTGTGTAAAAAAACATGAGATGAATAAAAATTAACATAAACCGGTCAACACTAATTAGGGAAGTTCAAGTCGTAAATCGGAAACAGGAAATGCTTATCATTTAAAATTTTCCAATCATTTTATAGCGCAAAAACGACCTTTTTTGCGCTTTTTGTTTTTGTTTAACGAAAACGTTTGAGAAAAATGCGAAAATTAAAAATTATTGCCTCTTTTTATTTTAAGATTTAATATATTATCTGTAATTTTGCACCTGATTATTTAAATATTTAATAAATTATACCTACGTTTAAATTATATTATTATGAATGTAAAAAATATATTGACAAACCTTGAAACCAAACATCCAGGTGAAAAGGAGTACTTGCAAGCAGTTCATGAAGTGTTAGAATCCATTCAAACAATTTATGATGAAAACCCTCAATATGAGGCCGCTAAAATTATTGAAAGATTGGTTGAACCTGATCGTATTTTAACTTTTAGAGTTTCTTGGGTTGATGATGAAGGGAATGTTCAGATTAATTTAGGACACCGAGTGCAGTTTAATAATGCAATTGGACCATACAAAGGCGGTATTCGTCTTCATCCAAGTGTAAATTTAAGCATCCTTAAATTTTTAGGATTTGAGCAAACATTTAAAAATGCATTGACAACGTTGCCAATGGGTGGTGCAAAAGGAGGATCAGATTTTAACCCGAAAGGAAAATCAGATGCTGAAATTATGCGTTTTTGTCAAGCTTTTATGCTAGAGTTATGGCGAGTTATTGGCCCTAGCCAAGATGTACCGGCCGGAGATATTGGAACTGGCGGTAGAGAAATTGGTTTTATGTACGGAATGTACAAAAAATTACAATTTGAAAATTCAGGTGTTTTCACTGGTAAAGGATTAAATTGGGGAGGAAGTTTAATAAGACCGGAAGCTACAGGTTTTGGCGCAACTTATTTCACAAATGAAATGCTTTCAACAAATAACGACGCTTTTCTGGGAAAAACAGTTTCTGTTTCAGGTTTTGGGAATGTGGCTTGGGGCGTTGCCCTAAAAGTTACCGAACTTGGCGGTAAAGTGGTGACCATTTCTGGTCCTGACGGATATATTTATGATGAGAGAGGTTTAGATGCTGAAAAAATTGATTATTTATTGGCGCTTAGAGCTTCAAACAACGACATTGTTTCTCCTTACGCAGAAGTATTTCCGGAAGCTAAATTTTTCGCAGGAAAAAAACCTTGGGATGTTGCTGTTGATATTGCAATGCCTAGCGCAACCCAAAATGAATTAGACGGCGAGGATGCCAAATTATTGATTAAAAATGGCGTAAAATATATTGTTGAAGTTTCAAATATGGGTTGTACGCCTGAGGCTGTTGAATTATTTCATAAAAACAAATTGCCTTTTGCTCCGGGTAAAGCTGCAAATGCTGGAGGCGTAGGCGTTTCTGGTTTAGAAATGTCACAAAATGCCATGAAATTAAACTGGACCAAAGAAGAGGTTGATGCCAAATTGCACCAAATTATGTCTTCTATTCATGTGGCTTGTTCTAAATACGGAACTGAAAATGACGGGTATATCAACTATGTTAAAGGCGCAAATATCGCGGGCTTTATAAAAGTTGCCGACGCTATGTTAGATCAAGGAATTATATAATTTCAATTAAAAATGCAAAAGCCGATCTAAAATTATTTTTAGACCGGCTTTTTTATGGTTTAATAATACTATTCCGATTTTGAACCTTCAAATTGCTGTTCTTTAATTTTAAACAAAATATTGAAAGTGGTTAAACTTCCATAAATTCTGGTGATGTATTGTTGCAAATCAACTTTATCCAAGTCATCCAATTTACTCGAATTAATTTTTTGTTCCATCACTCTCAAACGGTCTCTTACCATCACAATTTTATGAAAAAAGACATCGATTGGAATTTCTTTGCTCGCCAATTTTGGGTCTTTCGGTTCCATAATTAATTTTCCGCCTTTCCATCGGTCGCCCAAATGAACAACTTCTGAAATATCAGACCATTGTTTAAGCAAATTTTTTAAGGTGGTTTCAACGTCGTAAAAACTAACGGTATCCACCTCATCTTCAACGTATTCAATAACTTCAAACTTGCTGTCAATGGCAATGGTTTCCAATCCGTTTTCAATAAAAGTCACCCAATAGTCCTTGGCGCTCACATTGGTAACCACGCCCAAACCAAATTCCTCGTGTTTAATTCGAGATCCTATTCCCAGTAATTTCATTTTTTGCAGATTTAATTTAACAAATAGAGTCCTAAAATAGTCAAAATAAAATAAACGGCAAGCGACATAGCGCCAGCGTAATCTTTCGCCAATCGCTGCCCAATCAAAAGCATCAACAAAGTAATGGCCGCGAATTCTAGTCCAACTTTCGCCACAGCTCCATCACCTTCAGTAAGAATAAAATAACCGCCAATGAGCATTAAAATACCTGCGGCAATTTCAAAAATTAACACCGTCAGTAACAATAGCGGAACCATTTTTTGAAGCGGTGAATTTTTAAAATGATCGGTGATAAAAGCTACATTTCCTTTCCAATCGGTTAATTTATCGATGCCCGATTGTAAAAAAGTAATAATAAGAAACAGCAATACTAAAATTTCGGCAGAATGATTGTTGAAAATAGACATAATAAACAGTGTTTGTTATTCTTCTTTTATATGTAGAAGTCGGGTTAATTTTATGGACAAATCGAGCAAGATTATTTTGGCATTTCCATTTCGTTCAATGTGATAAATGGCTTCATTTAATTCCTTGTCAATTTCAATAATATTGCCGCTGTGCACAAAAGGTGCGAAATTTTCCAGGTTGAAATTGGGCGTTTTCGGTTGTAAAAACACCAGCGATTCCGCATTGTAATTCAGCAATAACGCCTGTCTGAAAAATTGCAGACAATAGTTCAAAAATCGTTTTTGGGTTTCCCTTCCGGTTTTTGAAATGGTGTCGCTCCATTCAATCAACAATTGAATTACGGCGGCATTTCCTTTTGCTTTAAAAGCAGCTCTTACCCAAGTGATAAACCATTGCTCAAATTGCTCATCGGAAGTGTCGTTGTGCAATAAATGAAGCGCTTTGTTAAAATCGCCATCGGCTTGTATGGCAATTTGTTTTGCAATTGGTGGGTCGGTTCCTTCTATTTCAACCAAGCCTTTTATAATGTCATTTTCCGACAATAAAGGAAAATGCAATACCTGGCAACGCGATTTTATGGTCGAAATAATTTGGTCTTCATTTTCGGCAACCAAAATAAATACGGTTTTTTCAGGAGGTTCCTCCAACAGTTTCAATAATTTATTTGCTGCGGAAGCATGCATTTTTTCAGCCATCCAAATAATCATAATTTTAAAACCGCCTTCATAAGATTTCAGCTTTAATGCTTTTACAATTTCTTCGGCCTCGTCAACGCCAATTTGGCCTTGTTTATTATCAACGCCAATAGATTGAAACCATTCAAATAAATTGCCGTACGGATTCATCGCCACAAAATTCCGCCATTCTTCCAAAAATAAATTGCTGACAGGCCTGCTTTTTACAGCTTCATTTGTTGCCACCGGAAAAGCAAAATGCAAATCGGGATGCATTAATTTTGAACATCTCAAATTACATGAGTCCACGTCGCTACTGCCATTGCACAAAATATATTGGGCATAAGCAATGGCAATCGGTAAAGTCCCAGTGCCTTCTTTGCCAATAAATAGTTGCGCATGAGAAATCCGCCCGTTATCGGTCGATTTCATCAAGTGATTTTTTAAATGCGTCTGTCCTAAAATTTCTGAAAATTCCATTGAAGCGAAAGTAAAACTTTTTCAGCAAAGAAAAAATCTTAAAGTGCCAGAAAATAAAGTGATTTATAAATGCTTAGCGCTCTTTGCGTAAAACTTTGCGAATTTTGCGTTTAAGCCTTTTTATTTTCTAACGTATAACTTTTCAACATTTAACTTTTAACTGTCTACTGTGAAATCGCTTTCGTAAAAAACTACAACGCAGAACCTAAATTCCCTTATATTTGTAGTATAAATTTTTTTAAGATGAAAACAATACAAGACATTAATTTTAAGGATAAAAAAGCACTGATTCGCGTTGATTTTAACGTGCCTTTAGACGAAAATTTCAAGGTAACCGATGCCACAAGAATTGAAGCGGCAAAACCAACAATCGATAAAATTTTAAAAGATGGCGGAGCCGTTATTTTAATGTCGCATTTGGGTAGGCCAAAAGGTATTGAAGCCAAATATTCCTTAAAACATATTGTTGACGAAGTTTCTGAAATACTTGGTGTTCCTGTGAAATTTGTTACGGATTGTGTTGGAGAAATAGCAGAAAAAGCTTCAGCAGATTTAAAAATGGGCGAAGTTTTATTGCTTGAAAATCTGCGTTTTTATGCCGAAGAGGAAAAAGGAGATGAAGCCTTTGCCAAAAAACTTTCAAAATTGGGCGATGTGTACGTGAATGATGCATTTGGAACGGCTCACAGAGCCCACGCTTCCACTACCATTGTGGCGAAATTCTTTCCTGAAAACAAATATTTTGGAAGCCTGATGGCGCAAGAAATTATCAGCATAAAAAAAGTGTTGGAAGACAGTGAAAAACCGGTATTGGCAATTTTGGGAGGCGCAAAAGTGTCTTCAAAAATAACGATCATCGAAAATATTTTAGATAAAGTAGATCATTTAATTTTGGGCGGAGGTATGAGTTTTACCTTTGTTAAAGCGTTGGGAGGCAAAGTTGGAGATTCTATTTGTGAAGATGATAAACAAGAATTGGCGCTTGAAATTTTAAAGAAGGCAAAAGAAAAAGGCGTGAAGGTTCATATACCTGTGGATGTAATTGCAGCAGATGATTTTAACAATAACGCAAATACGCAAATATGTGATATCGATAAAATTCCTGATGGATGGCAAGGATTGGATGCCGGGCCAAAATCGAGGGAACTTTTTCATAAAGTGGTTATGGAATCTAAAACAATTCTTTGGAACGGACCTGTGGGTGTTTTTGAAATGGAAAATTTCGCCAATGGAACCATTGCTTTAGGAAATTCTATTGCTGAAGCAACAAAAAACGGCACTTTTTCTTTAGTTGGCGGCGGCGATTCCGTTGCGGCGGTGAAGCAATTTGGTTTTGAAAATAAAGTGAGTTATGTATCTACCGGTGGCGGCGCTATGTTGGAAAGTTTAGAAGGAAAAGTATTGCCAGGAATAGAAGCGATACTTAAATAAGGTTTAGTTATTTAAAAGTCAAATTGCATATACAAAAATATTGAAACCTGTTTTCTTTCAAATGGAAAGCAGGTTTTTTTATGGTCTGCAAGAAGACTTTCGGAATAAATTATTGATACTTTTAAGTTCGATTTTTTAAACAAATAAACGTTTCAACAATTCAACAAAAATATTGTTATCCATCAACTTTGAAGGATAAATTATTGATACATTTGAATTCGATTTTGATTAAACAATTAAACGTTTCAACAATTCAACAAAAAAATGAAATACACCACGCTGCCAAATACCAACATAAAAGTAAGTAAAATTTGTTTGGGCACTATGACTTTTGGACAACAGAATACCGAACAAGAAGCTCATGAACAGTTGAACTATGCTGTTGAAAAGGGCATAAATTTTATTGATACGGCCGAAATGTATCCAATTCCGGGCAGAAAAGAAACACAAGGAAGCACCGAGCGATTTATTGGAAGCTGGCTGAAAGATCAAAAAAGAGAAGATTTAATTGTGGCTTCCAAAGTAGTTGGGCCCAATGATTATTTTAAATATATAAGAGAAAATTTAGGTTTTTCAAAAGAGGTGCTTCAAGATGCTTTGGAAAAAAGTTTAAATCGCTTGCAAACCGATTACCTTGATCTTTACCAATTGCATTGGCCGGAAAGAAATACAAACTTTTTTGGAAAAAGGAATTACGTACATGATGCAAATGAAAAATGGGAAGACAATTTCAAAGAAGTTATAGAAGTTTTGGACGGATTTGTGAAAGATGGCAAAATTCGCCATTATGGGGTTTCTAACGAAACCTCTTGGGGATTGATGCGTCATTTGGAGGAAAGCAAACACCATCATTTAAGCCGATGCAAAACCATTCAAAATCCGTATTCATTGTTAAACAGAACTTTTGAAATTAATTTGGCAGAAGTTGCCCAACGTGAAAATGTTGGTTTATTGGCGTATTCGCCATTGGGATTCGGAATGCTGTCCGGCAAATATTTAAACGGAAAAATGCCTGAAGGTTCTCGTTTAAAATTATTTTCAAACTATTCAAGATATAGCAACAAACAATCGTATTTGTTAACCGAAAAATATTTGAAATTTGCCAACGAATTAAACATCAGTCTAGTGCATTTGGCCTTGGCTTTTGTAAATCAGCGTCCGTTCACAACGGCAACCATTATTGGAGCAACAACTTTAGCGCAATTAAAAGAAAATATTTCAAGTATTGATGTCGAACTTTCAAAAGATACCCTTGAAAAAATAGATAAAATTCAGGAATTGCAGCCAAATCCAGCGCCGTAAAAAAAGTTAAAAGTTAAAACTTTATCCTTTGTACTTCCTCCTTTACACTTTGTACTTTACTTTTTAAATGAAGAAAGGGAAGCCAGTAATACCGCTTGTAACCCCTTACAATCGATATTTTAGTAGCTTCCCAGTTTTTTAAGACAGTGTTAAACATGCACTGCTTTGATGGGTTCTTATCTCTTTGTTTTGAATTGTTGATCAACAACAATTTTTATTTGTGCTAAAAGGAATTTAATTTTTTAATTTCTTGATTATAAAACCGTTGTGGGGACAACTTTGTTTATTTAAACTCAAGGTAATTTTTTATGATACTTCTGATTATAAAACCGTTGTGGGGACAACTAAACCGTTGTGGGGACAACGCGAATTAAGGTTTTTTAGGTTAAATACTAAAGTAAAACATATTTTTCAGGACTTGTAACTTCACCCAGTTGGTTGATGTAATTAAAGCAAGGAACCAAAGTGTTGATGTAAATGCGGTTTACTTGTTCGTTTAAAGTGATTTTTTTGCCCATAGTGTTGTTCACAACTTTTAAATAAGGGGCTCTTTCTGTTTGTTTTAAAGGGGCTGCTTTCATTTTGTTTAATTTAGAGATTAAAAATTAACTTCCGTTTGATGTGGGGTATTATATATTTTTAGGTTACTTTTTTATAAAAATGTTTGTAAAGTAATTTCTGTTTTCAGTATTTGAATCCGTTGATATTCCGAAGTGGGTATAGTCTGGATTTTCAATAATCTTTCTGTGCCCTTCGCTGTTTAACCAGCCTGTTACAACACCTTGTGCGGTACTGTATCCGTAAG
>JAAFHC010000059.1 GCA_010906935.1 Gelidibacter sp.
TAAATTAATCTGATTTATTTAAAAAAATTAAAAAGGTGCTTTTCAGCACCTTTTTTTATATCTTTAAACAACTAAAATCTTTGAAAATGAAACTTTTAAAAATCGCATTAATCTTAATGCTTGTGTCTTCAACTTCTTGTCAGAGCCAGAATAAAAAAGACACCATTTCGCTGAATTATAATGCACAAACAAGAGGTTTTCATTTGGCTATTCGACTAGAAAACAATCTTTTGGAAGTTTCAAAAAATAATGAAACACATCAACTTGAATTGACTGATATTCAGCTAAATGAAATTGTTGAAATGGTCAAAAAAATTGATTTTGAGGATATAAAAGGCAATGTTTCTATTGATGACCTTGCAGTTGACAAAGCCATTAAAGGCGATTTTGAACTTAATTTTAACGGCAAAATTTTTGCTTTTGAGTTTGATCATAACAATGCGCCTGAAAACATTAAGGAATTGCTAAACAAACTTCAAAGCTTTGATGTATCAGAAGAATAAATCTTTAAGTAATATTTTCTAAGCAGTAGTAAATCGATTTCTTGTATTCTTTACTAAAAAATTATTAATCGTACATTTGCCGTTCATTAAAAAACGTGCTGTTTTAAAGTTTAGGAAACTAAGTCATTAAAAATGCTCAGCAGAAAATAGCAACATGTCTAAATTGCCTAAAAACCACAAATTTATCGATCTTTCAGATTATGGAAGACCTGTAGCAATAATTATTGCAAATTCCCTTAAAAACACTTCAATTACGCCAGTTCAAGTTACTGTAAGTTTTATTATTTCGGGATTAATTGCCATTGTCTGCATGCTTTATGGCTATTATTGGGCAGCCGCTTTTTTCCTGATTTTAAAATCTGTTTTAGATGCTGCAGACGGGGAATTGGCGCGTGTAAAAAAGACACCTTCTTATACTGGCCGCTATTTTGACTCCATTGCCGACATTATTTTGAATTTCTTCATTTTTTTAGCACTTTGGAACATCACAAATTCCCCTTTAATTTACGCTTTACTCGCTTTTGTTGGAATTCAATTACAGGGAACTTTGTACAACTATTACTACGTTATTCTGAGAAACAAGTTTAATGGTGATACTACAAGTCGCATTTTTGAAGATAAAACACCCATCGCTTTACAAGGAGAAAGTCAGCGCAATGTGAACTTTCTTTTTGCACTTTATAAGCTGCTTTATGGCATTTTCGATAAAACAATTTATTTTTTGGATAAAAAAGCGATAGACAGCAAACCTTTTAACAGTTGGTTTATGACTGCTGTTTCTACTTTCGGATTGGGATTTCAGTTGCTCCTAATTTCCGTAATGCTGGTGTTGGGATGGGCAGAATTTATCATTCCTTTTTTTATGGGTTATACCGCAATGATATTTGTTTTTATCGGAATCAGAAAAGTATTGTGAATTTAGAAATTCAGAAGAATTGAAAAGAATTTTTTGTTAAAAAAGTGGCTTTTCCTGATTGATATAGCCAAAATCTTCTTGCAGTTTTACTTTTTTTGAAGCTTCAACGGCCAACACATCACAGCGCTCATTTTGCATATGGTTATTGTGACCTTTTACCCATTCAAATTTTGTGTTGTTAGAATTGTAAATGGCCAAAAATCGCTTCCACAAATCAGGGTTTTTAACATTTTTAAACTGCTTTTTATGCCAGCCGAATAGCCATTTTTTTTCAACGGCATCCACCACATATTTTGAATCGGAAAAAATAGTGATTTCAACATCGGTTGTTTTCATATTCTCTAAAGCAACAATGACGGCCAACAATTCCATTCGGTTATTGGTGGTTTTTTTATAACCTTCAGAAAACTCTTTTCTATAGGGTTTTCCCACCCATTCCATCACAATTCCGTAGCCACCCGGACCCGGATTTCCGCTGCAGGCGCCATCTGTATAAATATGTACTTTGGGTTTATCTGCCATTTTCAAGAATTGCTTTTTCAAGAATCTTCGGGAAATATTCGTATTCTAAATGATGGATTTTTTCAGCTACGTCTTCAGGAGCATCATTTTCCAAAACATCAAAACTTTTCTGAAAAATAATGGCGCCTTCATCGTAATTTTCATTCACGTAATGAATGGTGATGCCGGTTTGCTTTTCCCTGTTTTCAACAACGGCATTGTGCACGTGCATACCGTACATTCCCTTTCCACCATATTTTGGCAATAAAGCGGGATGAATGTTAATTATTTTATTTGGAAAAGCGTCAATTATTTTTACGGGGATTTTCCATAAAAATCCGGCTAAAATAATATAGTCGGCATTTTCCTTCAAAAGATTTAACACCTCATCAGTATCAATAAAATCATTTTTATCAAAACTTCTGTTCGGAATATTTAAACGGTTGGCCCGTTGCAAAACTTTGGCATCTTTTTTATTTGACAGAACGTAAACTACCGAAATTGAATCGCTGTTTTTAAAATAGTTGATCATATTTTCAGCATTTGTACCAGATCCTGAGGCCAGTATGACAATACGTTTCATCTGTTTAGATTTTATTTTTTAGCGGGAATAGATGAATTTCATCATTACCCATTCCTTTGTGTCAAAATTTGACATGCCCGTTTCATTTGTGCAAATTAATATCTTGGTTGAAACAACAAATAAAATGAATTAAACCCAACTATTATGGGGTAAATAAAAAAACTTTGCCTAATTTTAAAACATTGAATTTGATCTTTTATGAATTAAAAGATTTTGATTTAAATAAAGTTTTATATTTTTGCCGAGTAATTAAATTTAAAATAAAAGAATTATGTCAGACATTGCATCAAGAGTAAAGGCCATTATCGTAGATAAATTGGGCGTTGACGAAAATGAAGTAACAACAGAAGCTAGCTTTACTAATGACTTAGGAGCAGACTCACTTGATACTGTTGAGTTAATCATGGAGTTCGAAAAAGAATTTGATATTCAAATTCCAGACGATCAAGCAGAAAACATTGGCACTGTAGGTCAAGCAATTAGCTACATAGAAGCCGCAAAAAAGTAATTTTAACATATGGAGATTAAACGAGTTGTTGTAACTGGACTTGGTGCATTAACGCCTATTGGCAATAATATTAACGATTTTTGGAACGGCCTTGCTAACGGTGTTAGCGGTGCAGCTCCAATAACCTATTTCGATGCAGCCAAGTTCAAAACTCGTTTTGCCTGTGAACTCAAAAATTTTGACATTAATCAATTTTTTGACAGAAAAGAGGCCCGTAAAATGGACAGATTCACTCAGTATGCCATGGTTGCTGCTGATGAAGCCATTGTAGATTCAAAATTAGATTTAGAAAAAGTAGATAAAGATAGAGTTGGTGTTATTTGGGGCGCAGGAATTGGCGGACTGGAAACTTTTCAAAATGAAGTTTTAAGTTTTGCCGAAGGTGATGGCACACCAAGATTCAATCCTTTCTTTATTCCTAAAATGATTGCGGATATTGCACCCGGTCAAATATCGATCAGATATGGATTTAGAGGTCCAAACTTCGCAACGGTATCTGCTTGCGCATCATCATCAAACGCCATCATTGATGCCTTAAATTACATTCGCTTAGGTCATGCTGATATTATGGTTTCCGGTGGTTCAGAAGCTACCATAACCATTGCAGGAATAGGCGGCTTTAATGCTTTACAGGCGCTTTCAACAAGAAATGACGATCCGTTAACTGCCTCAAGACCTTTTGACAAAGACAGAGATGGTTTTGTTTCAGGTGAAGGAGCGGGCGCGCTTATTTTAGAAGAATACGAACATGCAATTGCAAGAGGTGCGAAAATTTACGCTGAAATTGCAGGCGGAGGCTTATCTGCCGATGCCTATCATATTACTGCACCACATCCGGAAGGATTGGGTGCCATAAATGTGATGAAAAACTGCTTAAGAGATGCGGGTTTAAAACCAGAAGATGTTGACGCAATTAACATGCATGGAACTTCAACGCCGCTTGGTGATATTGCAGAAACCAAAGCAATTTTAGAAGTTTTTGGCGAACACGCTTATAAGTTGAATCTCAATTCAACCAAATCAATGACCGGTCACCTATTGGGTGCTGCCGGCGCTGTTGAAGCCATCGCTTCAGTTTTGGCAATAAAATACGGAATTGTGCCGCCTACCATTAATCATTTTACAGATGATGATCAAATTGACAATAAATTAAACTTTACGTTCAATAAAGCACAAAAACGCAATGTGAAAGTTGCCATGAGCAACACTTTTGGATTTGGAGGACACAATGCCTGTGTGCTTTTTAAAAAACTTGATTAACAACAATACTGAATGGGTTTCATTCGAAAAATAATTTCTTCTCGTCCTAAAAAAAATGAGGACGTTTTTTATACTGATCTAAGTAAAATATTAGGATTTAAGCCTAAAAACATATCGCATTATCAAAAAGCTTTTGTTCATCGCTCTATTAAAGAGTTCGACAAAAAAACCGGATTCCCTTTAAATTATGAACGCTTGGAATTTTTGGGCGACGCCATTCTCAGCACCGTCATAGCCGCACATTTATTTCATGTGGTTCCATCGGGCGACGAAGGGTATTTAACCCAAATGCGTTCAAAAATAGTAAGCAGAGAGCATCTTAATGAACTTGGAAAGGATTTGGATTTATTGCGTTTTATAAGAAGTAACGTGATTCTTTCAAACTTTGGGGAAAATATTCACGGAAACATTTTTGAAGCTTTGGTAGGCGCTATTTATTTGGACAGAGGCTACACGTACTGCGAAAAATTTATCAACAAAAGAGTTATCGTTCCTTATGTTGATATCCTTAAACTTGAAGGTAAAATTACCAGTTACAAGAGCTTGTTTATAGAATGGTGCCAAAAGAAAAAAAAAGAATTGGTTTTTGAGGTTTACGAAGATTCCGGAAATGACGCGATAAAACAATTTAGCGTAAAACTTTTTTTAAATGGTGAGCTTATCTCCAAAGGAAGGGCAACTTCAAAGAAAAAAGCGGAAGAAGTTGCGGCAAAAAGAGCCTACTACGCTTTTCAAAACGAATTCACCATAGGTTAATTGCTCGCACGAATACGATTTCGCAATATTATTAGTTACTGTAATTAAACAATGGTAAATTTGCCAGACTAAATTTTTCTGCTATTTATGCAACTATTACCGTTTGATTTAGAAGATGATTATTCATTAATTGGCATTCATTCAACTGAAGAAGATTATAGATTGGCTTATCTTTTAAACAATTTTTTAAAATTTAAACTGACGCGGCATAAAGATCATTTAGATTTTCAAAACTCAACTGCTGAATTTCCTTTGTTTGAATATAAAGACGAATTGAATTTTATCAACTACTATTTAATCAACAACAAATATATTGCGCTTGTTGACAACCAATACAAAGAAGGTTTATTCGGCGGAAATTACAGCACAACTTCTTATCTAATTCCCGAAAAAAAGAAAGTGGACTTTTTTTTGAAAATTGAAGGATGCAATAAAGAAGATTTTATTCAAAATTTAGTGATTGAACTAAATAAAATAAGTCAAATAATAACCTCATACGCGATAGAAACAACAACCTTAAAATCGAAAGAAAATCTCATATTTTAATTATGAAAAAAAATAGAAAACGTACAAAAATTGTAGCAACGCTAGGGCCTGCATGCAACTCTGCAGAAATAATGGAAAACATGATGGAAGCCGGCGTAAATGTATTCCGGGTAAATTTTTCTCATGCCGATTATGCTGATGTAGAAGAAAAAATTAAAATAATCAGGGAAATTAACGTGCGCCGCGGTTTCCATGTGGCAGTTTTGGCTGATTTACAAGGACCTAAATTGCGCGTAGGCGTTATGGGAGAAGGCGTATTTCTTAATATTGGAGATACTTTTACCTTTACAACCGTAAAGTGCGAAGGGACACAAGAAAAGGCCTTTATGACCTATAAAAGATTCCCAAAAGACGTGCAGGTTGGTGAGCATATTTTGGTTGATGACGGTAAATTATTATTTGAAGTTACTGCAACCGACAGAGGTACGGAAGTCACTACTAAAGTTTTGCGCGGCGGAAAATTAAATTCCAAAAAAGGGGTAAACTTGCCAAACACTAAAATCTCCTTGCCCGCTCTTACAAAAAAGGATATTGAAGATGCACTGTTTGCCATTAAAATGGAAGCCGACTGGATTGCACTTTCTTTTGTAAGAACTGCAGAGGATTTAATTCAGTTAAGGGATTTAATAGCGGCAAATTCTCCGCATAAAATTCCGATCATCGCAAAAATTGAAAAACCTGAAGCTGTTGCAAACATTGATAAATTAACGCCTTATTGCGATTGTTTAATGGTTGCGCGAGGTGATTTGGGTGTTGAAGTTCCAATGGAAGAGGTTCCTTTAATTCAAAAAAGATTGGTTTTAAAAGCCAAAAAAGCACATATTCCGGTAATCATTGCAACGCAAATGATGGAAACGATGATCACCAATCAGGTTCCTACAAGAGCCGAGGTGAACGATGTGGCCAATTCCATTATGGATGGTGCCGATGCCGTAATGCTATCGGGTGAAACTTCTGTAGGTGCATTTCCTTTAGAAGTTATCAAACAAATGCGAAGAATTATTGAAAGCGTTGAAAATTCGCCTTTAATCACCATTTCAAATCACTCTATGGGATGCATTAATGAGCGTTACATCACAAAAGTAATATGCCATCAGGCTGCGGTACTCGCTGATGCTATTTCTGCGGAAGTGATTACAACCTTAACAGATTCAGGATATACCGCATTTCATATTTCTTCCTGGAGGCCAAAATCGAATATTTTGGTATTTTCATCAAACAGAAGAATCTTAGCAATGCTTAATTTGTTATGGGGCGTAAAAGGAGTTTTTTACGACCGTTTTGTAAGCACCGATGAAACCATTGAAGATATCAATAGAATGGCGCACGAAAGAGGCTATTTAAAAGAAGGGGATTTTGCGATAAACATCACTTCCATGCCAGTAAAAGAAAGAGGGATGGCAAATACATTACGCATTACCCAATACAAATAAAAAGCGCCTAAAGTTTAAAGTACTTTGCGTTGAAAAAAATGAACTAAACCTAAAAATTTAGTTGCTTTTCAGTATCGCATACAACCCAAAAGAAGCCAACCAATGGGCTCCGGCATATTCACCGGAGTCCATTTTTTCATAGCTGTACTGAAAATGTTTGTTTGCCAAATTGATCATTTTTTCGTTATCTAAAGCCTTTCCAATTTCATACAAGCACCAAGCACGGCTAAAATTAAGTCCGTCCAAATGTGCCAATTTTCCGTCGGAACGGTCCGTAACTTCAGCAACTTCCAAATACTTGGCAGGATTATTTCTGAAATCGGGCAAAAAAGCATCGAACCAAACAATAAATTCTTCTTTAGGCAACACTTTCAACATCAAGGAAGCTTCTTGCAGGCAAGGCGATAAAAAATCGAATCCGCCCGGTTCCCATGTAACCGGACAGCCTTTATCGTCCATATAATAGGTTTTTGCCTTTTCAGTAATCATCAGCGCCAATTCCGGGGAATATTTTTTAGCATAATCAAGCGCCAGCGACAATCCGAATGCTGTGTTTGTATGTTCACCAACCCGAATTGGGTAGTTTAGTTTCGGCAAAAATTCCATGTATTTTTTTTCAATTAATTCCACCAAAGGTTTTAAATCTGCGTACATCAACTTGGCATCGGCATTGTCCCAATCTTTCAGTGTTTCTGCAATTTTCAACAACCATGCCCAGCCATAAGTACGTTCAAAATCACTGTTATGCACATCTTCAAAATAGGTAATTTCCTTTAAAATATTTTCTTTGGTGATGGTGGTTTTCAGTTTCTTTAAAATAGCTTCATTGTGTTCAAAATTGGGCAATTCCTTCATAATATTAAGCAAAGTCCAGTGACCGTGAACCGAAGAATGCCAGTCGAAACAACCGAAAAATGTGGGATGAAGTTCAGAAGGTTCCTTTAAATACGTTTTGTCTCCCAAAACCTGTCCAAGTTTGTTTGGATATTCCTGCTCTAAACAATCGAAGGCAAAATGATATAAATAATTGGCACTTTTATCGTTTAATTCCGGTTTTAAATAAACCGTTTCATCTATAAATTCAGCTTCTTCTTTTTGTTTTTCTTTGCAGGATAAAAATACAGTCACCAAAAAAATTAAGATAATTACTTTTTTCATGCTTAAAGTTTTATGTTGGTTTTTATAACGGTGGCGTCATTTAGCACAAAAGGCATAGGCATCATCATTTCAGTTCTTGGCGTTATTTTGAATTGCGGATTGCTGAACAAATCGTATTTCGCTTCCAATATATCAATGTTCATGACTTGATCTTTATCGACCACAAATTCAATTTCCAAAATTTCATCTTTGCTGGTTCTGTAAAAATTCATAATGGTACCTTTTTCCACAGAAAATACATACTTGCCGTTTCTATCATTTTTAACCGCCTCATTATTTACCATAAAAGATTTAAAATGGATTGGCGTTTTGGTCAATAACTCAATTTTATTGGCATTTCGAGGTGACTCAATGCGTAAAGTCAATTTTCTGTCTGAGCCAATAATGGTATCTAAAACGACTGAAATTATTGGTTTTTGCATATTTATGACGGCCGTTTTCGTATGAAATTGAATGTTTGTTTTGTATTTGCTTGCAGTGGAGTTTCCATCATAACTTCCTTTCGTTGGATTTTCGCCCAAGAATTGTTTCGTAAAATCATCCGTTTCCGTATTGTAACTTGCCCAATATGCTTCATTTTTATTACTGTCGAAAACATACAAAACACTGTTGGGTTTTTTGCGGTCAATACTGTATCCTGAATATACCGAAGCAGAAATCAACGCCATAAAACCAATGAACAAAAACATAAAACTCAACTTTTTATGGTCTTTATATTGCTGAAAAACCGGAACCATAAATCCGAATAACAACACCGTAAAAACTGCTGAAACCACCAACATTTTAAGTCCGAGCCCAACTGGAAACATTTTTACCAAAGGCGCTAATATGATGAGTACAGGAATAGTGAAAAGCGTAAAAAATAACAGCGTATCTACTTTAGAAATTGAAAATTGCGCGATAAAGAGCAAAGGTAATAAAATGAGTACTGGAAGAATAAAAAATGCGGCACCAGGCAAATAAAAGGCAATAAATCCGTTAATCACCAGCCAGAAAAATAATGGCGCGATCAACAAATCCTGCTTGCTTCTTTTTTTGAAGAAATCTTTGTAAAACCAAAAACATATAGCTATTGTCAGCGAAACAAATGCGGCAATATAATAATAGCCATTATAAGTAAATCCTTGTAAAATATCTTTGTACTGCGGATGTATTTTAAGAAGCAACCTCCATCCGAAAAAAGCCAGAGCTGCAGAAGTTAACAATGAAGCTATAAAAGGATAAAATCCCTTTACAATTCCTTTCTTGGTAAGTTTCTTTTTTAGAACACCAAAATGAAGCATCAGAAAAAATAAAACAACACAAAATAAAAACATTGGAATTACCCACGAAAACGGATAAAATACCAATCCGATATAAGGAAAATTAAAATACACATAATCTGTCTCCGATTTTAAATTTTCTAAATCTGCATTGGCAAAATAGTTCAATGTTGCCATTAAATAAGAAGCCTGATGGTTAAGTGAATTTATATCCATTCTTTCATAAGAATCCTGAACTGTGTGGTAATCGAAATGGTCATCAATAAAGGCAAAATTATAGCCGTCCATATTTCCGCCTTCCCTAAAAACGGTTAAATCGGTGTCATTTGGCAACATTTTATAAATACTGTACATTAATGAGCTTGCAACTGGGTACGCCGTATTTGACTCTTGAAAAGCTTCAATTAATTTTTTGTTTCCTCCGTTGGTTTCCAGCAACATATAACTTGGACCTCCGCTTCCGCGCGCTTCAAAATTTAACACCAATCCAACCTCTTTTGCCCAAGGATGATGGTTTACAAAAGCATTTGCGCCCAACAATCCCAATTCTTCTGCATCAGAAATGCAAATAATGATATCGTTTTTTGGAATTTCTTTTTTTGCCAAAAAAGCGCGAATTCCTTCCAAAATAACCACCACGCCACTTCCTGCATCACTTGCGCCCAAAGAAGAATGCGGATTGGAATCGTAGTGCGAAAGTAACAACAATGCTTTTCCGTTCTCACTTCCCTTAATTCGCGCTAAAATATTTTTAGTATTTGTTGCAGCTCTCCATTTCTTGTTCACCGCCATTTGTTCCTGAATCTCAACTTGCAATCCTAATTTTTCAAGTTCAGAAACCAAGTAATTTCTGACAATTTCATGTGCTGGCGAACCCGTAAAATGAGGTTTTTTGGCAATTTCTTTTAATTGCAGTAACACTTTATTGGTAGAAAATTCGGTTAAAGAACTGTTTTTTTCAATTTTTGCCGAAGGCATTAAGGAATAAAAACTATAAAAAATTGTGAGTCCTATAACGAATAGCGAAACAATTTGGTGGTATTTTTTCGAAATCATATTTTAAAAATTCAATTATTTAAATTTAGTTTATTTTTTAGATTATCAATAAAATAAAATGACAATCATTTAAAATATTTCATTATCATTAACAAATTATTAAAACATACGTAACATCAATTGTTTTTTAATATTTTATATTTGCGCAATATTTTACAATCCCACACATGGACAGAAGAAAATTTTTTAGAAACGGCTCGCTTTTTGCACTTGGCACTTCCCTGTTAAATCCTTTTGATATTGCTGCTTCATCGTTAGATTTTGACGACAAAAAGCGCAACAAAAAAGCCAAAAATATCATTGTAATCGTGAGCGACGGCATGAGTACCGGAACTTTAAATATGACCGATATTTACCTTTCAAGAAAAACCGGAAAAGGCAGCAATTGGCTTCAGTTGTATAAAGACAATAAAGTAAATCGCGCATTAATGGACATGGCTTCAGCAAATTCCATTGTAACCGATTCTGCTGCGGCAAGTTCTTCTTGGGGCGGTGGCGTTAGAATTAACAATGGCGCATTAAACATTAGCGCCAACGGAGAAACGCATTTGCCAATTTGGCAAAAGTTTAAAAAAGCCGGTAAAATGGCTGGCTGTGTTACCACGGTTCCAATTACGCACGCAACTCCGGCCGGATTTTGCATCAACAGCAAAAGACGAAATGACCAAGATTTTATTGCCGAAGAATATTTACGACAAGGATTTGATGTGATGATGGGTGGCGGAAATAACTATTTTTCTTCTGAATACAGAAAAGACAAACGCGATATGTATCAGGAATTTGCTTCTGAAGGATATCAGGTAGTAAAAACAAGAAATGAAATGTTTGCTGCAAATAGCGGAAAACCAATTTTAGGTGTTTTTTACAATGATGGTCTTCCCTATTCAAAAGATCGGGAAAACAATGGTGAACTTGCCGAAAAAATTCCTACACTGGGCGAAATGACCCAAAAAGCAATTGATGCCATGAAAAATAATCCTCAAGGTTTTGTGCTTCAGGTGGAAGCCGGAAAAGTGGATTGGGCGGCGCACGGAAACGATATTGCTGGATTGATTTATGACCAGGCAGCCCATGATGAGGCCATAAAAGTAGCGATTGATTTTGCTGAACAAAACAATGACACTTTGGTCATTATAACAACCGATCACGGGAATGCAAATCCGGGAATTATTTATGGAAAAAATGCCAATGATAATTTTGATACCATCCAAAACTATAAACATACCAACGAATGGATTTTAAACGGTTTTGGAAAAGAGACTTCCATTTCCCAAGTAAAAGAACGCATTGAATACGCCAATAAATTTACGCCAACAGATGAGGAAGCCAAATTAATTTTAGGTTATTACAGTGATTTAAAATCTGATGATGGTTTATACAACGCAAGGCATTTGCCTTTTGAAGCGTTTGCGCAAATTCAGAAACAGCACAATTCCGTAGGTTGGATTAGTATGGACCATTCTGCGGATTACGTAGAATTGGCGATGTTTGGACCGGGAAGCGACCTTTTGAAACCATTTATAAAAAATACGGAATTGCACTTTTTAATGCTTGAAGCTGCCGAAGTGGAAAATAAGTTCTAATAATGGTTAGCATATATGATTAGTTGCCATACCCAAGTGCATACTCGTATGGTTACCCTATAGTTACGCAAGAGAACAAACTATACTCCTCTCTGCGATGGCTTACAACCTGAAAAAATACCTAAAATTCATAACAAAAACTGTAAAAAGTAACGCAAAAGCAATGCATCATTTGTTTTATCAATTTAAAGGACTGTTTAGACCTCGAATAAGCTTTTTTGTCACCTTCTAATTTATAAAAAAGAGACGTTGTTCTAAAAACAAAAGCCCCTTAAAAAGGAGCTTTTGAAATGTTATTTTTGTATTTTAAAGCCTTGTGCAACGGTTACCATTGTTGTACAACGTTTTATCCTTGAGTCAAGAATTTCAATAATTTATCTGGGTTTTGTCTGTTATCCCAAAAACCAGTAATGATAATTTTTGAATCAACTTTTCTGTAAAGAATGCTATAATGTCCTAGTGAAATAACTCGTGTATTATAAACTCCGTTTTCTTTCCTAATTCAGGATTTGTCTTTAAAATGTTAGTTCTTTCTTTAATACTTGAATTGAGCTTTTTAGAATAAGTCGTACTCTTATTTCTGTCATTCCAATACTCGAAAGTGAATTTTCTCTGTTTTAGAGCTGTGTTAGTCCAAAAAACACTTAATTCAGCCATTTTGAGTCTGCGTCATTTAATTCAGATTCCGAAATGATATTCCCGCTCTCAATATCTTTATCACTCATTAATAGCATTTCAATTTGCTCTGAAGTCAAAGAAACAATATCATCAGATTGAGTAGATTCAAAAATATTACTGATTGCTTTTAACAATTTTTCATTTTTTGTTGCAAGAATTCTGTCAATTAAATTATTCTTAATGTTATCTATTCCAGTCATAACTTTAAATTTATTGTAAAGTACATTTAATTTTCTCTTTTTTCCAAATGTTGTACAACATCTATTATCTATTCCTTTTTAATCAACAAATAATAGTCGTTTTCCAAGGCCAAATATCCTTGGTCATAAATATAAAAATACGTATTTCCTGTTTTGGTTGTGTAAATCGACGTAAAATAATTAAAATCGAAATTCCCGTCCAGCAGTTTTCTTCTGGCGACTTTGGTTTTGCCAGTTTCATTCAATTCAGAAAGCAATCGATGGTTTTTCCGAAGCCAATTGTTGGTGTTTCTAATTAAATTTTTGCTGTCCTTGTCTACTTTGTTGTTGTAACTGTTCCGGCAATAATCCGAACAGAATTTTTTATCTATTCTGCCGCTAAAAGGTTCTTCGCATTCTAAGCATTTGGTTTTCATAGCAATTTATTAATTTTATGATCTGTTTTCTAAAAATTACAGCATGTATAAAAGCTGAATTAAAATTGATTTTTGTTTTAACAGAAAGCTGCGTTAGTGATTGCAACGGAAATCCTTTTTTGAGGTTTTTATCCGAAAAAAAGATTGCAG
>JAAFHC010000060.1 GCA_010906935.1 Gelidibacter sp.
TTCTTGTTGATGTATTTGAAGAAGATGATTGTGATGAACTGCTTCTGCTTTCAGTATTTGAGCTTCTGTTTACCGAAGAGTTTTCATTTCCAGAACTTCTAGTGTTATAGGAATTGTTATTTGAATTTGTATTAGATTCTCTTCTAACCGTATTCGTGTTATTTTCTGTCCTAACATTATTGCCCGTGTTTTCTCTTCTAACAGTATTTGGAGTTCCGCTGGAATTTTGATTCGCCGAGTTGTTCGGATTCACCCTAATTATTGAATTCGGGTTTCTATTAACCGATGTTGCTCTGTTCATATTTGCTGGTGAAAAATTATATGACGAATTTCTTCTGGTTGATGAAGACCGTTGAATCGTGTTGTTATTTGAGCCTCTTTGAATAGTATTGTTTGAACCTCTTTGAATGGTATTATTTGATCTAGTCGGCTGTCTTTCAGTATTATTATTTCTATTAATGGTATTATTTCTGTTTAAAGTTCCATCTGTAGCTCTTCTGGTAGATGTGTTTACATTTCCTCTGGCCGAATTGTTTTGAATACTGCTTCTCCTGCTTATATTGGTTGAATTCGCATTATCATTTGATCTTAATCCTGTATTTCGGCTTGTTCTTTTCCCATAACTATCATAGTTGCGTCCATAATAGTATGGATAATTATGATAATAAGAATTGTACGGATTGTAGTAATTACCGTAGTATCCATAATACTCATATCGGTAAGGATTGTATCCATAAGAATAATACGGATTGTAATAGTTGTAATTCCAAGGATTGTAATAATACGGATAATAATTGTTATAGTAAGATTGATAAAACGGGTTGTACCAATAATAATTAGGGCTCATATAGCCATAACCACTGTTTACGTTAATTTCAACATCACCATCATACCCCCAAGGCTCATTGTAATTTGTGTATAATTGGTCATCTTGAACCACATTGTCATCATAATAATAATCATCAATCTCCGTAAAAGTATCCTCTTGTTTTAAATTTTGTAAATCTTCAAGCTGATTGGAAAAATAATTCTGATCAAAATTAGATTGATTTTCAACAAATACCACCTCATTTTTAGGCTGATTATTTGAAGCATAAATGCCGTCATCGTTACCATTGTATGCACTTTGATAAGTGCCACAAGAATATAAGCCAACAAAAAGCGCCGATAAAAGGCCGATTTGTAAGTTTTTTAGGTTAATTATTTTTGAAGCTTTCATAATCAGTTGCTGTTTTTATTGTTGAACTATTTAAAAAAAACTAATTTTGCCTAAATTAATAATTTTCATTAAAATAGGCGCAATATTTATGCCAAACTTTTGAATATGAGCAAGAATTTAACAAAGAGAGAAACCGACTATTCCAAGTGGTATAATGAACTTGTGGTTAAGGCAAATTTAGCAGAAAACTCAGCTGTTAGAGGCTGCATGGTCATCAAACCTTACGGCTATGCAATTTGGGAAAAAATGCAAGCAGAATTGGATAGAATGTTTAAGGAAACAGGACACGAAAATGCATATTTTCCGCTTTTTGTTCCCAAAAGCATGTTTGAAGCTGAAGAGAAGAATGCAGAAGGTTTCGCTAAAGAATGTGCCGTTGTGACGCATTATCGATTAAAAAACGACCCAGACAAGCCAGGTAAATTGATGGTTGACCCAAATGCAAAACTGGAAGAAGAATTAATTGTTCGACCTACAAGTGAAGCCATTATTTGGAGTACTTATAAAGGATGGATTCAATCTTACCGTGATTTGCCGCTATTAATCAATCAATGGGCGAATGTGGTGCGATGGGAAATGCGTACCCGTTTATTTTTGCGTACTACCGAATTTTTATGGCAAGAAGGCCATACCGCACACGCTTTGGAAAGAGAAGCCATAAAGGAAGCTGAATTGATTTTAGATGTTTATGGCAATTTTGCCGAGAATTTTATGGCAATGCCTGTAATAAAAGGTTTAAAAACCGAAAGTGAACGATTCGCCGGCGCTTTGGAAACCTATTGCATTGAAGGATTAATGCAAGACGGAAAAGCATTACAAGCAGGAACCTCTCACTTTTTAGGTCAAAATTTTGCAAAAGCATTTGATGTTAAATTTACTTCAAAAGAAGGAAAACAAGAATACGTTTGGGCAACATCTTGGGGTGTTTCCACGCGATTAATAGGCGCTTTAATTATGACACATTCTGACGATTTAGGCTTGGTGCTTCCTCCAAACCTTGCGCCGATTCAAGTCGTAATTATTCCAATTCATAAAACCGACGAGCAATTAGACGCCATTTCAGACAAAATTAATGAAATTGTTACCGAATTGCGCAAAAAGGGAATTTCTGTAAAATATGATGACAGAACTGCCTATAAGCCTGGTTGGAAATTTGCCGAATATGAACTAAAAGGCGTGCCTTTAAGAATCGCTATGGGTCCAAAAGATTTAGAAAATGGCACTTTGGAAATAGCGCGTAGAGACACTCTAGAAAAACAAAATATTTCTCAAGATTCTGTTGTTGAATACGTTGAAAAAACATTGAAAGAAATTCAAGATAATTTATATCAAAAAGCACTCAATTATAGAGAAACTCATATTACCGAAGTTAATTCATTTGAGGAATTTAAAGAAGTGCTGGATACCAAAGGCGGATTTATTTCAGCGCATTGGGATGGCACTCCCGAAACCGAAGAAAAAATTAAAGATTTAACTAAAGCAACGATTAGATGTATTCCTTTAAATAATAAAATTGAGGAAGGAAAGTGCGTATTTACTGGGAAAAAATCGATTCAACGAGTATTATTTGCAAAAGCTTATTAATTTTTTAAAAAAATATTTTGTGGTGTAGAAAATAGTTGTATTTTTGCATCCGCATTGACAAAATAGAATTGTCAATAATTACATAATGGTCCGTTCGTCTAGGGGTTAGGACGCCAGGTTTTCATCCTGGTAACAGGGGTTCGATTCCCCTACGGACTACAAAAAAGTTAAAAAAAATAAAAATGGCAAATCACAAGTCAGCATTAAAGAGAATTAGAAGCAATCGCGCTAAGCAATTAAGAAATAAATATCAGCATAAAACAACTCGTAATGCTGTTAGAAACTTACGTGCTGCGACCGAAAAGGAAGAAGCTGTAGCGTTATTTCCAAAAGTAGTATCAATGCTAGATAAATTAGCTAAAAAGAATGTTATCCACAAAAATAAAGCTGGTAACTTAAAATCTAAATTGGCTAAGCACGTAGCTGCATTATAAAATTTTTAAACTACAATTTAAAAAAGCATCCAAAATATGGATGCTTTTTTATTTGGTATAATTTGAGTTTATTGATAAAATTGTCTACCATTCATAGGTTTTATTAGCATCGAGTCTGATAAAGATAAAAAGCAGTACTGTAAATCCCCAAAGTGCAGATCCTCCATAGCTAAAAAAGGGCAATGGAATACCAATAGTTGGCACCAAGCCAATAACCATTCCTATATTTATAACAAAATGCATAAAAAATATGGCGACAATGCTGTACCCATAAATTCGGCTGAATTTGGCTTTTTGCTGTTCCGCCCTACTGATAATTCTCAGTAAAAAGGCAACAAATAAAATAATAACAAGGGAACTGCCAACAAATCCCCATTCTTCGCCAACAGTCGTAAAAATATAATCTGTTTTTTGTTCTGGCACAAAATTCCCCTGCGTTCGTTCACCTTCTAAAAATCCTTTGCCAAAAAATCCTCCTGAAGCAATTGTGGTAACCGATTGGTTGGTATTGTACCCAACCCCTTTCATGTCGACAGTTTTACCAAGGATAATGTCAAATCTATCTCGGTGATGTTGTTTAAACACATGGTTAAAAACCAAATCTACACTAAAAATAAACATAGCCGACATAAGATATATACCAATTATTTTAATCCATCCTTTTCTAAAAGCCCTTGGTCTGTAAAAAATAAAATATAGAAGGATACAAATAAATAATACCAGAGAACTTATGAGCGTTACTTCAAAGCCTAAAATAAGGGTAATCACAAAAAGAAATAAGGCGATAAAGCCGACTGTTATGTAATAAAATGGCAATCCTTCTCTATACAATACAAAAATAAACGCAGCATAAACCAATGCCGAACCGGGATCGGGCTGCAAGATTATTAGAATTGCAGGGAAAAACAAGAGCCCCAATGCCTGTACTTGTGTGCTCAACTTTTTTAAGTTAAACATTTTATCACTCACCAATTTGGCAATTGCCAATGATGTTGCGGCTTTGGCAAATTCTGAAGGCTGTAGACTAAAACTTCCTATAGCGTACCAAGAGGTTGATCCGTTAATGTTTTTGCCTAATACAAAAAGCCCTGCAAGCAATACCAGAAAAATGATATAAATAATTGATGCGTATTTTTCGTAAAATTTTGCTTCAAACATTAAAATTAGCAAGATAATAGGAAAGCTCAATCCTATCCAGATAAGTTGTTTACCATACTCGGTTGAAAAATTTAACAAATCAAACTGATTTTCGCTAATTGTTGCCGCATAGATATTAATCCACCCTAAAAAGATAAAAATGAAATAAAATAAGACCAAGATCCAATCAATTCCATGAAAAATATTGTCTTTTCTGCTTCTCAACTTTTATACGTTATTTTAACTGTTTGTCATATTCTTCCTGAATACTTCCCTCAAACATTCGTTTTTCAACCAATGGCCTTCCAATTTTACCTGTTAAATATTTTTCTATCATTAAAGTTGCAATCGGCCCTGCCCATCTTGCTCCCCAATAGCCGTTTTCAACAAAAACGGCTATGGCTATTTTCGGATTGACTTTAGGCGCAAAAGCAATAAATATGGAATGGTCTTGTCCATGTGGGTTTTCAGATGTTCCGGTTTTACCGCTTATCTCTAATCCTTCTACCCGAGATCCTCTTGCTGTTCCTCTCGGATTTTCAAATACGTCAAACAAACCTTCTATCACTGGTTTGAAATGCTTTTTATCTATGGTGGTGTATATGGGTGTGGTAAATTTTTTATCCAATGGTTTGCCTTTAATTTTTTTTGCAATATGG
Organism: Gelidibacter sp.; assembly: GCA_010906935.1. Classification (GTDB taxonomy): domain Bacteria; phylum Bacteroidota; class Bacteroidia; order Flavobacteriales; family Flavobacteriaceae; genus Lutibacter. Next base: position 5,034 of record JAAFHC010000060.1, read on the forward strand.
GGAATATAATAAAAACCCTCATTGGCAATTGCAGCAGTCATATTTGCCAACTGAATAGGCGTGGTTAATACTTCTCCTTGCCCAATAGCGTTTGAGATTGTTGCCGTAGATCTCCAACGCCCATTAGGATAAATTTTATTGTACAAATTTCCGTTGGGTATATTTCCCTTTTGCCCAACAGACAAATCGTTGTCTAAATAATTTCCCAAACCAAAACTTTCTGCGTGTTTGCCCCATACGTTTACCCCCTCTGTTGGTGTTGGGAACTTATCAATCGTTTTTCGGTAAGCATTCGCAAAATAACTGTTACAGGAGCGATAAATTGCTACATTTAATGCAACTGGACTTCCTCCGGTTTCACAGTGACATCTCATAAAAGAACTTTTTCCCGATCCATATTTATAGCCTCCAAAACATTGGATGGATGATCCTGTGGTAATTACATTTTCCTGCAAGGCTACCAAAGCCGATATCACTTTAAAAGGTGAACCTGGTGGATATTGCGCCTGCAAACCCCTATCCAGCAATGGTTTACTAATACTGTCGAGATACAATTTAGTGAAATTTTTTGAACGATCTCTGCCCACCATTAAATTTGGATCATATGTTGGCATGGAAACCATGGCCAAAATTTCACCTGTTGATGGTTCAATTGCCACAATGCCGCCTCGTTTATTTGCCATCAAAGCTTCACCATATTGCTGAAGTACGGCATCAATGGTTAAGGTAATGTCATTTCCGGAAATTGGAAGCGTATCATACAATCCATTTTTAAAGGAGCCTATTTCTTTATTAAATCTATCGCGTTGAATAAATTTCACACCTTTAGTTCCTCTCAACACCTCTTCATAAGATTTCTCAATGCCTGCAGTACCAATTAATTCGCCCAAATGGTACTTTGAATTGTTGTTGATCATTGTTTCATTTACTTCACTAATATAGCCGAGCACATTTGCCGCAGAACTTCTTGGATACTCTCGTAATGAACGTTTTTGAATATAAAATCCTTTAAATTTATACAATATTTCTTGTAGGGATGCATAATCGTCTTTTGAAACTTGTTGTAAAAATGTAGAAGGTATTCTTGTGGAATAGCGTGATGCCTTTTCAATTTTTTCAATAAATTCTGCTTTTGTAATTTTAAGTAAAGCACAAAACGCAACAGTGTCCATAGGTTTAACTTCACTTGGAATGACCATAACATCATAGGACAATTGGTTGGCTACCAACAAAATTCCATTTCTGTCGAAAATATACCCTCTTTCTGGGTAGTCGTACATAACTTTAACTGCGGAATTATTAAGTGTTGATGTGTTAAAAGAATTGTCTAAAACTTGCAAATAAAACAACCGCGCAATGTATATGACTCCTATAAAAATAATTAAAAAAGTCAATAAGCCTGTTCTTTTCATCTGATCTTTTTTATTGATTTTGAAAGATACGACGGAATGCTACTATTCATTCTTCTAAATGTCAAAATATTTTGTATAAAGTGTTTCATCTATTTCTTTTTGGTAAACAGTGTAATTCCCAAAAAACTAATCAGTATGGTAAAAATACTTGTTAAAACCGTGCTTGAAATAATGTTTAAGAGTTCATTAAAACTAAAATATTCCAAGCTAAAAACGATGAAATGATGAATAAACGTTAAGATAGAAATAAATAAAATAATTTTATTGACCGAAAGTGTTTTTAAGTTGAATTGCCCATAATCAAGATCCGATTTTCTTAAAACAGCCATTAATATTGGAAGTCTAAAATAGGCAATAAATGTGATGGCAAAAGCATTGACACCTCCAGAATCGGAGAAAAAATCTATTGAAATACCCAATAAAAAACTTAGTATCAAAAATAAACTCCTTGTTTTTCGAACGGGAAATAAGAATACCCAAGCAATATAAACCATGGGATTTATATGTCCGAATATATTTACATGGTTCAAAATAAATACCTGCAAAAACAAAAGGCCTATAAATCGAATGGCGTTATTTAATGCTATATTATTCATTTACAACGCTTTGTTCAAGAGTTATTTGTTCATCCTTATGAAGATTTTTAACAATCTGAACTTCACCAATAGCACTCATATCATTAAATAGCACGATATTAATTATTTGATATTTGTTTTGTTCATATTTAAAATCTTTTATAACACCAATGGCTATGCCTTCAGGAAAAATTGCCGATTTGCCTCCGGTAATAATGGTGTCTCCTGCTTTAACCAACGCTTGCCTTGGAATATCTATTATTTGGGTGATGTTATAATCTTTCCCATCCCAAACTAAGGTGCCAAAATGATTGCTGTTTTTTAGGCGCACATTAATTTTTGAATTGGTATTTAATATGGAGAGCACATTTGCGTAATTTGAAGATACATTTTTAATGACGCCAATAATTCCTTTGCTGTTTATAACCCCTAAATCTGGAGCCAATCCATGTTTAGCGCCTTTGTTTATTGTTAAAAAATTATTTCTTTTGGTAAAATTATTATTGATGATTTTTGCTAATGAATAGTCATATTTTTGAAAATACTGTGAAGTGTCTTTAACGGTGAAACTATCTAAAACAAACTTATTTTCTCTTGCTTCCAATAGGTTTTTTAAACGGGCATTTTCTTCACTTAAAAGTTGATTGTCCTTTTTTAAATGAAAAAATGCACTTACGGAATTTACTTTATTATAAACACCGCCTGTAATGAAATTGGCGGAATTGATAAATTTACTTTGATGATAAGAACGCTCTTGAACAATCACAATAAAAGCCAACGTTTCTAAAACTATAAACAGCAGAAAGTATCTGAATTTTTTAATAAAATAAATGATTTGCCGCATATAAACAATAGAAAATTAACCTATTTCATTAATACATTTTTATATTTTTCGAGATCTTTTAATGCAATTCCTGTTCCTCTAACTACGGCTCTTAAAGGGTCTTCAGCAATATATACGGGTAAATCCGTTTTTCTCGATAAACGTTTGTCCAACCCGCGAAGCATCGATCCTCCTCCGGCTAAATAAATTCCGGTATTGTAAATGTCGGCTGCTAATTCAGGTGGTGTTTTTGACAATGTTTCCATAACGGCATCTTCAATTCTCAAAATGGATTTGTCCAATGCTTTTGAAATTTCTCTATAAGAAACCTGAACTTGTTTTGGTTTTCCGCTCAATAAATCACGCCCTTGAACAAGCATGTCTTCCGGCGGAACTTCTAAATCTTCCGTTGCGGCACCAACTTGAATTTTTATTCTTTCAGCAGTGCGTTCCCCAACATATAAATTATGTTGTGTTCTCATATAATATGCAATATCATTGGTAAAAACGTCACCCGCAACTTTAATGGATTTGTCACAAACAATACCGCCTAAAGCTATTACGGCAATTTCGGTTGTTCCGCCTCCTATATCAATAATCATGTTTCCTTTAGGCTGCATAATATCTATGCCAATACCAATTGAAGCTGCCATTGGTTCATGAATTAAAAAAATTTCTTTGGCATTCATGTGTTCTGCAGAATCAATTACGGCGCGTTTTTCAACTTCAGTAATTCCTGAAGGAATACAAATAACCATGCGCAATGAAGGTGCGAAAAAACGTTTTTTAATGCTTGGAATATTTTTTATGAACTCTTTTATCATCTGTTCCGAAGCCTCAAAATCGGCAATTACGCCATCTTTTAAAGGTCGGATTGTTTTAATATTTTCATGGGTTTTTCCTTGCATTAAACTGGCTTTTTTTCCAGTCGCAATAATTTTCCCACTACTTCTATCTCTTGCAACTATTGAAGGTTCATCCACAACCACTTTACCCTCATGGATAATAAGTGTATTGGCAGTGCCTAAATCAATTGCAATGTCCTCAGTCATAAAGTCGAAAAAACCCATATTGTTTTATTATTTTTTTAATTTGAAATGCTACAAAGTTACTTAAATTAGTGTTTGAAATGACGTGTGCCCGTAAATATCATCGACATTTTATGTTCATCGCAATAATTAATCGACAATTGGTCCTTAATTGAACCACCAGGCTGAATTACGGAAGTAATTCCTGCTTTATCTGCGATCTCCACACAATCGGGAAAAGGAAAAAAAGCATCACTCGCCATCACCGCACCATTTAAGTCAAAATTGAAATGTTTGGCTTTTACAATCGCTTGTTCTAAAGCGTCTACCCGACTTGTTTGTCCGGTTCCGCTTGCAAAAAGTTGTTTATTTTTAGCAAATACAATGGTATTTGACTTGGTGTGTTTACAAATTTTTGATGCAAAAAGTAAATCTTCTATTTCTCTGTCTGTTGGTTTTTCTATCGTTACAAAATCTACAACGTCTATATTATCCGTTTTGTTGTTTTTATCTTGAAAAAGAATGCCATTTAATGCAGTTCTATATTGCGTATTTGGCAATTCAATATCTTTTTGAACTAAAATAATTCTGTTTTTTTTGCCTTTTAAAAGTTCTAGCGCTTCTTTATCGTATCCAGGTGCAATGACAACTTCACAAAAAAGCTGGTGAATTTCCTGTGCAGTGTCCATATCAATCACTTTGTTTGAAATTAAAACGCCGCCAAAAGCTGAAGTTGGATCAGCAGCTAAAGCATCTAAATAAGCTTGTTTCAAAGTAGCTCTTTGCGCAATTCCGCAAGCATTGTTGTGTTTTAAAATGGCAAATGTTGGCGCATCATTTTTAAACTCATTCATTAAATTGATGGCTGCATCAACATCCAATAAATTGTTGTAGGAAAGTTCTTTTCCATGAAGTATGTCGAAAAGTTCCTCTAAATTTCCGAAAAAATAACCTTTTTGGTGCGGATTTTCGCCATAACGCAAAACGGAAGCTTTATCAAAACTTTGTCTGAATGCCAATTCGCCCTCATTCAAATACTCATTCAAATAATTAAAAATGGCACTGTCGTAGTGACTGGAAACTGCAAAAGCTTTTGCCGCAAAATTTTTGCGTTGTTCTATTGATGTTTCTCCATTTGATGCTGAAAGTATTTCTAAAAATTCATCATATTGGTTAAGTGATGAAACGCAAAATACATCGTTAAAGTTTTTTGCTGCAGCTCTAATTAGTGAAATTCCGCCTATATCAATTTTTTCAATAATATCTTCTTCTGAAGCAGCGCTTGCAACCGTTTTTTCAAACGGATACAAATCCACAATTACAATATCAATTTCCGGAATTTCATATTGCGCCAATTGCAAAATATCATTTTCATTTTCTCTTCTTGATAAAATTCCGCCAAAAACTTTTGGATGCAATGTTTTAACCCTGCCGCCTAAAATTGATGGATACAATGTTAAATCTTCAACAGCTATTGCATTAACGCCCAAATCTTTAATAAATTTTTCGGTCCCTCCCGTAGAATAAATTGTAATATTAAGGTCGTTTAATTTTTGAATGATTGGAGCCAAACCGTCTTTGTGAAAAACTGAAATCAGTGCCGATTTTGCTTTTTTTGTAGTACCCATAAGTTGTCTTTGTTATTGTTCGGCAAAGCTACTAATTATCAAGAGGCTAAACAACACAAAATAGTCATAAAATTTTATGAATTCTTTTTAATTTTTTGATGGTATTTTGGGAACGCTTACTTATAATTCTCTGCTTATTTTTTAATTATTTTTCGCTAAAAACGCGTTTAAAAAAGATATTTAACCAAATAAATACAAGCTTTTGCTGTGGATATTTGGAGTTGGATAAAACTCTTTGATTAAAGTTATCTATTAAAATTGATATTCTCTGCTTTGATTTAAATATATTTTGTATTATATTCGTATTATCTTTTGGCTGGAATTAATGCCGAAACAGCAACCAAAAATTAATTATTACTCTGAAAGTAGGCACAAAAATTGTATATTATGATTAAAAAAAACATCCTACAGAAATTATTTTCAATTTTATTTTTTTCAATTATTATTTTGAGTTGTGATGAGCAAAACAAAGATGAAATTCAAAATCTTTCAATTAGTAAAGAAACTGAAAGTGAAATTATTCAATCAATTGAATTTAAAAATTTTGTTAATTCATTTGACACTTTACAAAAAATCGATAATGAAGTATTTGACAAGTTCAATGAGATAAAAATGAATAATAAAAATATCGCTAATAAAACGATTAAAGAAAATGATTTCAATGAATATTTAATGAACTTATCAAATCCAAATAAAAAAGATGATTGTATTAATTTTTTAAATAAGATAGAAATCGATAATCCAAATCTCCTTTTTAATAAAAGGCGCCAAATTTTAAATAATTTAATTCCAGAAAAGGCAATCAAGTTAGGTGATAAATATCCTGAATTAAAGAATTTATCTTCTGAACAAATGCAAAAATTAATATCAACTTTTAAAAATAAAAGCTATGAAAATTAAGATTATTACTTTGTTTGTGGCAATTGTATTCATTTCAGAAATTTCATATTCTAAAACATTAAAAAGAGACCCTGTTTCATATAATGTTTGTATAAATATGGCAACTGGTGATTATTGGGTGAATTTATGGAATGAAGGTTCAACTTATGCAGGCATAGTTTATAATCAAACTATTAGTTGGTGTGGTACTAATTATAATATTTGATTTTACATTAAATAATTTTGATTTCTATAAACATTAGCCAACAATAATGTATATATAAAATAGCCGTTAAGTGCTAAATTTAAAGTTAGTGCTTTTTTGTTATTTTATAGATTAATCGAAATGAGGTGTGTTTAAGTCCGCTACTTTCCATATACAAAACAGGTAAATAAAACTTTTTACAACAACTTCTTAATTATAGGAAATTAAAATTGGGCAACTTTTCCACATACAAATTCCAGTAATAACTCATCCTTATCCGTAAAAGGATTTGTGGTGTGAGAATCAATGTCTATTTGTCCTACATTTTCGCCATTTACAAAAATTGGAATCACAATTTCACTTTTAACTTTAAATCCGCAAGAAATATAATTGTCTTGCGCAGTTACATCCTGAACCACAAAATTTTTATTGCTGATTGCCACTTGTCCGCATATTCCTTTTCCAAATGGAATGATGGTATGTTCGGTTGGTTCGCCGGCAAATTCGGCTAGTTTTAATTCGGTTTTATCACCGTTTTTAAAATAAAAACCCACCCAATGATAATAGTCAATTTCTTGTTTTAAATAATCGCAAATTGCCTGTCTTTTTTCTGAAACCGATTGGTTGCTTTCTGCAATGGCGGTTACCGATTCTTTTATTTGAGGAATATTCATATTAATTTGTAATTTTATGCAAAATTAAAATTCTTTTTTTGTGAAAGGCAATAAAACAGTAGTATTATTTTTAATAAAATTTTTTGGCACGTATTTACTGTTATTCTTATTGTATTCCTTTTATTTAAATAGAACCCAAAACGAAATAGCGCCATTTGCCTGCGCACCAATTACCAAAACTGTTGCGGAACAAACAACATATTTATTAAACATTATTGGATATCCGACTGAAATAGCACAAGATACCGAAACGGCAGCCATTAAATTATTCATAAACGGAAAATTTACAGCTTTTATAGTGGAAGGTTGCAATGCCATTAGCATCATTATTTTATTTATTGCTTTTATTGTTGCTTTTGCCGGAAAATTTAAAACGACTGTTTTATATATTTTGTTTGGAAGTTTGCTTATTTATTTCACAAACATTGTACGGATTGTAATTATTTCGATGGCACTTTTTGAATATCCGCAATATGAAAAGATATTGCACGAAATTGTATTTCCGTCCATTATCTACGGAATGACATTTTTGCTTTGGTTTATTTGGATTCGAAAATTTTCAACCTTAAAAAAATGAAAAAACCATTTCGAATAGGATTAATTATGTTGTTGTTTCTTATGCTTATTTTAATTCGCGCATTTGTACAACCCTATTTTTATGATCCGCTTTTGGACTATTTTAAACATGATTATTTATACACTTCCATTCCCGAACTAAATTTTGGCGCCTATTTTTTAAATATATTTTACAGATACTTTTTAAATACCATTATTTCATTGGCCATTATTTATTTGGTTTTTAATGATGTGAAAGCGCTTTATTTTTCGATCAAATTTTATGTACTCGCTTTTGCGGTTCTGAGTTTGATGCTTTTTATCCTCTTAAAATTTAACGTAACTCAAAATTATCTTTTGACTTTTTACGTTCGAAGGTTTTTAATTCAGCCTTTGTTTGTGTTTATTTTATTGCCCGCTTTTTATTATCAGAAGTTGTTTGAAAAGGAGAATAGGAAATAGTTTCAAGTTTCATGTTTCAAGTTTCATGTTTCAAGTTTCATGTTTCAAGTTTCAAGTTTCAAGTTTCAAGTTTCAAGTTTTTAGTTTTAATTCAAAATTAAAAAATCGTTATTCGTAATTCAACCTGCGTTAGGGATTGAAGTGGAAAGCCCACAGCGATAGCGAGGACTTGCAACGAAAAGCCCGACCCGCCAGCTGGCGGGGAACGCCCAAAAACACCAATTTTTACTATTTGTTTTTAGCACTAAAAAAATGTTTGTGATTTATTTTGTAACATTTTAAAGATTCCAACGTATAATACTATAGACCCTATATATTAACAAAAAAATTATTAGCTACTACATGAGACAACTTAAAATAACGAAACAGGTTACCAACAGAGAAACCGCATCATTAGACAAGTATTTACAGGAAATTGGAAAAGTAGATTTAATTACCGCTGAGCAAGAAGTGGAATTGGCGCAAAAAATTAGAGCCGGCGACCAAGCGGCTTTAGAAAAATTAACAAAAGCTAACTTGCGTTTTGTGGTTTCTGTTGCAAAACAATACCAAAATCAGGGATTAACTTTACCCGATTTAATTAATGAAGGGAATTTAGGGTTAATTAAAGCGGCTAAACGTTTTGATGAAACTCGTGGATTTAAATTTATTTCTTATGCGGTTTGGTGGATTCGTCAATCTATTTTACAGGCTTTGGCTGAACAATCAAGAATTGTTCGTTTGCCTTTAAATAAAATTGGCTCGATCAATAAAATTAATAAAATGTATGCGTTTTTAGAGCAGGAAAATGAAAGACCGCCTTCTGCTGAAGAAATTGCAAAAAAATTAGATATGACCGTTAATGACGTAAAGGAATCCATGAAAAATTCTGGTCGTCACGTATCAATGGATGCGCCTTTAATTGAAGGTGAAGACTCTAACTTGTATGATGTTTTAAATACAGGCGAATCTCCAAATCCGGATAAAGCATTACTTCACGAATCTTTAAAAGTAGAAATTGAGCGCGCATTGGAAACTTTAACGCCAAGAGAAGCGGATGTTGTTCAATTGTACTTCGGTTTAGGCGACACGCATCCAATGACGCTTGAAGAAATTGGTGAAACTTTTGACTTAACGCGCGAACGTGTTCGTCAAATTAAAGAAAAAGCAATTAGAAGATTGAAACATACTTCAAGAAGTAAAATTTTAAAAACATATTTAGGATAAAATCCGTTCTGTTTTAAATTTATGGATTGCATTAAAAAGAAAAACGCTTCAAAAATTTGAAGCGTTTTTCTTTTTATGCATTATAAACCATACTTTTGCACAAACAACAATCAGAAAAAATGAACAAATTTATTGCTCCTTCCCTTTTGGCCGCAGATTTTGGCAATTTACAACGCGATATTGAAATGATCAACAAAAGTGAAGCCGACTGGTTTCATATTGATGTGATGGACGGCGTTTTTGTGCCTAACATTTCTTTTGGAATGCCCGTGATAAAAGCAATTAAAAAACACGCCAAAAAAACTTTGGACGTTCATTTAATGATTGTTGATCCTGATCGTTTTATTGAAGATTTTAAAAATGTTGGCGCCGATATTTTAACGGTGCATTATGAAGCTTGTCCACATTTACACCGCACCATACAAGCCATAAAAGCGCAAGGAATGAAAGCCGGCGTTTCTTTAAATCCGCACACACCAATTGCTGTTTTGGAAGATATTATCACCGATTTGGATTTGGTGTTGTTGATGAGCGTAAATCCGGGTTTTGGCGGACAAAGTTTTATTGAAAATACCTACAAAAAAGTGGAACAGGAACAGTTAAAAGCATTGATTGAATTTTCAAGTTCAAATGCGCTTATTGAAGTTGATGGCGGTGTAACTGATGAAAACATAGAAAAACTTTCAAAAGTTGGCGTTGATGCTTTTGTGGCCGGAAATTTTGTTTTCAAAAGCAAAAATCCTTTGAAAACAATAAGCGACCTTAAAAAATTGGCCATAGGATAATTTTTGGTGTTTTTTTTTCTGACTTTACTTCTTAAAAAATAAAAACAGAACGTAAGTTAATTTGTTCTAATTTTGTGTGTTAAAATTTTTTCAAAATCTTGTAAAAGTGATCGCTATACTAAAGCAAATTTTAAATTTTAGAACACTCTTCAAAATTGCTTTTTTATTAAGTCTTGTAGGCTTATTCATTTTAATTTTCGACTTTGGCTATGACCAAGATAATCCTATTCAAGAACTAATCAACGGCTATTATTTTATTGTTTTAATCACGGGCATTATTGCTACGGCAATAAGATATTTAACACTGAAAAAAAATCTACAAGACAAGGTTTTTATTTTTGACGCTTTCAGTTTATTGATAATTACATACATCATTTTAATTCATTTTTTTTCGCAGGAAGCACACCGTCACTTATCTTTTTTGTATAATGACAATTGGGTGAAATTCGCCATACTTTTAACTTTCATAAGAGAATTTGCAGAACAGAAAATAAATTATAAACGAACTTTATTAAATCCGGCTCAATTATTTATCGCCAGTTTTTTGGGTATTATATTTTTTGGGACTTTTTTATTGCAACTTCCTAATGCAGCATATACAAAAATTTCTTTTTTAGACGCACTCTTCACTTCAACAAGTGCCGTTTGCGTTACCGGACTTATTGTAGTAGATACCGGAAGTTTTTTTACTCAGTTTGGCCAAACCATTATTTTGCTTCTTATTCAGGTGGGCGGACTTGGCATTCTTACATTTGCCAGTTATTTCAGCTATTTTTTTAAAGGCGGTTCCAATTATGAAAATCAATTGGTTTTAAGTGATTTGACAAACTCACAAAAGTTAGGAGATGTTTTTTCAACCCTTAAAAGAATTCTTCTGATTACCTTTTCCATTGAAATCGTTGGCGGATTGTTAATTTACTCAAGCCTAAATAACTCATTGCTTCCTACTTTTTTTGAACGGGCTTTTTTCGCAGTTTTTCATTCTGTATCCGCTTTTTGCAATGCGGGTTTTTCTACGTTGCCCAACAGCCTTTATGAAAGTGGATTTAGATTTAATTATGCGTTGCAGTCTTATATCATTATATTGCTTGTAATAGGCGGACTTGGTTTCCCCATTGTGGTAAACATTCTAAAATATTCAAAATATTGGTTTATTAATAATTTTCTGTATTTTTCGAAAAAAGAGATTCAGCATAAACCTTGGGTATTTAGTATAAATAGCAGAATTACATTAATTACTACATTTTCTTTAACCATTATTGGAACCATTTCTTTTTACCTTAGCGAATACAATAACACACTTGCAGCGCACACTGGTTTTGGTAAGTTTATTACGGCATTGTTTGGAGCGACTACTCCAAGAACTGCAGGTTTTAATACGGTTGATATGACTGCATTAAATTTTTCCACAATAATGATGATTTTTTTATTGATGTGGATTGGTGCTTCACCAGCATCCACAGGTGGTGGTATAAAAACAAGCACCTTTGCAATAGCTACGCTTAATTTTTGGAGCTTGGCAAGAGGAAAAACCAGAATTGAAGTGTACAGAAGAGAAATTTCTGACATATCAGTTAGACGCGCATTTGCAGTTATTTCACTGTCATTGCTGGTAATTGGTTCCGGTATTATTGCGATATCAATTTTTGATAGTGATAAAGACCTAAAAAGCATTGCTTTTGAATGTTTTTCGGCATATAGTACCGTAGGTTTAAGTATTGGTCTTACCGCAAATTTAAGTGAAGCCAGCAAATTTGTTCTTATATTAATCATGTTTATAGGAAGGGTAAGTATGCTTTCCATTTTAATAGCAGTGATCAAGAAAGTGAAACATAAAAATTATCGTTATCCGGCCGAAGAGATAACCATCAACTAACTTAAAATTATACGAAAAATGAAATTTATAATCATGGGACTAGGAAATTTTGGAGCTTCACTTGCCGAAAAATTAACCATTCAAGGAAATGAAGTTATTGGTATTGATACCCGAATGAATAAAGTTGATGCGCTAAAAGAAAAAATCTCCCATACCATTTGTATGGATGCCACCGACGAATTTACAGTTTCAGGATTGCCGCTAAAAGATACTGATATTGTTGTGGTTGCCATTGGCGAAGACCAGGGCGCAAATATCATGGTAACGGCTTTGTTGAAAAATTTGAATGTAAAAAGATTAATTAGCAGAGCCATAAATCCATTGCATGAAAAAGTATTACAAGCTATTGGCGTTGATGAAATTGTACATCCTGAAGAAGAAACGGCTGAACGCTGGGCAAAAAAACTTTGCTTGGTAGGCGTTGTGGATTCTTATGAATTGAGTGATGATTTCAGTATTGTTGAAGTAAATGTTCCCCAGCAATATATAGGAAAAACAATAATGGAGACAAATATCAGGAAAAAATACAACCTTTTAGTTTTAACCACCATAAAAAGTTCGGAAGTTCTAAGCAGTGTTGGACACAGCAAAAAAATAAGAAACGTTCAAGGTGTCGCCAGTTCAGATCTTCTTCTTGAAAAAGATGATGTTTTGGTAGTTTATGGTGCAAATAAAGATATTAAAGCGCTGCTTAAGAAAAAATTTAATTAAATTCAATTTAACATATTATTTAGCGATTGGCAACTAATACTTTGAGCGCAACATTTTTAAGCTGTCTCAAAATATTTTCGCCATTTATCCATTCATTAATAATGCTTTTATTTCATCTTTTGAAGGCACGCGTCCTTTTATTTTAATTTCATTGTTGATCACAACCGCAGGTGTCATCATCACCTTAAATTTCATAATTTCCATAATATCTTCCACTTTTTCAATAGTGGCGTCAATATTATTTTCATTGATAACTTCCTGAACTACAGCAGTCGTTTGTTTACATTTCGGACAACCAGTTCCCAGAATTTTTATGTTTATGCTCATTATTTATGTTTTACTATTTTGTAGAATTACCTAATTTACTGGTTAAAATAAATATTTTGGGCGTTCCCGCCGAAAAGGCGGTCGGGCTTTGCGCTGCAATCTTTTTTTCGGATAAAAACCTCAAAAAAGTATTTTCACTTCAATCCCTAACGCGGATCGTTATCAAAACGAAAATTAATTTTTAGAACTTAGCTAAAAAATATCATTCAAAAAAATTTTCAAATAATCCTTTTGCTATTTTCCAGTTTTCTTTATTGATACAGTATTTTATTTTGGGCGGATTTACTTCACCCTGAATCAACCCCGCATTTTTTAATTCCTTTAAATGTTGCGAAATGGTTGATTGTGCCAATGGAAATATCTCTACCAAATCGCCGGTAAAACAAAAAGATTGATATTCCAAATGTTTTAAAATGGCAATTCGTGTTGGATTTCCCAACGCTTTGGCAAAACGAGCCAATTGTTTGGTGTCGTCTTTATAAGTTATGTTTTCTGTGATTTTTTCCATTTCTTATCGCAAATGTACGATTGGAAATAAGGATTAAATATGACTGATATCATCTTAGGCTAATTTTTTCTCGCTGAAATACTTTTTCTTTAGCCAAAAAGAAACACGTACCAAAAGTATCAATGCGGGCACTTCAACCAAAGGTCCAACAACACCTGCAAATGCTTGTCCGGAGTTCAATCCAAACACCGCAATTGCCACCGCAATCGCCAATTCAAAATTGTTTCCTGCAGCCGTAAATGCCACTGCTGCCGTTTTATCGTAAGATGAGCCCATGGCTTTGGTGACAAAAAACCCAATAAGAAACATGACAGTAAAGTATATTAATAATGGCACCGCAATAATCAATACATCCATTGGTATTTCAACAATCAATTCTCCTTTTAAGGAAAACATCACCACAATGGTAAAAAGCAACGCAATTAAAGTAAGTGGTGAAATGGTTGGAATGAATTTTTTGTTGTACCAATCTTCTCCTTTTAATTTCACCAAAATTAACCGACTTAAAATTCCCATAACAAACGGAAGTCCCAAATAAATGGCCACACTTTCAGCAATGGTTGCAATGGAAATATCAACAATAGCGCCTTCAAAACCAAAATAAGGAGGAAGAACAGTGATAAACAACCAGGCATAAAAACTATAGGCAAATACTTGGAAAATACTGTTTAAAGCCACCAAACCCGCGCCATATTCACTGCTACCTTCTGCCAAATCATTCCAAACCAACACCATCGCAATACAACGTGCCAACCCTATTAAAATTAATCCCACCATATATTCAGGATAATCCTGTAAAAAAGTAATTGCCAAAATAAACATTAAAACGGGACCAATAATCCAGTTTAAAATCAACGAAATGGAAAGAATTTTTACGTTTTTAAATACTTTTGGCAGCAACGCGTAATTTACTTTTGCCAAGGGCGGATACATCATCACAATCAAGCCAATCGCGATTGGTATATTGGTGGTTCCGCTGCTAAAAGAATCAATTAATGTTGGAAATGATGGAACAAAATAACCTATTGCCACACCAATTGCCATCGCAATAAATATCCATAAGGTTAAATAACTGTCGAGGAAGCTTAGTTTTTTCATAATTTAATGTTGAATCGTTGAATTGTTTAACTGTGTATTTGTTTATTCGTTTATTTGTTTATTCGTTGAATTCTATAAACATATAATCAAATTATTAAGTCTTTATTCTCTTTTCTCTATTCTTAATCAGCCAATTAACTAATTTTTGAAAAAACAAATAACATTTCAGTGGCAATTTGGTTGCTTCTTTCCTTGTATTTTTCTGCCTGTTGGGCCGTGTTGTCAAAAGCTTTAGGATCATCATACTTTACAGGAATTCGCTTTTCAGCACCTGGAATAAAAGGACAACCGGCATCTGCTTGGGAACAAGTCATGATTGCGGCAAATTCACTTTGCGGATTAAAAGCATCATCAAAGGTTTTAGAAAAACCAATGATTGGATGTTCATTTTCAGCAAATTTAATGGCATAAACCGGATTTTTGCCTTCTGAAAGCGTTAGTATTTCAAAACCTGCCTGTTCCAAAAGTTTTTGCAGCCATTGGAAAAAGCGCCGTTGCTTCTGTGCCGCCAGAATAGCAATGAACATTTTTTATATTGTAAAAAAGGGCTGCCGCCTGTGCCCAAACTTGCGACAAATGACTTCTTCGCGAATTGTGGGTGCAAATAAAATTGAGGTTTGCATTGTTGCTTTCTGAAACCTTAGATTGAATGTATTCAATTAAAGGCTGCAAAACGCTTTTTCTTTCTTCAGAAACAGTTTTTAAATCGAACGTTTGAAAGGTATCCGCTATTTTTTGGAATACGGTATTTTTAGCTTTAGTCATTTTTTAGTTAAATTTAGCATTCATAAAATGGTTAACAGCCACTTAATTAAGCGTTTGAATTATAGTAATCATTTTTGATATTAATAGTTTCTTCACTTCTTTCATTGGTTATATGTCCGGTTTTTAGCAAATACGGTAATTCTAAAAATTCCAGTGTAAAGAATTTTTCAAATGTTCCAAAACAATTTCTGCATTGCCTATGATCCTTGTTGCTTCGGCATAACTAGTAAATTTTTGTCGTTTCACAATAAAATATTAAATAAATAACCTGAAAGAATGATAAATACCGTTATTACTGAAAAGAAAATGGCAACTAACTTCCACGTCATTACTTTTTTCAAAAGAGTCGCTTCCGGAATTGAAAGTCCGACCGTTGCCATCATAAAGGCAATTGCGGTTCCAATTGGAACGCCCTTTGCCACGAACACCTGAATCACCGGCACAATACCTGCAGCATTTGCATACATAGGAACGGCTACAATAACGGCCAAAGGAACTGTCCACCAAGCGCCGCTGCCCAAATATTTTGCAAAGAAATTTTCAGGAACATAACCGTGCATCGCTGCACCAATGGCAATACCTACAACCACATAAATCAACACGCCTTTTACAATATCCCAAGCGCTTCTGGTGATTTCCGGAAGTCGTTGTTTAAAGGTTCTGTTCTCTTCTTTATATTCATCAGAGGAAGCCTGCGCTTTGGCCATAATTTGCTTCACCCAATCAGACAAAAGAGGTTCTAAATTAAATTTTCCCAACAACCAGCCGCCAATAGCTCCCAATAAAATACCCGAGCCGGCATAAATCAACGTGGTTTTTAGTCCGAACATTCCCAAAAACATCGCAATGGCAACTTCATTCACTAATGGTGAAGTAATTAGAAAAGCAAAAGTAACTCCCAAAGGTATGCCGCCTTGCACAAAACCAATGAACAATGGAACCGATGAACAAGAGCAAAACGGGGTAATTGCGCCAAATATGGAAGCAAAAAAGTACTCTAAGCCGTAAAGCTTTTTACGATTAAGATAATTTTTTAATTTTTCAATAGGAAAATAGGTGTTGACAATTCCCATCAAAAAAACAATAACGAAAAGTAAAATTAAGATCTTCAGGGTATCATAGACGAAGAAATTAAGTGCTGTGCCCAAATGGGTTTCGGCGCTAATCCCAAAAACCGAATAAATAAGCCAATCTGCTAAATGTTGAATCCAATCGAACATATCAATCTAATTTTTTAATAAATTCCCGAGCTTTTTCACCCCTAAGTTGTACTACAAAATCCAACAATCCATTTTCAAAGTATTTAACATGAAAACCTTTACGCTGTAAAAACATCATCACCATAATTACGCGGTCTTTGAGTGGACAGGCAGTTACAATGAAAATATTTTTATGCAAATTATTTCAATACATTGTTTAAAAGTTTTTTCGCCAATTCCCAATTGGCTCTATTGACGCAATATTTAGTTGATGGCGGCGTAACATCACCTTGAATAAGACCTGCATCTTTAAGCTCATTTAAGTGTTGGGAAAGGGTAGATTTTGCGATGGGAAGTTCTTCGGCCATATCGCCGTGAAAACAGCAAGCTTGAGAATTTAGCAATTGCAAAATGGCAATTCTCACAGGATGCCCCAATGCTTTCGCAAATCGTGCTGTTTGTTCTTGCTCTTTGGTAAAATAAGCTGACTTTGAAATGGTTTTCATCCTTATTTCTTTAAATATTGTTCGTAAATATACGAACAATATTTAAAAATTAGTCATACTTATTCCGTTTTTTTATTACAAACGATGCTGCATTTCAAAAAATGCTTGAAAACGCCGCTGAATATTCAAGGCCTTTCAAGGGCGACAAATTAGTGTGAAGTTTCGGATGTTAAAAAATGAATCAGAAAAAAGATGATTCATGATATTCCAATAAATCTATATTCAAATAGAAATCAAAAATGTCTAGCAATCTAAGCTGAAATAAACATTTTAGACAAATTAATAGTTAAGCTATTAGGCAGCTTTTTTCGACTTTCTGTAAAGGAACGAATTATACAATTTTCTTTTGGCAAAATTAGATCGCTGACCACTATTTACGAATTTGGTAAAAAGGTTTTGATTCACGCCAAAATATTCATAGGTGGTTCCGCAAGCAAACGTAATTTCCAAAAGCATACTTTTATGCTGGAAGTTTTCAATTTTTGATTCAGAAGTTAAACTAGCATATTCTTTTAGATTCGACTCTTTAGTTTCTGGAGCTATACTCACTAAAAAATGGTAGCCATCGATAATTTTCGTACTTATGATTCCTGCTTCATGCTTTTTTTCTTCGTCCTGAAATTTATCTGGATGCCATTCTTTCACCAATCCTCTGTAAGTTGTTTTCAGTTCTTTTAGATTAATTTCTCCTTCTATCTTAAATATTTTTTTGTACTCATTGATACGCTTCATATGTGCTGTTTTCAAATTTCGGGCAAAGATATTCATATTATTTGAATTAATTCTTTCATTTTTAAATTTGAACACAACTAGTTAACTCATTCAAATATAGCTATTTATAAATAGGAAATCTCTGTAAAACATAGAATTCACAAGGATTTAGATATGTAAAATTATCTGAGAAGCTCCTACAAAGCTCCGTTTTGAAAATCAACAAAAGAAAACATCACAGTCTAAAAAATAAAAGCAAGCTTTGTTTTATTCTGAAGGATTATCTTCGATGTTCCTAACAAAGCTCCGCTTTGAAAATCAACAAAAGAAAAAACAAAAGAAAACATCGCAGTCTAAAAAATAAAAGCAAGCTTTGATTTTTAGCTTGCTTAGTTTTCAATTTTTTGTTGATTTATTCGTGACCCCGGTAGGATTCAAACCTACAACCGCTGGAGCCGAAATCCAGTGCGCTATTCAGTTGCGCCACGAGGCCTTTTATTTTGCGAAAGTATTAAAGATTTTATAAACTCTCTTCCTATTCCTGATTTTAAATATTTTTCACTTTCTCTTGCTTCAATCCTTGTATTATATTGTTTCTCAAAAATCACTCTCCAAGGAGCGTATGCTTTAGTTGAAATATTCTGATTTGAATTATGTTCCCTTAATCTTTTAGCAACATCAATTGTCATACCTGTATAAGTTCTCTTGTAATTATCACTAAAAAGAACATACACATTAAACATTAGTTATTGCTTAAATCATTTTTTCATCAAACCTACAACCGCTGGAGCCGAAACCTGCCTGCCGGCAATGCAGGTCCAGTGCGCTATTCAGCCTGACTGCCATCGGCAGTTTGAGCCACGAGGCCTTTTGTTTTATCCCAATAATTGTTTTACTGCAGTGGAAATTGATTTTCCGTCTGCTTTTCCTGCCAGTTCTTTTGACGCAAGCGCCATCACATTTCCCATATCTTTCATGGAAGTGGCACCCACTGATTTTATAATTTCTGCAACCGCATTTTTCACATCCTCGTCACTCATTTGAGCAGGCAAAAATTGTGAAATTACTCCCACTTGCGCCAATTCAGGTTCTGCCAAATCTTCTCTTCCTTGTTCTTTATAAATTGCGGCGCTGTCCTTTCGCTGTTTTACCAATTTTTGAATCAATTTTATTTCATCATCTTGGGTCAATTCCTCCGAAGCGGCACTTTTTGTTTGAATTAATAACAATTCAGATTTAATGGCTCTTAACGATTCCAAAGCAACTTTGTCCTTAGTTTTCATCGCCTCTTTCATCTTATCCATTATCTTTTCCTGTAAACTCATAATCGTTTAATTTTATTGAGCAAAGATAAAAAAAAAGAACTCGAAAATCTTCATTATTACAAGAAGATTTTCGAGTTAAAAACCTAAAAAAAAAATCTAAGTTTTTGTCTTTGGGCTACATTTTAATCCACATTGTCATGCAGAAAAGAGTTGTTTGAACGAAATTGAATCGCGTCTGTGTCATCAATTTGCAAAGTTGTCCTGGATTGATAAAAGTCGGAAGAATGATTAGATTGGTCCAATTCTATTCCCATTCTTTTATAAGCAGGTTCTTTATCCATTTCATCAATATTTTTGCTTAATTTATTGCTAAACTTATAATTAAAATTTTTCATTTTCTCTCTTCTGTCAGCAGCTCTTTGCTGCAATTCAGCTATGGTTAAATCTAACGGCGAAACCTCTTTGTAATCAACCACTTCATACTCTTTTACATCTATTTCAGATTTTGAGCTCAAAGTAAAATTCATTTCATCTTCAATATTTGACTTCACCTCTTTAACAACCGGCTTGACAGCTTTTGTTAAATTATCTTCCAGCTCCGTATAATCTTCCAAAGTGAAATAAATATCCTCTTCCACCTTTTTTATAACGCTTACATGTTGATGACCGTTAACTTCAATGGCATTAATATTGGTTTTATGCTCTTCAACTTTAGGTTTATTTTTAAATTCTGAAAGTGGCAAATCGAACGTAAACGAAATTTGTTTTTCTTCTTCGACCTGAAGAATAGGCTCCTCTATTTGCGGAGTGAATGACGTAATTATAAAATCATTTTCTGTGTGGTGGGCAATTTCTTCATAAACCACTTCAATGTTTTTGATAAACTCCGTGGTCGAAATAATCTTAAAGTCTTCCTCATTTTCTTCCAATTCTTCGCCTAAATCATAAATTATTTTATCCTCAACTTGCGGGATATCAATAATTTTACTATTGGTTTGTTTGATTGGATAATCTCCAAATTTATTTTCAAAAAAATCAAACGTAGCCTCTTGTTCATCGTTAAGCGTATGAATTATTTTTTTGGCTTCGGTATTTGAAATTTCATGTTGCTGGTCTTTATTAAAACCTGTGGCTACAATAGTTACTGAAATGGCATTTCCCAAAGATTCATCTTCACCAACGCCCATAATAATATTAACGTTAGACTTGGCTTCTGCCTGAATATAGTCATTGATTTCGCCTATTTCATCAATCGTAATTTCTTCAGATCCTGAAACAATTAACAACAGCACATTTTTTGCGCCGGTAATTTTATTGTCGTTTAACAAGGGTGAATCCAATGCTTTTGAAATTGCAATTTCAGACCTGTTTTCACCAGAGGCACTTGCAGAGCCCATAATGGCAGTTCCACTATTTGAAAGTACTGTTTTAGCATCTCTTAAATCGATGTTTTGCGTGTAGTGGTGCGTAATTACTTCGGCAATTCCTCGAGCTGCTGTGGATAACACTTCATCAGCTTTTGAAAAACCAGCTTTAAAACCAAGATTTCCATACACTTCCCTAAGTTTGTTGTTGTTAATTACCACTAAGGAATCTACATATCCACGTAATTTTTCAATCCCTTTATAAGCCTGGTCGTTACGCATTTTACCTTCAAAACCGAAAGGAATAGTCACAATACCAATGGTCAGCAAATCCAATTCCCTTGAAACTCTGGCAATTACCGGCGCAGCACCGGTTCCTGTTCCGCCGCCCATTCCAACCGTGATAAACACCATTTTTGAATTGGACGCTAACATTTGTTTAATTTCCTGAATACTTTCCATGGCGGCCTGTTCTCCAACTTCCGGGTTTGCACCTGCGCCCAATCCTTCGGTTAATGAAACGCCCAATTGAATTTTAGTGGGTATTGGACTGTTTTGCAATGCCTGTGCGTCGGTATTGCAAATTACGAAATCAACGCCGTCAATTCCCTGTAAATACATATGGTTTACGGCGTTGCTGCCTCCGCCGCCAACTCCAATAACTTTTATAACGTTGGACTGATTTTTTGGTAAATCAAATGAAATGTTGCTAAAGTCTGAACTGCTCATAATATATAATTATTGAATTATTCTAATATTAATTTTTTAATTACTCGGCATTGTCTAAAAAGTCCCTAAATTTATCTCCCCATTTTTCAAAAATAGATTTTTTAGGTTCTTTGAATTCTTCTACGATAATTGTCTCTTTTTTAGTGTCTTCTTTGGTCTCTTCGGTTTTCGATTTTTCCTGAAAATGATGTTGGACCATTTTGGCCTTTTTCGCTTTTTCAATTTTATTTAAACCGTTCATCAAAAGCCCAACTGCCGTTGCATATTGCGGGCTCGACAAACTTTCGTCTGAATCTCCCGCTAAATTTTCATTTGGATAGCCAATTCTGGTATCCATTCCTGTTACATATTCTACCAGTTGTTTTATGTGTTTTAATTCAGCGCCGCCTCCCGTTAGAACAATTCCGGCAATTAATTTTTTCTTTGACTCTTCATGTCCGTAGTTTTTGATTTCCAAGAACACTTGTTCAATAATTTCAAGAACCCTTGCATTGATAATTTTAGACAGATTTTTAAGGGTAATTTCTTTAGGATCTCTGCCACGCAAACCTGGAATTGAAACAATTTCATTATCCTTATTGTCACCTGGCCATGCCGATCCAAATTTTACCTTTAACAATTCTGCCTGCTTTTCAATAATAGAACAGCCTTCTTTTATGTCTTCGGTAATTACGTTTCCTCCAAAAGGAATTACGGCAGTATGACGAATAATTCCGTTTTTAAAAATTGCCAAATCTGTAGTTCCGCCCCCAATATCAATCAATGCCACGCCAGCTTCCTTTTCCTCTGCGCTTAAAACGGCTTCTGCCGACGCCAAAGGCTCCAAGGTAATGCCTGCCAAATTTAATCCGGCACTTTTAATGCATCTTCCAACATTTCTGATGGAAGAAATTTGTCCGACAACTACATGAAAATTAGCTTCTAATCTTCCTCCATACATCCCAACAGGTTGTGTAATTTCACCCTGACCATCAACTTTAAATTCCTGCGGAAGCACATGAATAATTTCTTCACCCGGCAGCATCACCAATTTATAAACCTGTTTTTCTAATTTTTCCAAATCCTCCTCACTAATAACTTCTTCGGAATTTGGCCTTGTGATGTAATCGCTGTGCTGCAAACTTCTGATATGTTGTCCGGCAATACCAACTACAGCGTCGGTAATTTGAATTCCAGAAACTGCAATCGCTTCATCCACAGCTTTTTGAATAGATTGTATTGTTTGCGTAATATTATTGACCACACCACGGTGAACGCCCAAACTTTTGGCTTTGCCAATCCCTAACAACTCAATTTTCCCATACTCATTTCTACGACCAATCATAGCAACAATTTTGGTTGTTCCTATATCCAATCCTACCGAAATATCATCGTTTTCCATAATCTACTTTATTTGTGGCTACAACTTGCATGTTGTATTTTAAATTAATCGAATCGTACTTATAAATTGTACTATCGGCCATTGTTTTTATATAAAATGCGCTCAGATTTTTAAATTTCTGATCTAAATTTTCAATTTTCCCTAAAATTATTTTCTGATCACCCACTCTTGTGTCCAAAACATACTCGTTTTCCGTCGTTTTTTCAATCGCTATAATTTGTTCTTTCAAAAATTCATCATTCAAAATTGCGGTTACCAATTCACGTATCTTATCATTATTCTCCTCCTTTATAGCACCTGAAATCAGCAAAACCCTGGCTGAAAAATTGTCAGACAAAGGCATGGTTTTTGCCTGTCTGTCAATGTAGTAACTTTCATTATTAATTACCACTCTGGCTATTGGGGTACGCTGTTTAATTTTAGCTTTAAGAAAACCGTCAACTGTTAAATAAACTGATGCACTTTCTACCATGGGGTGTGAACGCACATTTGCTTCCAAATTATGTAAATCTATAACAGATTTTGCTAGATTCTTAGCACTTCCGCCATTTTGTATTAACAATTTATTAACCATTTGGTAATCCATAAAAAGGTTGTCTCCTTGCTCAAATTCGATAGAAATGTCCGCTACTTTTTGAGCGCTGTTTCTGAAATTTGAAAAACCATACAGAAACACAACTAACGACAACAATAATATTCCTATGATGTAATTCCAGTTAATTTTCATGTTCCAATGCATTTTTAATTACTTCCACCAATTCGCCTATATCACCGGCACCAATCATTACAATTACTTGTGAATCAAGGTTTAAAACCTTTTTAACCAAATTCTCTTTTGAAGAAATTTGTTTGTCTTCAATAGTGATTTTATTTAAAAGCCAAGAGGAAGTCACCCCTTCAATAGGCAATTCCCTTGCCGGATAAATGTCCAACAAAATCAACGCATCAAAGCGCGATAAACTAGCCGCAAAATCATCTATAAAATCTCTTGTTCTGCTGTATAAATGCGGTTGAAAAATTCCCGCAATTTTTTTTGTGGGATACATTTCCCTAACTGAATCCACTATTGCATTAATTTCGGTAGGATGGTGTGCATAATCGTCAATCAGCACCAAATCAGCTGTTTTAATTTTGTAAGAAAACCTTCTTTCAATTCCTTTAAAAGTTAGTAAAGCTTCAGCAATGACCTGGAGTGAAACCCCAAAAATATTAGCCATTGCCAAAGCCGCCACCGCATTTAGCACATTGTGTTTACCCGGCAGGTTAATCTTTATGTTTTCAATAGTTTCTGTAGGTGTCATCACATCAAAAATGTAAGCGCCTTCTTCAACTTTTAAATTTTTTGCATTGTAATCGGCACCTTCTTCAATGCCATATGTTATGCCTTTTAACGGCAATCCTTTTCTTACAATCAATGTTTGTGATACTTTATCGGCAAAATCCATAAATGATTTTTCCAATTCAGCCTTTTCCCCATAAATATCCAAATGATCGGCATCCATAGAAGTGATACAAGCAATATTTGGGGATAATTTTAAAAATGAACGGTCAAATTCATCGGCTTCCACCACAGAAATTTCATCACCTCCCAAAATTAAATTAGACTTGTAATTTTCTGAAATTCCGCCTAAAAAAGAAGTGGCATTTACTCCGGCTTCTTTTAAAATATGTCCTAAAATAGTGGACGTTGTTGTTTTTCCATGCGTGCCGGCCACTGCCAAACAAAAAGTGCTTTTGGTAATTAAGCCCAGTATTTCCGAGCGCTTTAAAACAGTAAAATGATTTTCCCACAAATAGTTTAATTCCAAATTATTCTTCGGAATTGCAGGCGTATAAACCACAATGGTATCTTGGTTGTTTATAAATGCCGAAGGAATTAAATCAACAGAATCTTCAAAATGAACGGCAATGCCCATTTGTTGAAGCGACTTGGTAATTTTTGTTGAAACCCTATCATATCCCGCAACGTTTTTGCCATTGCTTTTAAAATAATTTGCAATAGCGCTCATACCGATGCCTCCGATACCCACAAAATAAACGTTATGTATGCGCTCTAAATTCAACTTTATTACCTATTTATTAATTTTACAATTTCTTTAATTATGTCTTTAGTGGCATTTGGCAATGCCAATTTTTTGATGTTTTTACTTAAAACTTGCTGCAATTCTTCGTTCTCCAGCAACGCTTCAATATTTGATTGAAACATATCCAATTCAGATTCTTTCAACAGCAAAGAGGCGTTGCTGTTCACAACCGCCAAAGCATTTTTAGTTTGATGGTCTTCAGCTACATTTGGAGAAGGAATAAAAATTACCGGTTTCCCCACAATACACAATTCTGAAATGGAACCTGCACCAGCACGACTTATAAT
Source organism: Gelidibacter sp. (assembly GCA_010906935.1). Classification (GTDB taxonomy): domain Bacteria; phylum Bacteroidota; class Bacteroidia; order Flavobacteriales; family Flavobacteriaceae; genus Lutibacter. The sequence continues at coordinate 30,077 of JAAFHC010000060.1, forward strand.
AAAATCGGCAGCGGCATACGTTAAATCCATCCTGTTCAAAAAGGCATGTGTTTGAACGCCTTCTAAACTGTCGTATTTTTTAAATTCATCATAATACAATTTTCCCGTTTGCCATATCACCTGCAAATTTTTGGAAACCAACCAATCAATGTGTTTTTCAATCAAATTATTAATGGCTCTGGCGCCTAAACTTCCGCCAATAATTAAAAGCGTTTTTTTATCACCTTAATTGAAATATTTTTTGGCTTCTTCACCTTTGCCTTCTATTTCAAGCAAATCTTGACGTACCGGATTTCCGGTTTTAACAATTTTGTTCAAAGGAAAAAAACGTTCCAACCCATCATAAGCAACACAAATTTTATCTACTCTTTTTGCCAACAATTTGTTCGTAATTCCCGGATAAGAATTTTGTTCCTGAATCAATGTTTTTATTTTTCGCAAACTTGCCACATATAATGTTGGACCGCTGGCAAAACCGCCAGTACCAATAACAATATCAGGTTTAAATTCCTTGATGATTCTGTACGCTTTCGACATACTGCTCACCAATTTGAACGGGAATGAGAAATTTTTTAATATAAATTGTCGTTGAATTCCTGAAATCCACAATCCTTTGATGTCATATCCCGCTTCTGGGATTTTCTCCATCTCCATTTTATCCTTTGCGCCAACAAACAAAAAATTGGCATTGGGATATATTACGTTTAATTCATTGGCAATAGCGATTGCCGGATAAATATGTCCGCCTGTTCCACCTCCACTTAATATGATATTAACCGATTGCTTCATGTAATACTGTTAAAGGGTTATCTTCACTGGCAATATCTGGGTCTATTTCTTTTTCAGCGGTAACGCTTAAAATTATTCCAATCGCAAAACAGGTCATCCATATAGAAGTTCCTCCACTGCTTATTAACGGCAATGTTTGTCCGGTCACCGGCATCAAATTAACAGCTACTGACATATTTATGAGTGCTTGAAAAATGATGGGCAAACCAACGCCAATAATAATGAGCGTTGCAAAAATACTTCTCGCTTTTTTTGCCGCAATCACAATGCGAAACAGCAATATAAAATACATAAGAATAACCCCCAAAGCACCCAACAATCCATATTCTTCAACAATAATGGCGAAAATAAAATCGGAGGAAGATTGTGGCAAAAAGTTTTTTTGGATGCTTTTTCCCGGACCTCGGCCTTGCAAACCGCCAGTTGCTATCGCAATTTTTGCTTTTTCAACCTGATAACCTTCTTCAGCGCTCGGATTTGAAAAATTTTCAACCCTGTTAATCCAAGTATCTACCCGGTTTGGAAAAACTCCAGGAAGCGCTTTGGCAGTAAATACAAATAAAGCAAGGAACACCACGCCAGCGCCCACAACACCCAATAAATATTTAATTGGATAACCTCCAATAAAGCACAACATTAGTATCATTAGAAATGCGATTGCGGTGGTTGAAAAGTTTGCCGGTAAAATTAATGCCAATGTAATTGCTATTGGCAGCCATAACTGTAAAACACTTTCCTTAAAAATAATTTTGCTTTCTTTTTTTCGGGCTAAATATCTAGAAACATAAATCATCAACACCAAAACAGCCAATGTAGATGTTTGAAAACCAACACCAATAAACGGAATTTCAATCCACCTACTGGCGTTTGAACCGCCAATGGTGGTTCCCTGTGAAAGGGTATAAATTAATAACAAAATTACCAAAGGCAACATTAATACGGAGCCGCCACTAAAATATCTAAACGGAATTTTATGAACGCCGTATATAATTAAGAATCCAAGAAATAACAAAATTACATGCTTAAATAAATAATAGAAAGGGGTGCCAATATTGGTTCCATAAACCAAATTGGTGCTTGTGCTGTAAACGGGCATAAACGACAAGATAGCCATAATGGTAACAATGGCCCATATCGCTTTATCTCCTTCTATATTTTTAAGAATGTTTTTCATCTGTTTATTATTTATTTTTTATTGGTACAGATGCAGTTCGCCATTAATCATTTCTGTGTGTATCAAAATTTGCAATGCTCGTTTCATTTACAACCCTCTAACGGCTTCTTTAAATTTATTTCCCCTGTCTTCATAATTTTCAAACAAATCAAAACTGGCACAAGCCGGAGACAACAACACCGTATCCCCTTTTTCGGCAATTTTGTAGGCAACTTTTACAGCTTCTTCAGCCCCTGCAGTTTCAACGATTAAATCAACCACATTGCCAAAAGTTTGCATTATTTTTTGATTGTCCATTCCCAAACAAATAATGGCCTTCACTTTTTCCCTAACCATGGGCATTAAATCCAAATAATCATTTCCTTTATCTACGCCACCCACAATCCATACCGTTGGCGTTTTAACGCAATCCAGTGCATAGAATGTTGCGTTAACATTCGTTGCTTTTGAATCGTTGATGTATTGCACTCCGTTAATTTTTAGCACAAATTCCAATCGGTGTTCAGCGCCTTCAAAATCTTCCAAGCTTTCACGAATGGTATGGTTTCGAACTTTTAGCACCGACGTGGTCATAGATGCTGCCAATGCATTTTTCAAATTGTGTTTCCCTTTTAAAGCTAAAGTTGAAATGTTCATTAGTGTATCTTCTGTTTTATATTTAATTATGATGTTGTCATTTTTCAAATAAACGCCTTGTTCCAGTTCTTTTTCTATTGAAAAAGGCAGTAAAATTGCTTTTGTGTTGTTATTTTTTAACCATTCTGAAATCACTTTATCATCAGCATCATAAATCAAAAAATCATTTTCGGTCTGATTTTCGGTTATTCTGAATTTTGAATGGATATAATTTTCAAAGTTATAATCGTATCTGTCCAAATGATCGGGCGTAATATTTGTGATAATGGCAATGTGAGGCGCAAAATCTACAATGCCGTCCAACTGAAAACTGCTCAATTCCAATACATGGATATCGTACATATTTTCAGCCACCTGTTGCGCAAAACTGTCACCAATATTCCCTCCCATTCCAACATTAAGGTTTGCCTTCTTCAAAATATGATTAACCAACATGGTTGTGGTGGTTTTTCCGTTTGATCCGGTGATTCCCACAATAACGCCGTTTGTATATTTTGAAGCAAACTCAATTTCAGAAATCACAGGAATTCCTTTGCTTTTCAATTGTTTTACCAAGGAAACCTTCTCTGGAATTCCAGGACTTTTCATCACCAAATCAGCCTCCATTATTTTAGATTCGGTATGGTTACCCTCTTCAAATAAAATGTCATTATTTAAAAGAACTTTTTTATATTTTTCAGCAATTATTCCTTGATCTGAAACAAAAACCTCAAAACCTTTTTGTTTTCCCAAAATCGCGGTTCCAACACCGCTTTCTCCTGCACCTAGAATTGCTAATTTCATTTACCTCAATTTTAAAGTAACTATGGCCAATACCGCCAACATAATTCCTACAATCCAAAATCTTGTCACAATTTTGCTTTCGTGATAACCTATTTTTTGATAATGATGGTGCAATGGTGCCATTTTAAATATGCGTTTTCCTTCTCCAAATCTCTTTTTGGTGTATTTAAAATAACTTACCTGAAGAACCACCGATAAATTCTCCACTAAAAAGATGCCCGCTAAAATAGGAATGAGCAATTCTTTACGTACGGCAATAGCCAAAACAGCAATTACGGCACCTATGGTTAAACTTCCTGTGTCACCCATAAAAACTTGCGCCGGATAGGTGTTGTACCATAAAAATCCGATTAAAGCCCCCACAAAAGCGGCGATAAAAATGGTCATTTCTCCGGAATCCGGAATGTACATCACATCCAAATAATTAGCGAAAATGATATTTCCTGAAACCCAGGCAAAAATCCCGAGTGTCAACACAATGATGGCCGACGAACCTGCTGCCAATCCGTCAATTCCATCCGTTAAATTGGCTCCGTTGGAAACTGCTGTGATAATAAATATGACGATTGGAATAAAAATTAACCAAGCATATTTTTTATATCCGGTTCCTAAAAAAGCAAAGGCCGAAGCATAATCCAATTCATTATTCTTCACAAATGGAATGGTTGTTTTTGTTGATTTTTTGGAATCGGCAAACAATATTTGGGTTCCCGCTTCTGTAACATATTGAAACTTTGTTGGCAATTTTTCTTTCATCGTAACGCTTGGATGGAAATAAAGCATCGCGCCCACAAAAACTCCCAAGGTAATTTGTCCTAAAATTTTGAACCTGCCTTTTAACCCAGCTTTATTTTGTTTGAAAATTTTTATATAATCATCCAAAAAGCCAATAGTTCCCATCCACAAAGTGGTAACCACCAACAAAACGATATATACATTGTCTATTTGGGCAAATAGCAATACAGGAATGAGTGTTGCAAAAATAATGATGATTCCACCCATTGTTGGCGTGCCCGCCTTTTCAACTTGCCCTTCCAATCCCAAATCTCTAACCGATTCGCCCACTTGCTTTAACTGCAAATAATTGATGATTTTTTTTCCGTAAATCATAGAAAACAGCAAGGAAATGATAAACGATATTGCTGAACGAAACGAGATATATTTAAATAATCCTGCGCCGGTTAAATCGTAATATTTATCTAAATATTCAAACAAATAATATAACATAATATTAGTTTTCTACGAGGTTTAACTGTTTTGTAATTTGCTCATAATCATCAAAATGCGAGCGTTTTCCGTTTATTTCCTGATACGTTTCATGGCCTTTTCCGGCAATTAATATGATATCGCCTTTTTTAGCCAGTTTTGAAGCTGCTTTTATGGCTTGTGCCCTATCCAAAATCGACAGTGATTTTCTCAAATTATGAGCTTCAATGCCTGCTTCAATTTCTTCTATGATTGTTTGAGGATCTTCATTCCTCGGATTGTCGGAAGTAACTACTACCTGCGAGCTTAATTGAGAGGCGATTCGCCCCATAACAGGGCGTTTCGCTTTGTCTCTATTGCCACCGCATCCCACAACGGTAATTACTTGTTCGTTTCCGGTTCTTATTTCATTGATGGTTTCCAACACATTTTTTAAGGCGTCGGGCGTATGTGCATAATCCACAATGGCAGTTACGCCGCCTTTAGAAATGAAATATTGGAACCTGCCTGTTACGTTTTCCAACTCGCTTAAATGTCGCAAAGCTTCCGCCGAATCCAATCCCAAAAGGACAGAAACACCATATACTGCCAGCAAATTATAAGCATTAAATCGGCCAATTAATTTTGTATAAACTTCATTGTTGTTGATATTGAGCACCAAGCCCGAAAACTGGTTTTCAATTATTTTAGCCTTGAAATCGGCCATTGTTTTTAATGCATATGACTGTTTTTTCGATTCAGTATTTTGAAACATCACCGGTCCATTTTTATCATCGATATTTACCAACGCGAAAGCTGTTTTCGGTAATCGATCAAAAAATAATTTTTTTACGTCCCTGTATTCCGCAAATGTTTTATGATAATCTAAATGGTCATGGGTTAAATTTGTAAATACGCCGCCGGCAAATTGGAGTCCTTCCGTTCTTTTTTGATGAATTCCATGAGAACTTACTTCCATAAAACAATAATCTACGCCCAATTCAACCATTTCATTCAAATAAGAATTTATGGCCACTGAATTTGGCGTGGTATGCGTGGCTTCATATTGCTTGGTATCCACCAAAATTTTTACGGTTGACAACAATCCAGCTTTGTAACCGGCATTCTGAAATAATTTATACAACAACGTGGCTACGGTGGTTTTTCCGTTTGTGCCTGTAATTCCTATTAATTTTAATTTTGAAGACGGATTGCCATAAAAATTTGAAGCGATTAAAGCCAATGCTCTATTTGAATTTTCAACTTGAATATAAGTGATGTTTTTAACTAAATTCGCGGGCAATTTTTCACAAAGTATTGCAACAGCACCCAATTCTATGGCTTTATCAATAAATTGATGGCCATCAAACAGCAAGCCTTTTTGCGCTGCGAACAAGCAATTTTTTTGCACATTTCTAGAATCGAACACAATGGCGTTTACCCTTATATCGGTATTGCCTTGTATTGCGTTTACCACAACTTTATCTAATATGTCTTTGACTGATTTCAAATAATTTAATTTAGAATGATGGTTGATCCTTTGATTATTTTTCCGCCGGCAATCAACGATTGCTCAGCAACTTTTCCTTTTCCCAAATAGCTCACTTTTAACCCTAAATTTTCAAGAATGGAAATTGCGTCCATACCTGCCATGCCTTTTACATTTGGAATTGTGTCAATTTCTTTGTTGGCGATGGTAAAATAAGTGTTATAGTCATTTTCTATACTTTCAAAATTTGGTGTTTTATTCTCTATGTTATTAATTTCCGACTTTGATAGGTAAATTTTTTGGGCGATATCCTTAAAAACCGGTCCGGAAACATCAGCACCGTAATAGCCTGTTTGCGCTTTTGGTTTATGAATGACCACGATGCATGAATACTTCGGGTTCTCTGCAGGAAAATATCCCGTAAAGGAGGAAATATAACGCCTGTTGGTTTCCCAATCTGTTTCCCAATATTCGGTTCTGGCGGTTCCTGTTTTACCGGCCATAGAAAAATTATCGGCATATAATTTTCTTCCGGTTCCATGTACCACCACATTTTTAAGCATTTCCTGCATTTTATCTATCGTCTCCTTTGAACAAATTGCCGGATCAATAACTTCTTTATCAAATGATTCTAAATGTTGTTTGTCCCAAGAACGAATTTCTTTTATAAACCTTGGTTTCACCATTTCGCCGTTATTTGCAATGGCATTGTAAAATGTCAATATTTGTAATGGCGTAAGGCTAATGTTATAACCATAAGCGATTGAAGGCAAAGCATTCTTGCTCCATTTTTTATCGCCTGGCCCAGGAATCTCAGGAGTTCCTTCCCCTTTTATAGGCAGTCCTAACTTGGTATTTAAATGCATTGCTCTTAAAGAATTGATAAATTTCTCGGGATTTTTACCAAAATTTTCTTCTATTAATCTTGCAAACCCAATATTTGAAGAGACCTCAAGTGCACGAGCAGCTGATATTTTGCCATAACCACCTTTTCTTGAGTCGTTTATTGCCCTTCCATGAATTATATATCTCCCGCCTCCTGTATCTACCACTGTGCTCGTATCAATCACTTTCGACTCCAATGCAACCACCATCGCCATCACTTTAAAAGCTGAGCCTGGTTCGTTAGATTCTCCAACAGCATAATTCAACCTTTCATAATAAGTGCCATTTGCGTTTTTGCCCAAATTGGAAATTGCTTTAATTTCTCCGGTTTTGGTTTCCATAACCACCACACAACCGTGATCGGCTTCATAAAACTCTAACTGTCTCAATAAAGAATGGTGCGCAATATCTTGTATATTTATGTCAATGGTGGTGACAATATCTTTTCCGTCAACCGGTTCCTTTTCATTAGCGTCATTAATTGGTTTCCATTGGCCTTTGGCTATTTTCTGCTTCAAACGCCATCCGAATTTTCCATTTAAATAATCCCGATAAGCACCTTCAATTCCTGGTGCACCTCTGTAATCATCATAACCTATGGTTCGTTCAGCAACTTTTCCAAGAGGATGCGCCCTAACGGTTGATTGCTCTGCAATAAAACCACCTTTATACATTCCCAATTTAAAAATTGGAAAACTTTTGATTTTCATGTATTCGGTATACCCTATTTTTCGGGTAATAAATAGGTACCTATTTTTGTTTGTTCTCGCCTTTCTTATTTTATTTTCCCATTCTCTTGCCGGCTTTCCCAACATTTTTGAAAGCGCTATAGAAAGACTTCTGATATTTGCTTCAAATTCTTCAGCCTCAACCGTATAAGCATCCATTCTAATTTCATACTGCGACATGGAAGTTGCCAACAAACTGCCATCCGCAGAAAAAACATTGCCACGATTTGCGAAAATAGTGTCGTTTTTTATCGTAAGATGCTCCGACATTTCTCTATACTTTTCACCATCGGCAAATTGAATATCGGTTAACTTCAAAATAATAGCCGCCAAAAAAAATGTGATAAACACAAACACAACATAGAGTTTATTTAATATGCCTTTTTTTGTTGCAGCCAATTTTAATTTGATTTTTTTGAGGTTACTTTAATTACTTGTGGCGGATTTTCACTTGGTTTTAATCCAAATCCCTCCACTTTATTTTTTATTGTTGATTCCAGTTTCATTTTCATTGAAATTGATCGTGTATCAACAAATTCAGCTCTTAATTCCTTAATATCTTTATTAAGTTGCGCAATTTCCATGACTTTTTTATCTGAACTGTGTCCGCTTGCAATCATCAAAAGCACCAAGGCAACAATAAAAAAAATGAAGCGCCAATTTTTAAGGGAATCCTCTTGTATTAAAAATTTTCCTTTTAATAAATCGTAAACGCTATTTGTGATTTTTGCCATTTATGCTAAAGTTGCGATTCTTAATTTTGCGCTTCTTGCCCTACTGTTCTTTTTAATTTCCTGAAATGAAGGAACTGCCATTTGCCCCACTTTTTTTAAAGGAACCGTAACATTACCGTAATAATCTTTAACCGGCTCACCTTCAAAAAGACCGCTTCTGATAAACCTTTTTACCAACCTGTCTTCCAAAGAATGGTAAGAAAGCACGCTCATTCTTCCGTCTTCATTCAGTAATTCAGGCACCTGCATTAAAAATTCTTTTAACGCTTCAATTTCCTGATTCACCTCAATTCTAATTCCTTGAAAAATTCGAGCCAACACTTTATGTTCCTGTGATTTTGGCACAAATGCCGCCAACACTTCTTTTAGCTGAAAGCTTGTTTTAATTTTTTCTTCGGAACGCTTTTCAACAATTCTTCTTGAAATATCTTTCGCATTGCGCAATTCGCTATAATTGAAAAGCACGTTGGCCAATTTTTCCTCATCATATTTATTGATGACGTCAAAAGCCGACAATGCGCCAGATTGGTTCATTCTCATATCTAAATCGGCATCAAACCGGGTTGAAAATCCGCGTTCCGCTTCATCAAATTGGTGAGATGACACGCCTAAATCCGCCAAAATACCATCCACTTTTTTAATGCTGTAAAAACGCAAATACCTTTTTATAAATCTGAAATTCTGCGGAATCAACGTAAATCTCGGATCATCAATCACATTGCGTTGCGCATCTTCATCTTGGTCAAAAGCATAAAGTTTCCCATTCTCATTCAGCCTGCTCAATATCTCTTTTGAATGGCCTCCGCCACCAAACGTAACATCAACGTATATGCCATCTGGCTTGATATTTAAACCCTCAACACTTTCTTTTAACAAAACCGGATTATGATATTCCATCTTCATTTTCATTTACGTTACCCATCACACTTTCAGCCAAATCCGCAAAATCTACCGTTGCATCATCAATCGCTTTTTCGTACTTGTCTTTGTCCCAGATTTCAATAATGTTCACAGCAGAAGATAGCACCACATTTTTGTCGATTTCTGCGAAAATCTGCAAATCCTTCGGAATCAATAATCTTCCCAAACTGTCTAACTCCACAATTTTTACGCCCGCAGTAAAACGACGGATGAAATCATTGTTTTTTTTCACAAACCTGTTTAAAGTATTCACTTTTGCCATCATCGCATTCCACTCAGACATCGGATACAACTCTAAACAAGGCTGAAAAACGGATCGTTTTATCACAAAACCTTCCTGCAACATTGGCATAAGCTGTTTCTTTAATGCGTTGGAAAGCAGCAACCTCCCTTTCGCATCAGCCTTAGCTTCGTATGTTCCAATTAAATTTATCATCATGAATTTGAGTGTATTCAAAAATATAAATTTTTTCCCACAATCTACCACAATTCTCCACTTTGTTGATAACTTTTACCACTTTCACCCATTTACTAGCTGATTTTTTGGAATCCAGGTGATTGCTTTTTTAAATGCAAGTCTTTAAAATAAACTGTATTTTCGAAAAATAAGTTACCTTTGCAATAAGGTATAAAAATGAATATTTAAATGAGCAGTAAACTTATCACAGATGGCAAGTATAGCTATGTTGAGGCCGGTGAAGGGCAACCTATAATTGTGCTTCACGGACTTATGGGCGCGTTAAGTAATTTTGATGGTGTTTTGAATTATTTTTCAGAAAAAGGATATAAGGTAATTATACCTGAATTGCCAATTTATAAATTACCGCTTTTAAAAACGAATGTTAAAAACTTATCGAAGTTTTTAAAAGATTTTATGGCGTATAAAAAAATTGACAAAGCCATATTGCTTGGGAACTCTTTAGGCGGACATATTGCATTGTATTTCACAAAGTTAAACCTTAATAACGTTGCCGGACTTGTTTTGGCCGGAAGTTCGGGTTTGTACGAAAAATCTATGGGTGATTCCTATCCAAAAAGAGGAAATTACCAATACATTGAGGCAAAAACTCAAGAAGTATTTTACGACCCTGCAATTGCCACAAAAGAAGTTGTTGATGAAATATTTGCTTCAGTAAATGATCGCCTTAGAGTTATAAAAACTTTGGCCATCGCAAAAAGCGCCATTCGACATAATATGGCAAAAGATTTACCTAAAATGAATATTCCCGCCTGTATTATTTGGGGCAAAAACGATACTGTCACTCCGCCGGAAGTAGCCATAGATTTTCAGAAATTATTGCCAGATGCCAACTTGTTTTGGATTGATAAATGTGGCCATGCGCCTATGATGGAACACCCAGACGAGTTTAATAAAATTCTTGAAAACTGGCTAAAAGAAAGGAACCTGTAACCCATGAAAATTAAAACTGCCGATTTTGTAACCAGCAATACCGACGTCTCCAAATGCCCAAAAGAGCAACTTCCTGAGTATGCTTTTATAGGACGCTCAAACGTTGGGAAATCTTCTTTGATCAATATGATTACTGGCAGAAGCAAGTTGGCAAAAACATCGGGCAAACCTGGGAAAACGCAACTTATCAACCATTTTAAAATTAACGAAGATTGGTTTTTGGTAGATTTACCGGGCTATGGTTATGCACAGGTTTCAAAATCGAAAAGACTAACATTTCAAGAATTTATAAAAGATTATTTATTGCTTCGCCAACAATTGATTTGCACTTTTGTATTGATTGATTCAAGGTTAGAGCCTCAAAAAATAGATTTGGATTTTATGGAATTCTTGGGTGAAAACAGCATTCCTTTTTACATTGTTTTCACCAAAGCTGATAAGCTGAAACTTTCTGAATTGAACAGAAACATTCAGGTTTACAGCAAAGTAATGACCAAATCCAATTGGGAAAGCATGCCTCCACATTTTGTGACTTCTGCAGTAGACACTACCGGAAAAGATGAATTGCTGAATTTTATAGACGAACTAAATCAGCAAGTAGCCTCACAATCTTAAAAATGGCTTCAACCAAAAATAACCTGCAAATGCTGTTTGAAGACAACCACTTTATCATTGTCAACAAACGATCGGGCGACATTGTTCAGGGAGATAAAACTGGAGACGAGCCTTTAAGTGATGTTGTAAAATCATTTATCAAGGAAAAATATAACAAACCGGGTGCTGTTTTTTTGGGAACGGTTCATCGCCTCGACAGGCCAACCACAGGCATCGTTGTTTTTGCCAAAACATCCAAAGCATTAGAACGTTTCAATAAAATGCTTCGCGATAAAAAAGTAAATAAAACCTATTGGGCGGTGGTTAAAAATAAACCGGAAAAAGAAACGGATACGATTATAAGTTACTTGATAAAAAATCCGAAAAACAACAAATCAACTTCCTACAACACCGAAATTGAAGGTAGCAAAAAAGCTGTTCTTCATTATAAATTACTGAAATCACTGGACAATTATCATTTGCTGGAAGTCGATTTGGAAACGGGTCGTCACCACCAAATCAGATGTCAGCTATCTGCTATCGGTTCGCCCATAAAAGGCGACTTAAAATATGGTTTCGACCGAAGCAATAAAGATGCAAGCATCCATTTACACGCCCATAAAATTGAGTTTGTTCACCCGGTTTCCAATGAACTTATTTCAATTATTGCCCATCCTCCAAAAGATCCGATTTGGGATGCCTGCAATTAATTAATAATGAATAATTAAAAATTGTATCTAAGCCTTATTTTTCTTGTTTACAATTTCATCCAAACATAAATTACCCAAACTTCCTTTGTGTGTATGCACTACTTTTTTATCCGGATTAAAAGTGCCCTCATCAATACTTTTTCCAACAATTTTATAGGCGTCCCTAAACGGAACTCCGCTTTGAACGAGTTTGTTAACTTCATCAACACTAAATAAATAAAGATATTTTTCGTCATCAATAATATTCGGTTTTACCTGAATATTTTTTAATGAATACGTAAGCATTTCTAAACACGATTTTAAGGTTGAAAACGAAGGAATCAAACCTTCTTTCAACAATTGTAAATCACGGTGATAACCGCTTGGCAAATTGTTGGTGATGAGCGTAAACTCATAAGGCAATGCTTGTAATTTGTTGCATTTACCTCGAATGAGTTCAAAAACATCTGGATTTTTTTTGTGCGGCATAATGCTCGATCCTGTTGTTAATTCATCTGGAAAAGAAATAAAACTAAAATTCTGGCTCATATACAAGCAAATGTCCATGCTCATTTTTGATAAAGTTCCCGCCACTGAACTCATCGCAAAAGCCGTTGATTTTTCCAATTTTCCCCGGCCCATTTGTGCGGCAACCGAATTGTATTTCAACGTTTCAAAATGCAATAATTTTGTGGTATAATCTCTGTCGATAGGAAAAGAACTTCCATAACCTGCTGCGGAACCCAGCGGATTTTGATCGGCCACTTTATATGCTGCTTTCAAAAAATAAATATCGTCAATCAGTGTTTCGGCATAGGCTGAAAACCACAATCCGAACGAGGAAGGCATGGCGATTTGTAAATGCGTATAGCCCGGCAACAACACATTTTTGTGCTGTTCCGCCAGCGAAATTAACAATTCAAAAAGTTCATTGACACTTTCATTTATTTCCTTTAATGCATCTTTTACAAATAAATGAACATCCACCAAAACCTGGTCGTTTCTTGAACGTGCCGTATGAATTTTTTTTCCGGTATCACCCAATTTTTCAGTCAGCAAAAATTCTATTTTAGAATGTACATCTTCAAAAGAATTTTCAATGGTGAAATTTCCTTCTTCAATAGTTTTTAAAATTGCTGCCAATTCCGTTTCCAATAAATTGATTTCTTCGGCAGTTAACAATCCGATTTTGTGCAACATTTTTGCGTGGGCCATATTCCCAATCACATCATATTTTGCCAAAATTAAATCGAGTTCCCTATCGTTTCCCACAGTGAACAAATCTATTTTTTTATCGGTTGAAAATCCTTTATCCCAAAGTTTCATTTCTTTATTATTTATTTGTTAAAAATTTGAAAATTTGAAAGTTGAAAAATGCTTATTCCTTTTGAACTTTTCCCTTTTCGCATTTCACTATTCGCTTTTGCCTAATCAACTAAAATTTCATTTAATATTTTGATATACAACCCAATCCCTTCTTCAATTTCATTCACATAAATAAATTCATCTGCGGTATGTGAACGAAAACTGTCTCCCGGACCTAATTTCAAAGATGGACAACTTAATACTGCCTGATCCGATAATGTTGGTGATCCATAGGTTTTTTTTTTTGCCCAATTTAATTCCTGCCACAACAATTGGATGGTCTTTTGGAATTGAGGATGAATTCAACCGCAAAGATCTGGCTTTAACCTCTGATTTCACATTCGATTGCACAATTTCCAACACTTCCAGGTTGCTGTAAGCATCGGTAACCCGCACATCAACCACAAAATTACATGTCGCCGGAATTACATTGTGCTGATTTCCGGCATTGATTTGAGTCACGGTCATTTTTACCTTTCCCAACATTTCCGATTCCTTCGGAAATTCAAAATTTTGAAACCAATGAATGTCTTCAATTGCTTTATAAATGGCATTGTCTCCAATTCCGTGCGCTGCATGCCCAGAAGTTCCTTTCGCCTCACAATCGAGGACCAACAATCCTTTTTCGGCAATAGCCAACTGCATTAAGGTTGGTTCGCCAATAATGGCAAAATCTATTGGTGGAATGATTTTCAGCATACTGTTCAATCCGTTCAATCCTGAGCTTTCTTCTTCCGCAGAAGCCACCATCACCACATTGTAATTCAAATCATTTCTGTCATAAAAATAGGTGAATGTTGCCAACAAGGAAACCAAACTGCCGCCGGCATCATTGCTTC
>JAAFHC010000061.1 GCA_010906935.1 Gelidibacter sp.
ACCGAAATTTTAGACCATTCTGATGTTTCCTTGTATGTGATGACACCAGAATATGGTGCCGCAACACAATTGGAAAAAATTGATATGATTGATTTTGCTGATGTAATTGCCCTGAATAAATTTGACAAACGCGGCGCATTAGATGCCTTGCGCGACGTGAAAAAACAATACCAACGCAATCATAATTTGTGGGAAAACAGCGTTGATTCAATGCCAGTTTACGGTTCCATAGCTTCCCAGTTTAACGATCCGGGAACCAATGAATTGTACCAAGTTCTCATCAAAAAAATAAACCAAAAAACAGGTACTCATTTTAAAAGCACCTTTGAAATTTCTGATAAAATAAGCGAAAAACAATTTATCATTCCGCCAAACCGAGTGCGCTATTTATCGGAGATTGCCGAAAATAACAGGGCTTATGGAAAAAACGCACTAAACCAAAAAGAAATTGCCCAAAAATTGTTTGGGATTTATAAAACTATTTGTTCCGTTGCCAATATTGTTAGTGAAACCAATCAACCTCATTTGAGTAAAATTGGAATAAATGAAGATGAAATACTGAAAATTATTAAAAAAGAGGCTGATAAATCATTTTTGTCGCTTTTGTTCAAAGAATTTGCACGCGTAAAAATGGATTTAAATCCATACAACTGGGAACTCATTTTAAATTGGGAAGCCAAAAAACAATCCTATAAAAACGAAGTCTTTACTTTTAAAGTTCGCGGAAAAGAATTAAATATAAAAACATACAGCGAATCTTTGTCGCACACGCAAATTCCGAAAATTTCTTTGCCAAAATACGAGGCTTGGGGCGATTTATTATTGTGGTCTTTAGAAGAAAATGTTCCCGGTGAATTTCCTTATACCGCTGGTCTTTTTCCATTTAAAAGAACAGGAGAAGATCCGGCAAGAATGTTTGCGGGCGAAGGCGGACCCGAGCGTACGAACCGACGTTTTCATTACGTAAGTTTGGGACTTCCGGCAAAACGTTTGTCCACCGCATTTGATTCCGTGACTTTATACGGAAATGACCCTCATATTAGGCCTGATATTTACGGAAAAATCGGAAATGCAGGGGTTTCAGTTTGTTGTTTAGACGATGCAAAAAAATTGTATTCTGGGTTCGATTTGACCAATGCGTTGACATCAGTTTCTATGACTATTAACGGCCCAGCACCAATGATGTTGGCGTTTTTTATGAATGCAGCCATTGACCAAGAATGTGAAAAATATATTGTAAAAAACGGACTCGAAAAAGAAATTGAAGCAAAAATAAAAGGCATTTATAAGAAAAAAGATGTTGCTCGTCCGCAATATCAAGGCGAATTGCCAGAAGGAAATAACGGATTGGGTTTGCGCTTATTGGGCGTTACCGGAGATGAAGTTTTGCCCATTGAAATTTATAAAAAAATTAAGACAGAAACCATTTCTAAAGTTAGAGGAACCGTACAAGCCGATATTTTAAAAGAAGATCAGGCACAAAATACCTGTATTTTTTCCACTGAATTTGCTTTGCGTTTGATGGGTGACGTGCAGGAATATTTTATTGAAAATAACATTATCAACTTTTATTCGGTTTCAATTTCAGGCTATCATATTGCCGAAGCCGGCGCAAATCCGATTTCGCAATTGGCTTTTACTTTGTCAAACGGATTTACCTATGTTGAATATTATTTGTCGAGAGGCATGGACATTAATGAATTTGGACCAAATTTATCCTTCTTCTTTTCCAACGGCGTTGATCCTGAATATGCAGTAATTGGAAGGGTTGCACGTAAAATTTGGGCGAAAGCCATGAAAGAAAAATATGGCGCCAACGCAAGGGCACAAATGCTGAAATACCACATTCAAACTTCTGGAAGATCATTGCACGCGCAAGAAATTGACTTCAACGATATTCGTACAACTTTACAGGCTTTATATGCCATTTACGACAACTGCAACAGTTTACACACCAATGCTTATGATGAAGCGATTACAACGCCAACCGAAGAAAGCGTTCGACGCGCTATGGCCATTCAGCTGATTATCAACAAAGAATTGGGCTTGACCAAAAATGAAAACCCAATTCAGGGTTCTTTTATTATTGAAGAATTAACCGATTTGGTGGAAGAAGCCATTTATGCTGAATTTGACAGAATTACGGAACGCGGAGGTGTTTTGGGCGCGATGGAAACAATGTACCAACGCAGTAAAATACAGGAAGAAAGTTTGTATTATGAAACCTTAAAACACAATGGAGAATTTCCAATTATTGGTGTAAACACTTTTTTAAGCAGCAAAGGATCTCCAACTGTGTTGCCGCAGGAAGTCATCAGGGCAACGGAAAAAGAAAAACAATACCAAATTACGGTAGTTGAAAACTTAAACAAAGCAAATGCTTCTGAAGTGGAAGAACATATTGCATTATTAAGACAAAAAGCCGTGAATAACGAAAATATTTTTGAACAATTAATGGAAGCCTGTAAAGTGTGTTCTATCGGACAAATTACAGAGGCATTGTTTGAAGTGGGCGGACAGTATAGAAGAAATATGTAGTTCTTAGTTTTAAGTGTTGAGTTTTGAGTTATTTTGTTTATTGGTTCATTTTTCTCCTGTTGCGCTGTAAATGTAGGAAATATTTCCAGTTGAAAAGGTAACTTTTGTGGGTAAATCTAAATGGTTGTACAGGATGTTTGAGGTCATCGCTTTATTTGAGATAAAATGCTGAATTCTAAAAAGTTTAAGGATTTTTCTAATAAAAATGTGGTTTCGCTTTAAAGCATAAAAAATCACTTCCTGTTTTATTAGATAGTGGCTTTTATTTTGGTGTTTATAATAAACACGGTTGCAAATCCGCGCCATTGGATTATCGTTGCGTGCTACAAATACGAGCCATTTGGTTTTGTTTTGTAGGGATTATTCTTTCTTGTAACCGATTTTCTTTCTTTCAGATTGCTCTAATTGTTGTTGTTTAACTACTTCAAACTGTTTGATGTATTCAAAAATCAACATTATTTGATCATCGTGCGAAGATACTTTTTCTTGTATTTCTTGTAGTTTTAACAATAAATCTTTATGATTGTTCAATACTTCCCGCATTTCAATAAAAATCTCTATTATTTTGATGCTCATCGTTGTGGCTTGTTCGCTTCTTAAAACATTTGCAAGCATCATTATTCCGTGTTCTGTAAAAACTTTTGGTAAAAATGAAGAGAATTTTAGGTTTTTAAGGTGGTTGCAATTTGCAACCACCTCTGTTTTTTCATCTTCCGTAAGCTCAAACATAAAATGTTTTGGAAAACGGTTTATATTCCTGTTTACTTGTTGGTTCAACCTTTTTGTAGTTACCCCGTAAAGCGCTGCAATATCACTATCTATCATTACTTTTTGACCTCTGATTAGTAATATTCTGCTTGCTATCAATTAGTTTGGCACTAATGTTTTTTCATTGCTCTTTTTGCTCATTTTTGGTTTGTGTAATTCTGTTTGTAAAAATAGTTTTTAATTTGGATATCACAATTTGTGAAATCAAGCTTGTAGTCGCATTTAGTGTTGAGTGTTGAGTCTTGAATCTTTTGGGACTTTTAACTTAAAGGCTTTTTAAGTTTCAACTTCTCAAGCATTTCCCCCATTTTTTCGTGAACTTTATTGATTGCTTTCAATGGGCGAACCATCACTTTGAAACTGATGATTTTTCCTTCATTATTTACCTCAATCATATCTACACCGTCTACAGTTATGCCATCAATTATTGTGGTAAATTCTAAAATAAATTGGCTGTTGTCAATTACCTGTTTCACATATGTAAAATTAGAATTTTCACCACCAAACACTTCCAATGCAGCCATTAAATACAATTTGGTAATTTGTTTTCCTTCTTGTGGCGCCCATACAATAGGTGAATAAAAAATGACCTCGTTTGCCAAAAGTTCGTCCAATATTTTAGGATTTCTGGTCTCAATAAATTGATGCCAGTTTTTTAAAGATGAGTTCATAGGATTTATTTATTTTATAGGTTTTTTGTGTTTTTTGGCTGCACGGATTACTAATTCTGTGCTATCCAACCTAATTTTCATTTCAATTTTTTGGTTTCTTTCACCAACGGTAAGAAATTTTCACCGGTAACAACACTTTTCCCTGTTTGAGCTTCTAATTTTAAACGCGCATCTTTGGCAATTCTACCGCCTTTTTTTCCGGCTATTGCATTCTCCTTTAAACCCTTTGCTTCACCTGTTTATGCAATTTGGCGGGTAGAAAGTTCGGCTAGTGCCGTAAAAATTAATTCTGCCTCGCTCATATGATTTCGCAAATTTTGCGATTTTAATCCTTTTATTTCTTTATGTTTCTTTACTGACAGTTCCGTCCATTCTTGATGAATAATATTGGCGAGTAATGCAAACTCATCCGTCTTTTTTATACCACTTTCTTTCCAATAATCAGTAAGTTTGTTGCGGGTTTCCTGCCCTGTCATGCGCTGTTGTATCCATTTTTCACTTCGCCCCAATTGTTGCCAATTATCTCTTGCCCTGTTTATACTCTGACTTGGGTCGGCGATTTCTTGCATGCGTTCGTAGCCTACTTTTGCCAGCCATTGTTTAAAGGGTTCGGCTTTGGGTGACGGAATAGATTGGATAATTCGAAGCAATGCTTCAGTATCAGCTAAATCTGTTGCTCTCATTTTACCATCTGCCGCTTTTAATTTGAACTGTCGACAAATTGTCGACAGTTCAAATCCGTCTTCTGTATTTACTCTAATTTTCATTTTAAACCAATAATCTCTAGGGTTACTGCTATTGGTTAATATTTCAACAACATCAATTATAGAAAAATACCATTTCTCTAATTTTTCATCCCAATGGGTTCTAACTTTTTTTTCGTTAAAGAGCTTGATTTCGTCATTCATTTTCATTAATATATTTTTTTGCGCATTTTAGAATTTCCTCCGAACACCACTAATTGCAAATCTGAGCTATTTGGTTTATAAAAAATTTGTAAGACTAAAAACCTAGATATTTTTCGGACGTAGCAAATTGTTTATTAGTTTATATTTTGTTTAAATGTAGGCATAATTTAATAAATTATTTTATGTGGTTTTTTATCAAAATATTTATCAAGTTATCGATTAACAATTAAGCAATTCAATTATATTTTTCATTGTTTAATTATGAACTGGTTCTATTATTGAATCCGTGATTTTTATAATTTGATATTGATTTTTTATGAAAAATTGTCAGTTTGTTGATTATTTATTATTGGTATAGATTGCAACTTAGCAATCTTTTTGTTGCTAGATCTCCGGGTCATTAGGATTTTTATGCTCTTCATTTATTTCAGACACTTCATTTTCTGCTGGTGGCGCAAAATTTCCGTGTTCGTCAAACATTTCGTCAAACTCGGGATTATGGGAAAAGACAAATTTTTCGGGTTGCGGACCAGTTTTTCGAGATATGTAGGCAAAAATAAATCCTACCAAAAAACCGGATAAATGGCCTTCCCAAGAAATTTTTTCTTCCATGGGGAAAATGTACCAAACCGTGCTTCCGTATAAAAAAACCACGATTAAAGAAACTGCCGCCAAGCGATAATATTTGCGGAAAACACCGCTGAAAAAGATAAAACTCACCAAAAAATAAACAACGCCGCTTGCGCCAATATGATAGGAAGGACGCGCAAAAGACCAGGTTAAAAGTCCGGTTAAAAAAATTCCCCATAAAAGCACTTTTGTTGCAATGCCTTCATAAAAATAATACAAACTCGCCAGCATCACCAATAAAGGAATGGAGTTGCTGAACAAATGTTCAATGCTGCTGTGCAAAAACGGCGAAAAAATGATACCGCGTAACCCCAATAAAGTTTGAGGATAAATGCCGAAATCATTATAATTATAGCCAAATTTTATTTCAAGATAATACACCAGCCAAATTAAAACAACAGCAAAAATAGGAATACTGATGAATTTTTTTTGAAATAAGGATTTACTTTTTGACATTGAAAAATTTAAATTATGAATGGATGAAATTATTAAAATTTTGCCATTAAATGACACTATTTAAACAACAATTTTTTTGCATTAGGGATAGCAGCCCTTCGACTACGCTCAGGATAAACTTTTCCTTTTTTAGTTTTCATAAAAAAGATTTAGCGAATAGCCCGACACAAATGTAATGCAGTGTAATGCCCAAAACATTTTTATGCTTATTTTTACGCTATGAATGAGCCATTAGCGGAACGAATACGTCCGAAAACCTTAGATGATTACATTAGTCAGCAGCATTTGGTGGGTAAAAATGGTGCGTTAACCGAGCATATAAAACGTGGAATTATTCCGTCGTTAATTTTTTGGGGACCGCCGGGAATTGGAAAAACCACGCTTGCCAATATCATTGCAAAAGAATCCAAACGCCCGTTTTATACGTTGAGCGCCATAAGTTCGGGTGTTAAAGACGTAAGGGACATTATCAACAAAGCCAAACAAGGCAACGGATTGTTCACCGAAAAAAATCCTATTTTATTTATTGATGAAATTCACAGATTCAGTAAATCACAACAGGATTCCTTGCTTGGAGCGGTTGAAAAAGGCTGGGTAACATTGATTGGCGCAACTACCGAAAATCCGAGTTTTGAGGTGATTCCCGCATTGTTATCGCGTTGCCAGGTTTATGTATTGAACTCTTTCAGCAAAAAAGATTTGGAAGAATTGTTGCAACGCGCTTTAAAAGAGGACGCCTTTATTTCCAAAAAAAATATTATTGTTGAAGAAACCGAAGCTTTATTGCGGGTTTCGGGAGGCGATGCGCGAAAATTATTGAACATTTTTGAGTTGGTGGTAAATACGGAAAAAGAGCCCATTAGAATCACCAACGAATTGGTACTTTCAAAAATTCAAAAAAACACGGTATTGTACGACAAAGCCGGCGAACAACATTACGATATTGTTTCGGCTTTTATAAAATCTATAAGAGGAAGCGATCCAAATGCTGCCGTTTACTGGCTGGCGCGTATGATTGAAGGCGGCGAAGATGCCAAATTCATCGCTAGAAGAATGCTGATTTTGGCTTCGGAAGATATAGGAAACGCGAATCCGACTGCTTTAATTTTGGCAAATAACACTTTTCAGGCGGTAAATATTATTGGTTTTCCTGAATCCCGGATTATATTAAGTCAGTGCGCTGTTTATTTGGCAAGTTCGGCAAAAAGCAATGCGTCTTATGAAGCTATTGGAAAAGCGCAAACTATTGTTAAAGAAACGGGAGATTTATCGGTTCCGCTGCATTTAAGAAATGCGCCAACAAAGCTGATGAAAGAATTGGATTACGGCAAAAATTACAAATATGCGCACAGCTTTGAAAACAATTTTACGGAGCAGGAATTTTTACCCGATGAAATAAAAAACACCAAAATATATGAACCGGGAAACAATGCGCGCGAAAATACCATTAGGGATTTTTTAAAAAAATTGTGGAAGGGTAAATACAATTATTAATTTTTAGTGTTGAGTTGTAAGCAAAAAAAATTAGCCAATTATCCAATGAATGGGTTAATGTTTAAATGAAAAAGGAATTTAATCCTATCTAAACTAATTTAGGAAGTGAACTTTTAACTTTGAGCTTTGAGCTTTTGGTTTTTTTAGTCTCTGGTCTCTGGTCTTTTTTCTTTGTACTTCTAATATCTAACTTTTGGGCTTAGTGGGCTTTAATTTTTCAAAACAATTGGCAATGTAAACTCTGTGGTAACTGGCATCGCTCTTTTGATGGCAGGCTGCAAAACAGGTAAATTTTGAAGGCTTACTTTTACAATACTGTCAAAATTTGGAAGTAATGCGCTCGTTTTTTCAGATATTTGAATGTTCGACAAACTTATTTTTCCGGAAGTGTCAATCTTTAATTTAACAAAAATAGTATCATTTACGCTGTCTTTAACACTAAATTGAAATTCCTTTAAAGAAGCATAAATATGTTGGGACATTTCCATTTGAAAGCAAATTTGTTGCTTTTCTTTAGAAGGAATGTCGGCGCAATTTGGGAACAACGGATAAGAATCTACCGTATTAAAATCGACAATGGTGTCGATTTTTTGAATAGGCTCACGTTTTGTGTGTTGCTCAATATAAGAACAGGATAAAACCAAAAATGAGCAAATTAATAAGATAAAAAGTTGTTTTAACATCACTGTTTATTTCAAAAAGTGAAAATACAACATTTTCGGTTAGTCAACAATTTCACCTTCAATAAAGTATTGTTTTTTTATTTCTTTAATTCTGCCTTCAGCATAAGCAGTCATAATATTATCCCTACTTTTCAATTTATCCAAATAGTTTTGGTAATGCTTTAATGCAATTTTTTTGTCTTTAAAATAGACTTCAGAAGTTACTGCCAACTCAAACAATGCTTTATGATTTTCATAATTATTTTTATAAGATTTCTCAAAATTATCAATGGCTGCTTTCAAATTATTTTCTTCCTTTGAAATAACTCCAAGCAAATAGTATTGTTGATCTAAATCTGGTTTTGCACTTGATATTGATCGATATAAATAAAATGATGCCATTTTATTATCCTTTTTATCATAATACAAACTAGCTAAACGATATAGGATTTGGGGATCATTTGGATCAAGTTTTATGGCATTTCTAAAATATATTTCAGCTTGTTCAAAATCTTGTAAATTATAATAGCACATACCAAACATTTCATAGATTTGAACAGTTCTAAAATTTAAACTATCTAATTTTTTTAAATTGGTTAATGCGCCATTAAAATCCTTTGAAAAATACAAATCATTAGCTTTTAGCTGATTAAAATTTATATTATTTGAATCGATCTTTAAACCTTTATCAATAAACAAGGAAGTAGAATCTTTAAACTTTAATGTCTTAAAAAAATTCGCCAATCCATAAATACTTTTTATATGCAGTGTGTCTAAATTATAGGCGTCTAAATAACGCTGCCCCATTTCTGAAAATTTATTTTGTTGTTCTAAAGATTCTGCTAATTGGTACGGATAATTAGGATTAACCGTATCCATTTTGATTAAATAACGGTATATTTTTTCTGCTTTTTCCGCTTGGTGAAGTGACAAATATAATTTACCTAAACTATTGGCAACCAATAAATTTGAAGTGTCTTTTTCAATAAGTGACTCATACGTTTCAACAGCTTTTGTTGTAAATCCTGTTGATGAAAATAATTGGGCTAATTTCACCTTTATCGATTCATTAGTGCCAAATTCCAATGCTTTATTCAAACACTCTAAAGCTTTTGTATTACTGCCAACAGATTGATAAATACTGGCCGATTTTTCAAATATCAAAAAAGTTTTAGGGACTGTGTTCTCTAACAAAGTCAATGCCTTTTGATAGTTTCCTTCCTCCAACAAACTATCCACAACCACAAAAACCGAAGATTGCGCTTCGGTTTTTAGAATTGTAAATAATAAACTAATTACAATAAAAATCTTTTTCATAATATTTTATATTTATTCAACCATAAATGCAATAGGTAAACTATATTTTACGGCAACCGATTCTCCTTTCTGTTTTCCCGGAATCATTTTCGGCAAACTTGCAATAACTCGTATTGCTTCTTCCTCTAACTTTTTGTGAGGTGCTCTTGCCTGAACATCAGCGACATTACCTTCGTTATCAATTTTAAACATCACGAAAATTTTATTTAAACCTGCTTCTAACCCCAATCCTTTAGCCAACCCCGAATTAAAATTTGCTCCAACATATGCAGTAATTTGTTCCTGCAAACAAGCTTTTAACTCGTCTTCAGTACCTTTACAGCCGGGAAAAACAGGCGCATTATCTATTATAGCAAACGGTACAGGTTCATCTTCTATGTATTCCCATTTTGATTTTGATCCAAGTCTTAAAGATTTTGGTCGAAACCAATTTACCCGTACATTATTTTCATCTAAAAGAACTACATGGTCAAATAATAATTGATCATTGCTATTAAATTTTTCAGATATCTCTTTTTCTTTTGCTGTGTATTCATGAACCTCTAAATAACGTCCAATCATTAAACTATTCCCAACAAAAGTTTTACCAATTTCAAATTCAAAATATTGCCCTTTACTAAAATCAGTTATTCCATTTAAAACTGATTCAATTTCAGATAACTCATCGCTAGTTTTATTTGTGCAAGCAGTATAAATTAACATTCCAGCTAACAAAGGCACTATCAATAAATACTTTAACTGTTTCAGTTTTTGTGATTTTTCTTTTGTGATCATAACGATTCTTTTTTTGATTAATGAATGTTTAAAAAATTGATTGATAAATGAAATATTTTCCACCTTAAAAGTTTCGGAAAGTATGCTGTTGAAATAATCATTTTTATCTGTTTCTTTTACAACTTCAGCATCAGAAATATATTCGTGTAATAAGGTAATTCTATTTTGATACACATAAATTAAAGGATTAAACCACATTATTATTTTTAAAACTTCGAAGAATAATAAATCTAACGTGTGTAATTGTTTACTATGCACCAACTCGTGTTGAATGATGGATAATTCCTTTTTTGCTATAAAGTCTTTTTTAATAAAAATATAATTGAAAAATGAAAACGCAGAAGCATTTTTAGTCAATAAAACCAGATTGAAATTTTCCTTTTTCACAACTTCATTTGTTGCAATTAATTTAAGTATGTTAAATAATTTAATAAAAAATAATATTGAAAAAAATGCTATTCCAACGTAAAACAAAACCATCATAAAGTTACTAGACGATTCCATTTTAACAGTTTGCAAAATTATAGCTTCCGGATTTAAAAAAATCGTTGGGAATTGCTCAACATATTGGGTTGGAACGCTTTTTTGTAAACTTTCAAATTTTAAAAAAGGAATTACAAATGCCAAAAGCGGAGTTAACAATAAATACAATCTGTTCCACTTAAAAAATGTTTCTTTTTGCAAAAAGAAATCGTACACTGCTAAAAACAATACTTGAAATAGGACTACTTGGAGTATATAATTTATCATCTCTGTGTCTTTTTATCATTAATAATTTTTAATATGGTGTCCAATTCTTTAAAGTCTACATCATTTTTATTGACAAAAAATGAAACCATACTTTTAAAAGAACCTCCAAAATAACCATCTACAATTTTTTGTAAACTTTGGTTGGTATAAACCGTTTTTGAAACTAAAGGAAAATAAATATAACCTCTTCCCTTTGCTTTGTGCGAAACAAAATCTTTGGTTTCCAATATCCTTATGATGGTAGAAACCGTATTATAAGCTGGCTTAGGCTCTGGCAATTGATCTATGATTTCTTGCACTGAAGCATCTTCCAATT
Organism: Gelidibacter sp.; assembly: GCA_010906935.1. Taxonomy (GTDB): domain Bacteria; phylum Bacteroidota; class Bacteroidia; order Flavobacteriales; family Flavobacteriaceae; genus Lutibacter. The sequence goes on from JAAFHC010000061.1 coordinate 11,285, forward strand.
CCCATAAGATTTGCATAAATTGCTCTTCTGCCTTGGTTAATTGTACATTCATTTTTCAACTAATTTTTTAGTTCAACATTACAAATATAACTAAATATTTAGTTTAAACTAGTTTTTTAGTTGAAAAATATTCTTGTAAATATTTTTTCTTTCAAATTATAAATTGAATCCCTAACTTAGCTTATGGATATTTTTCTGTTAATCATCGGTTTTTTGTTTGCGTTACTGGGGATTATAGGTTCAATCTTACCCGTTTTGCCTGGGCCGCTTGCAAGCTGGGGTGGGCTACTTTTGCTCTATTTTACAAAAGCAGTTCCTATAGATTGGACAATTTTAGGAATTACTTTAGGCGTTGCCATTCTTGTTTCTGTAATTGATTATGTGCTGCCTGTTCTCGGAACAAAAAAATTTGGAGGCAGCAATTATGGCGTAAAAGGTTCTCTGATTGGACTTATTTTTGGTATTTTTTTCGGTCCGTTGGGGATTATTGTTGGTCCGTTCTTGGGCGCTTTCATTGGAGAACTTATAAAAGATCCCAAAGATTCTAAGAAAGCTTTAAAAGCGGCTGTTGGTTCGTTTATTGGATTTTTATCTTCTACCTTGCTTAAATTGGCGGTTTGTCTGGTGTTTGCAGGGATGTATATTTCAATTTTTTGGGAACATAAAGACGCCTTTTTTGGGATTTCAAGCTAAATAAAATTGCTGTAAAATAAAAAAAGCGTCCCGAATTTCGGGAAGCTTTCCATTGGTTTAAAAAACCTTGGCGTTAAAAACGCCAAAACAACACAACTAAATCGCCAACACAGCGATACACAAATATATTAATTTTTATTTGATTTCAAATTCCAAACACTTTTTCTTTCTAAATAACTTATTTTATTGAATTGATTGTATCTTTGCTCACCATTAACAAAAAGTAACATTAAAAAACGCATCATGCAATTATCAGCACTAGAAATAGTTAGAAGGGAATCCTTACAAAAACTACGTGAATTGGGGATAAACCCATATCCTGCGGAAGAATTTAAAACCACCACTACCATAAAGGAAATCTTAAATAACTTTGAGTTTTTTGATGGCAAGGAAGTTGTTTTGGCAGGAAGAATGATGAGCCGAAGAATTATGGGGAAAGCTTCTTTTGCTGAGTTAAAAGATGCCAGCGGAAGAATGCAACTTTACATTAACCGCGACGAAATTTCTTCTGATGCTGAAGGAACCATGTACAATACCGTATTCAAAAAATTATTGGATATGGGTGATATTATTGGCATTAAAGGCGAAGTTTTTAAAACGAAAGTTGGGGAAGAATCGGTCAATGTAAAAGAGCTTACCGTGCTTTCAAAAAGTTTGCGTCCGCTTCCAGTTGTTAAAACTGATGCCGACGGAAAAGTGCACGATGCTTTTTCTGATGCTGAATTAAGATATCGGCAACGTTATGTGGATTTGATTGTAAACGACCACGTAAAAGAAACGTTTATAAAACGCACAAAAATTACAAATTCCATCCGAGATTTTTTCAACAAACGCGATTATTTGGAAGTTGAAACACCCATATTGCAACCAATTCCAGGCGGCGCAGCTGCTCGTCCTTTTAAAACACATCACAATGCATTGGATATGCCTTTGTATTTGCGAATAGCCAACGAATTATATTTAAAAAGATTGATTGTTGGCGGATTTGATGCTGTTTATGAGTTCTCCAAAGATTTCAGAAATGAAGGAATGGACAGAACCCACAATCCGGAATTTACGGTTATGGAATTGTATGTTGCATACAAAGATTACCATTGGATGATGAATATGACCGAAGAATTATTGGAAAAAGTGGCCATAGATTCCAACGGAACCACTGAAGTTAAAATAGGTGAAAACAGGGTGAGTTTTAAAGCGCCTTATCCGAGGGTTCCTATTTTGGAAGCCATAAAAATACATACCGGATTTGATGTTGCAGGAATGGATGAAAATGCGTTGAAAGAAGTTTGTAAAAAAGTGGGCGTTGCCGTTGATGAAACTATGGGCGTAGGTAAATTGATAGATGAACTATTTGGTTCAACATGTGAACACCATTATATTCAGCCCACATTTATCATCGATTATCCGAAAGAAATGAGTCCGCTCACCAAAGAACACCGCTCTAATCCGGCGTTAACAGAACGTTTTGAATTGATGGTAAACGGCAAAGAATTGGCAAATGC
>JAAFHC010000062.1 GCA_010906935.1 Gelidibacter sp.
TTATGCTCAAATCGGATTTAGTACAAACCGACAAACATTCAATAAAAATATCGCTGGCGGAAAAATCTCCGATTTTTACGTCGCACAAATCATAATACAAAATCGTTGGTGGTCATTACCGAAAAAAATGAAAAATATTTTTCTGCTTTTATTGATTTTTATTTCTTTAAATAATTACTCACAAATTCTAAAGGAAAGAAAATTAAATAAAATAGAATCTTTTGGAATTAATTTGACAAATTTCAATCAGAATGAAAAAAAAGTAATAAATGATTGGAATTTAATACTTGATAAAGATTGGAAACGAAAAAAAACAAAGACTACTGGAATTGTTTTTACATCATTATCAATTTTGAGTACAGCATTTGGAGCGAAGTTAATATCCGATAATAAAGATTCTGAGTAAGGAGTTGGACATTCAATCGGTGTGATGTTTGTTACTGGAGGAGTAATAAGTGCAGGAATATCTGTTCCATTATTTATATCTTCGAGTAAAAGGAAAAAAGAAAGAGATAAATTGATTGAGTTATATAAAGAATAAGATTTAATGACAAAACTTTGCTAACACCTCATAAAATTTATGCTCACATTTAAACTAAATACAAACCGACAAATGGGCAATCTTAAATAAACTATGGAAAGAACTTATAATAAATGAACAACAAGAACTCTTTAAATAAAAAATTCTATTCTCAAATTGTAGATTTATTACAATCTGCAAGAAATAAGGTTCTACGTACTGTTAACCAAACAATGGTGCTAACCTATTTTCAAATTGGTAAAATGGTTATTGAAGAAGAGCAAGGTGGCAAAGAACGAGCTGATTATGGAAAACGCCTTTTAAAAGAGCTATCAAAAGTGCTAACTAAGGAGTTTGGCAAAGGTTTTTCGGTTGACAACCTTGAAAATATGAGGCGATTTTACTTGGTTTATGGAAAATCCGAAACACTGTCTCGGATTTCTACAATTGCGATTTCCGAAACAACGTCTCGGGAATTGAAAAAAGATGAATTTATCTTAAGCTGGTCGCATTATCTTAAATTGATGCGTATTGATGACGAGAACGAACGTAAATTTTACGAAATAGAATCTTATAAAAACAATTGGAGCGTAAGAGAACTGCAACGTCAGTATGATTCTGCATTATATACGAGATTAGTTTTAAGTAGAGACAAAGACAAGGTTAAAGAACTTTCAGAAAAGGGACTTATTCTTGAAAAACCAAAAGACGCCATAAAAGACCCTTACATACTCGAATTCATTGGATTACCGGAACATTCGGAATATTCAGAAAGCCAATTGGAACAAGAAATAATTGACAAACTTGAACATTTTTTATTAGAACTTGGCAACGGATTTACATTTGTGGCAAGACAAAAAAGAATTTCATTTGATGATAAGCATTTTAGGATTGACTTGGTATTCTACAATCGAATTTTGAAATGCTTTGTACTGATTGACCTGAAAATCGGAGAGCTAAAACATCAAGACCTCGGACAAATGCAGATGTATGTAAATTATTACGACCGAGAAATTAGATTGGAGGAGGAAAACAAAACAATCGGAATTGTACTCTGTAAAAATAAAAATGAATCTGTTGTGGAATACACTTTACCTGAAAATAATGAGCAAATTTTTGCGAGTAAATATAAAGTAGTATTACCGAGTAAAGACGAACTGAAATTAATATTAGCAGAAAGAAATAGCCGACGCTAAAGCCATACACATTTGCAATTCGCTACAGCCGACACACAAGCCAAAAATTGCAAAAGAGTATGTCTTGCCAACGCTCAATCCGAACTGAAATTAAAACATCGAAATTGAAAAGCAGAACGCAGGAAAGCCAGTGGGCAACACCTCATAAAATTTATGCTTACTTTTAAACTAAATAACGAACCGACAAACATTCAAGAAGCGATTTGCTACCACCGAAAAATCTCCGATTTTTACGTCGCGCAAATCTTATAAAAACTCGTTAGCAGTAATTAAAACAGAAAAAACATGGCACTAATAAATTGTCCAGAATGTAACAATGAAATTTCAGATAAAGCATTAGCTGTCCGAAATGTGCATTTCCAATTAAAGAACAAGCCTCAGGTTCAAATTAAAAGAATGATAGAGGATTAACTGTTTCGGATGGAGTTAAAACAGGTTGTGGAATGTTCATTGTTTTACCACTAATTATTATCTCTTTACTGATAATAGTTTTTTCGCTATATCTTTTTTTTCCTCTCCGCTTCAAAAAAAGGATGCCGCTTCAATCGCTAACGTAAATTGAATTGCTATTTATAATCATTATTTCTTTATAAAAACTGCCAATAATTGCAAATTCAATAACAGAAATAAAAAATTAAATCAATAAATTTGTGAATTAAGTGAACATAATCCAAAAAATAGAAATTATGCATAAAACCCTATTCAGTTTTTTATTCTCATTTGCATTCATCGCAATGTTTGCGCAAGACGTGATGACGCCCGAAATGCTGCTGCAGCTTAATAAAGTTTCAGGAAAAGGAGTAACAAAAGATGGAAATACGCTTATTTACAGCGTTTCCAAATACAATTTAGAATCCAACAAATCTTCAACAACAACGTATCAAATACCAATTGCCGGCGGAAACGCCCAAGTAATCACTGATTATAAAACGCTCTTAGCAGATAATAGTGTTTCGCCCGATGGCAAATACAAAATTTCAACTGCGGAAGTAAAACTAAAAAACATCACCGGAAAAGATTTTTATCCGGAAGTTGCCAGTTCAAACGTACAAATTTATGACGAACTCAATTATCGCCATTGGGATACTTGGGAAGACGGCGCTTACAGCCATATTATGTATCAACCGATTTCAAATGTGGCTTCTGAACCCATCGATATTATGCCCACAGAACCTTTCGACAGTCCGCAAAAACCATTTGGCGGCTCTGAAGATTATTTGTGGAGTCCCGACAGTAAAAATATCTTATATGTAGCCAAAAAATTAAGCGGCGCCGCTTACGCTTCAAGCACCAATACCGATATTTACCAATACAATATTGAATCAAAAACCACCACCAATTTAACCTCAGAAAACAAAGGATACGATACAAATCCGGCATTTTCTTCTAAAGGGCAATTGGCGTGGCTTCAAATGAAAAGAGATGGTTATGAATCGGATAAAAAAGATATTATTGTTAATATAAATGGCACAGCTATCAATTTAACAGCAAACTGGGATGGAACTGTTGACAGTTTTGTATGGCAAGATAAAGGCGATAAAATTTATTTTGTGGCCCCGGTTTTGGGAACCGTACAATTGTTTGAAATTGGAATTCCTGTTTCAGGAAAGAAAAGCAGCGCACTAAAACAACTTACCAACGGTCAATTTGATGTTCACGGTATTGTTGGACAATCAAAACAAACGATTGTGGTGAGCAGAAGAGACATGAATCATGCGCCAGAGTTGTACTCCGTAAATTTAAGCAACGGAAAAATGGCCCAATTAACACAAGCTAACGACGCTTTTTATAATACAATAACGTTGAGCAAAGTTGAAAAAAGAATGGTGAAAACAACCGACGGCAAAGACATGCTGACCTGGGTTATTTATCCGCCAAATTTTGATCCTTCCAAAAAATACCCAACGATTTTATACCTCCAAGGCGGTCCGCAAGGTGCTTTAAGTCAAATTTATTCTTTAAGATGGAACTTTCAGTTGATGGCTGCAAACGGTTATATTATTGTGGCGCCAAACAGAAGAGGAATGCCGGGTTATGGCGTGGAATGGAATGAACAAATCAGCAAAGATTACGGCGGACAAAATATGCAGGATTATTTATCTGCCATTGATGAATTGGCGAAAGAACCTTATGTAGACAATGACCGTTTGGGTGCTATTGGCGCAAGTTATGGCGGTTATTCGGTATTTTATTTGGCTGGAATGCATGAAGGAAGATTCAAAAGTTTTATTTCTCACGACGGTATTTTTAACTGGAAAAGTATGTACGGAACCACGGAAGAATTGTTTTTTGTAAATTGGGATTTAGGCGGTGCTTATTGGGATAAAAACAATGTTGATGCGCAAAAAGCCTACACCGAATTTAACCCTATTGAAAAAGTTGAAAATTGGAATACGCCTATTATGATTATTCAAGGCGGAAAAGATTTCAGGGTGCCAATCGGACAAGGATTAGAGGCTTTTCAGGCAGCGCAATTGCAAGGTATCAAAAGTAAATTATTGTATTTTCCTGAAGAAAATCACTGGATTTTAGACAATCAGAACAGTTTGGTTTGGCAACGCGAATTTTTCAAATGGCTGAAGGAAACGTTGTAATTAAAAAAACAAGACACATAAAAACAGGTAGAAATAAAAATTTTATACCTGTTTTTTTTATTGTTTAATTGTGTAACTGTTTATTCGTTTAATTTTATTTAGAGTAATGTTTATAAGTTTTTCAAACTTTTAATTTTTATCCCTCAATTGCGGGATTAACTTTCTTCCTCCAAATCCTTGAGTAAAAGCTGCAATGTTTTATAGCCGTTCCACTCATTTTCATCAATACAAAAAGCGGCTTTAAACGCGTTTTTATTTTGTGTTAGTTCGTGTTTGTCGCCCATCCCGAAACCTATGGCGTTATAGGTTGTTTGGTTGGTTCCTTCAAAAAGGTTTAGCTTTAAATGCGTTTCGTCGGAACCCACTTTTTTACCGTAGCCGTTATCTCGCAAGCCGCCGCACATAAAAATAGGCTTCATGTTTTGCGGTCCAAAAGGCGATAATTGATTCATAATTCTGAAGAATTTTGGCGTAATTTCCGAAAGGCTGATTTCTGCATCAATGGCAATTTCGGGCGTTCTTAATTCCTCTGGCAACGTATTTTTTACAACTTCTTCAAACTTATTCTTGAAATTTTGGTAGTTTTCTTCTTTTAAGGTAAGTCCGGCTGCATATTTATGTCCGCCAAATTGTTCAATAAATTCCGAGCATTGTTCCAGCGCTTCGTAAACATCAAATCCTTTAACCGAACGTGCGGATGCTGCCAGTTTATCGCCACTTTTTGTGAAAACCAAGGTTGGTTTGTAGTAAGTTTCAATCAATCTGGAAGCCACAATGCCAATCACACCTTTGTGCCAATGTTCTGCATAAACAACAGTAGAATAATTATCCTGTTCCCTGTTTTCTTCAATTTGCAACAAGGCTTCGCTGGTAATTAATTTATCCAAATCCTTACGGTCGTTGTTGTTTTGTTCTATTTCTAAAGCAAATTTTACGGCCGAATCAAAATCCAGTTCCGTTAACAATTCAACGGCATAATTTCCGTGTTTAATTCTTCCAGCGGCATTAATTCTTGGCGCAATAATAAACACCACATCGGTAATATTCAACTCCTTTTTTTTGATTTGGTGAATCATGGCTTTGATTCCGTTTCTTGGACTGGTGTTTATAACCTGCAAACCAAAATAAGCCAATATTCTGTTTTCGCCTGTGATGGGAACAATATCTGCAGCAATGGCCGTTGCCACCAAATCGAGATACGGAACCAAATCATCAATGGTTTGGTTTCTTTTGCTTGCCAGCGCCTGAATTAGCTTGAAGCCAACGCCGCAACCGCACAATTCATCATAAGGATACTCGCAATCCGTTCGTTTGGGATCTAAAACTGCAACTGCGTCGGGAATTTCGGGGCCCGGACGGTGGTGATCACAAATGATAAAATCGATGCCTTTTTCTTTTGCATAATTTACTTTATCAATGGCTTTTATGCCACAATCCAAAGCAATAATTAAGGAAATATCATTGTCGTAGGCAAAATCGATTCCCAAAAAAGAAATTCCGTAACCTTCGGCATATCGGTCTGGAATATAAGTCGCAATATTTGGGTAAAATGTTTTTAAATAGGAAGAAAGCATAGAAACGGAGGTTGTGCCGTCCACATCATAATCGCCATAAACCATGATATTTTCGTTTTCGGCGATTGCTTTTTCTATGCGCTCAACGGCCTTATCCATATCCTTCATTAAAAAAGGATTGTGAAGATCTTTTAAATTCGGGCGAAAAAAGGCTTTCGCCTGGTCATAAGTTTCAATATTTCGCTGAACCAACAGTTTGGCCAAGGTATAATCTATCCCCAAATCCTGGGCTAATTTTGAAGTGATTTCGGAGTTTGTTTCCGGTTTTAATTTCCATCGCATAGCAGTGCTTTTTTCCAAAAGTACACAAATTTTGGTGTTTTGGTATTTTAGATTGTTGGTATTTTTAGATTATAGGTATGTTGGGGTTTTAGTTACCTGGCTTTTACTTCCCAATTACAAAAGTCCTGACGGTAGCGACCTGTCAGGACTATAATTTTTGAACAAATAAACACCTCAACAATTAAACATTATTGAACTATATATTGAATTTCTGTGGTTACTTCAGCAAATTGTCTGAACATGTGCATCACGCCGCAATACTGTTCAATAGACAGTTTTACCGCTTTTTCAATTTTGTCTTTTTGAAAATCTTTATCATAAAAGCGATAAGTTACTTTTACTTTATCATAAAACTTTGGATGTTCGTCGGTAAGATTGGCTTCCACTTCAATTTTAAAATCGGCTACTTCGGCGCGCATTTTTTTCAACAAAGAAGCAACATCCATCGCGGTACAACCCGCCAAAGAAGTTAGCATCAGCGCTTTTGGACGCAACCCTTTTCCTTGTCCGCCCGACTCTTCAGCGGCATCAATCATCACATTTCCTTCAGGCGCTAACGATTCAAAAAGCATTTTACCTTTCCAGCTTACTTCAATTTTATTGATCATAATTATTGTTTCTTTATATTGAACTGTAAATTTAAGTCAAATTTAAGGCTTCATCGTAACATTCATTACAATTTATGTTGAAATTAAGAATTTAGATTTTTTCTATTCCCAACCCTTTCCAGAAGAAAGGGAGTTTAATTTTTGGGGTTTTTAACATTTCAATATATAAATTGTCAATTCCCCCTTTGGGGGTTAGGGGGCTTTTTAAAGATTAAAAAAATTTAAACCACATTTAAAAAAATTATGTACTTTTGCGCCACTACATTTAAAATGTAGGTTTCAACCTGTTAGCCAACGGTTGAAAAATTAACAAAATTGGGGATGTAGCTCAGTTGGCTAGAGCGCTTGGCTGGCAGCCAAGAGGTCGTCGGTTCGAGCCCGATCTTCTCCACGTATTTGCAGCGCTTTCGCGATGCAGTTTCCATGTATTTTCGGGCGAGAAGTTTATCCTGAAGTAGTTCAGGGAGCCCGATCTTCTCCACATATTTAGGTGTATCGCATCGTTCAATTACAAATATCAAAGTTCCTTCGTGCTTTCCACTTTTTCTTTTTAATTATTCATTCAAAATGCGTTAGGGATTGAAGCGAAAATCCTTTTTTTCTTCGCCTTTTGGCGAAGAAAAAAAGATTGAAACGTAAAGCCCGACCCACAGGGTAACGCCCAAAATATTTAAAATCGAATTTTACAATATTAACATCATTGCCTAAAAAGACGTATTTTTGCCAAAATAAGCCATTTACATACTTGTTTAATACTAATAACCAAGATACTACCACTAAAAATGAAAAAAATAGAAAACATTGAATTGTCCTTTTTAAGCCTTGACGATTATCAGGAACTTAAAAAAGCGATGATTGAATCCTACACAGGTATGCCCGATGCTTATTGGAGCGAACGCCAAATGGAATCATTAATAGGCCGGTTTCCTGAAGGCCAGGTGGTGATAAAGGTCAATAACCAAATTGCAGGATGTGCTTTATCTATTATTGTGGATTATAAAAGAATTGAAAAAGTTCATACCTATCAGGAAATTACAGGGAATTATTCGTTTAATACCCACAAACCAGAAGGCGATATGCTGTACGGGATTGATGTTTTTATTAAGCCTGAATTTCGCGGACTTCGTTTGGGAAGAAGATTGTATGATTACAGAAAAGAATTGTGCGAGAAACTTAACCTTAGAGGCGTTGCTTTTGGAGGTCGAATTCCCAATTATCACCTGTATGCCGATAAGTTTACCCCAAAACAATATATTGATAAAGTAAGAAAAAAAGAAATTCACGATCCTGTATTTAATTTTCAGATTTCAAACGACTTTCATCCAACAAAAATTCTAAAGAATTATCTTGAAGGAGATGAAGCGTCCAATGATTATGCAGTTTTATTGGAATGGGACAATATTTACTTTGAAAAAGAGGATTTAAGCTCAACGATTACCATAAAAAAAATAGTTCGCCTAGGACTTATCCAATGGCAAATGAGATCTTACAAAAACTTGGATGAATTATTGCATCAGGCTGAATTTTTTGTTGATTCCGTTTCGGGATATCGTTCAGATTTTGCGCTTTTTCCCGAGTTTTTTAACGCGCCTTTAATGGCTGAAAACAACCATTTAACAGAGTCGGAAGCCATCCGGGAACTTGCCAAACATACTTCAGCCATTATTGATAAATTTGCCAAATTTGCTATTTCATACAACATCAATATCATCTCTGGAAGTATGCCAGAAATTGTGGACAACAAACTTTACAATGTGGGTTATTTATGCAAAAGAGACGGAACCGTTGAGCGTTATGAAAAATTGCATATCACGCCAAACGAAGCAAAAGTTTGGGGAATGCAAGGCGGTAGCAAAATACAAACCTTTGATACCGATTGCGGAAAAATTGGCATATTAATTTGTTACGATGTTGAATTTCCGGAGCTTGGTCGTTTATTGGCAGATGAAGGAATGGATATCTTGTTTGTGCCATTTTTGACAGATACACAAAATGGCTATTCCAGAGTTCGAAATTGTGCACAAGCCAGAGCCATAGAAAATGAATGTTATGTGGCCATTGCGGGAAGCGTTGGAAATTTGCCGAAAGTTCACAATATGGACATTCAATATGCGCAGTCTATGGTGTTTACGCCTTGTGATTTTGCTTTTCCAACCAACGGAATAAAGGCAGAAGCAACTGCCAATTCTGAAATGATTTTAATTGCCGATGTGGATATTGATTCCTTAAGGGAATTAAATCAGTTGGGAACTGTCAGAAATTTGAAAGATAGGCGCAAAGATCTTTACGAATTAAAAAAACGCTAACAATAGCTGATAAATTTATTTTACAGAATATAAGCATTTTAAAGAAGAAAACTGAATAATTATGCCGCATTTTCATCGTATAAATGTTGAATAACTTTTAACCTATAACCTATAACTTTTAACTTTTAACTTTTAACTTTTAACTTTTAACCTATAACTTTTAACCTATAACTTTTAACCTATAACCTATAACTTTTAACTTTTAACCTATAACCTTATAACCTATAACTTTTAACTTTATAAGATGGCCAGATATTTAAAAACAAAAAAAGAACACATCGGTTTGTCTCCTTATGAAATTCATTTTAAAGGAGAGAAAAAAAGTGAACAGGTAATTTTGGAAGTCATTGATTACGATTCTGAAAATCTAGAAGAATTTATAGCAAAAGACCTCCATGAGGTTGTAAAATTTAACAAAACTGCAACCACCACCTGGCTTAATATTTATGGATTGCATGATATAAATATTATGGATGAAATTGCAAAGCAATTTGAATTGGATCACTTAATTCTTGCCGATATTATGAATACGCATGCACGTCCAAAAATTCAGGAATACGACAATTGCATCTATATTTCGTTCAAAATGTTGCAGTATGATGAGAAAAAAAATTATATTTCTTCGGAAAATATAGTCATTATCATTAAGGAACATATTTTACTGTTATTTCAGGAAAAAATTGGTGATGTTTTTGATCCGATAAGAGATCGAATGCGAAAAAACAAAAGAAGACTTCGTAACTCCAGAACCGACTATTTAGCATTTGCCCTTATGGATATTGTTTTTGACAATTACAATTACATCATCAGTCAAATTGGGGAAAAAATTGAATCCCTGGAAATACATTTGCTGAATAATGCGAAGGAATCAACCTTAACAGAGATAAACAATTTTAAAAAGGAAATTATTTATTTAAACAAATCAATTAAACCTTGTCGGGAAATAGTGGTTGAATTGCTGAAATTAGATTCGGATTTATTAGACAATAAAGTTTATGTTAATTTTGAAGATCTCAAAAATAATATCAACCAAGCCATTGAATCACTTGAAAGTTACCGTGAAATTCTTTCCGACCAACTTCAGGTTTATCACACCACCATCAGCAGCAAGCTAAATGACATTATTAAATTTTTAACTGTTTTCTCCGTCATTTTTATTCCGTTAACCTTTATTGCCGGCGTTTACGGAACCAATTTCGATTATCTTCCCGAGCTTCATTTTAAATACGGTTACTTTATCATGTTGGGTGTAATGTTGGTTTTAGCCGTTTCCATGATTATCTATTTCAAAAAGAAAAAGTGGTTTTAGTTTGGTTTAGTTTGCGTTGAAATTAGAAAAATCTTTTGGGTCTGCCCGCCTTTTCGGAGGGCGTTCCCGCTAAAAAGCGCGCAGGCTTTACTCGTGTATTTTATTTTTTTAATTAGGAACTCATGAATACAAGTATTTCACTACTCGTTTCCCGAAAAATCGGGAGAGCTCAAACAATAAGTTTACCCTGAGCGCAGCCGAAGGGCTCAATCATTCACGCAACCCAAAATACAATAGATTATTCGCGTCATTCCATTAAAAAAAAACGTTAACAATAATTTTAGCTGAATTTCTTTAAATCATACTTATTCAATTTCTGTATCTTTACGCACCTAAAACCCTTCTCCGTTTAAATCTGAAACCTCAAAAAAATGAAAACGAACAAGCAAAAAGCAATCAGCACCATCTATTTAAGTATTGTTGGAAATGCGTTGCTGGCTATTGCCAAAGGAATAACCGGTATTTTTGGAAATTCTTACGCATTAATTGCCGATGCCATTGAATCGACCACCGATGTGTTTTCTTCTATTTTGGTGTTGTTCGGACTTAAATATGCCACCAAACCCGCCGATGAAAATCACCCTTACGGCCACGGAAGGGCAGAGCCTCTAATTACATTTGCCGTGGTTGGATTTTTGGTTTTTTCGGCAACCATTATTGCCTACGAAAGCATCCAAAATCTGCAAACACCGCAAAAAGCGCCCGAAAAATTTACCTTGATTGTTTTGGCCATTATTGTGATTATTAAAGAATTGTTTTACAGAGTGGTTGCCAAAAAAAGCAATGAAACAAAAAGCTCTTCCCTAAAAGCAGATGCCTGGCATCACAGAAGCGACGCAATTACTTCGTTAATGGCATTTATTGGAATATCTATTGCCATTTATATGGGAGAAGGCTATGAAAAAGCCGATGATTGGGCCGCATTATTTGCATCTGGATTTATTATTTACAATGCGTATTTAATTTTTAGGCCTGCACTTGGCGAAATTATGGACGAGCATTTATACGAAGATTTAATCTTACAAATTAGGACGATTTCTTTGGGTGTTGATGGCGTTGTAGACACAGAAAAATGTCTTGTGAGAAAGGCCGGACTCTCATTTCATGTGGATCTTCATTTAATAGTCAATGGCGCCATAAGTGTTTTGAAAGGCCATGAAATCGCACACCGGTTAAAAGATGAATTGCTACATAAATTGCCCGAAATAAATAATGTTTTAATTCATATTGAGCCAGATAAAGTTGAAAAGTCGGAAGGCCGAAGACCGAAGTCGGAAGATTGAAGTCAAAAGAATAATTAATCTCAATATTAAAAACCAATTAAGCTCCCTTTACTTTGGAAAAGCTTGCCTACCACAGAAGGGGCTGCGGATAGGAATTAATGATGAAAATTATAACAACAAACAACCTAAACAATCCACAAAAAAAAGTGGTTTACGAACTTTGGAATACTGAATATCCAAAAAATTTGACGCACCAAAACCTTTCTGATTTTGAAAATTATTTAAATGCCTTAACCAACCAATATCACAATTTATTAATCAATAAAAACGGAAAGATCTTAGGCTGGTATTTTGATTTTGACAGGAACAACGAAAAGTGGTTCGCCATGATTTTAGCGTCTAAAATTCACGGAAAAGGGTTTGGAACACGCTTATTAAATGAAGCCAAAAAAAGAGAATCGGCTTTAAATGGCTGGGTAATTGGCAAAACCGATTATTTAAAACAGAATGGCGAATATTATAAATCACCCATTCCATTTTACCTGAAAAATGGATTTCAACTTGTACCCGAAATTCGCTTGGAGTTGGAGCATCTTTCTGCGGTAAAAATTACGTGGAAAAATAACGATAAATAGCTACTATATAGCTATTTATCATTAATTTATTTGGTAAAAAATATTGCTTTTTGATTAACAATTTATTCTAAACTTTTGGCTTCTAAACTTTAAAGTTCCAAGATCTAACTTTTAATATCTAACTTCTAATATTTAACTTCTCAATACTAAAATCTATCAAAACTACCTTTCCCCTTAAAACTATTGCTTATTTTTGCGTTTTAACAAAACTTTCCCGTCTGAATGTATTTTAAAAAACATATCATTTTATTTATTTTCCTGTCGGCGTTATTTGTTTCGAATTACAGTTGGGCACAAACGCCCCCTAAATTAACCGCTTCAGGAAATCAATTTTATTGCCCGTTAAGCCAACTGCCTATTGTCACCAGTTTCAATATCACCAACCCTGATAATGTTGAAATAAAAGCTGTTTACATTCAAATTTCTACAGGATATATTAGAGGTGAAGACCAGCTAAGTCTTCAAGGAACACACCCAAATATTACAGCGCAACCTTTTAATAATTTAGAAGGAAAACTGGAATTAAAATGGACAGGCATAGGAAGCGCTGTAGTTTCTCAATTAATTTCAGCGGTTAATAATGTTGTTTTTAGAAGCAGCTCAAACGCACCATCCGGTAGCAGAACCTTTTCAATAACCATTGGCGAAGCCAATTATTTGCCTTCAACAGGGCATTATTACGAATATGTTCCTGCCTCAAGGATTACTTGGAAAGACGCAAAAATTGACGCTGAAAATAAATTATACTATGGAAGACAAGGTTATTTGGCAACAATAAATACCAAGGAAGAAGCTGTATTATCTGGGGAACAAGCTGCTGGACAAGGTTGGATAGGTGGAAGTGATGAAGAAACTGAAGGCATTTGGAAATGGGTTACAGGTCCTGAAGCTGGAATGGTATTTTGGAATGGATTAGCAAATGGTTCAAGCCCGTCAGGTGTTTATTCCAATTGGGCGATTGGCGAACCAAATGATTGGCCAAATGCTAATATAACCAAAGAAGAAAACTATGCCCACATATATGAAACTGGAAAATGGAATGATTATCCAAATTTCAATAACGACATTAAAGGATATGTTGTAGAGTATGGCAAACCCGGTGACCTACCCTTAAATATATCTACAAGCACAACAATTTCTGTGGCTGCCATTAGCGC
>JAAFHC010000290.1 GCA_010906935.1 Gelidibacter sp.
CTGGCGATAATTCTGAAGGCTGAAGGTTAAAAACATCTTCGTATTTTTTATACCCAAGCATATCCAGAGTAGCTTTATTGCATTCCACAAAAACTCCGTTTTTAATAATTAAAATGGCGTCACCCGATTTTTCAAAAAGTTCGCGAAATTTTCGTTCACTTTTTTCAATTTCTTCGTTTGCTTTCTTCAATTCCTCTTCATTTTGCCTTTGTTTTGAAATATCTTCCTTTATGGCCAAATAAGATGAAATTTTTCCCGACTCATTTTTAATCGGCGTAATTGTTGTTCGTTCCCAATAAAGATTTCCGTTTTTGGCCTTATTTTGAAATTCACCAGTCCAAATATGCCCCGAAGATATTGTTTTCCAAAGCTCCTTATAGAATTCTTTTGGCTGAGTGCCTGAATTTAATAATCTCGGGTTTTTACCCAAAGCTTCTTCCGCCGTATAACCCGTGATTTTTGAAAACTTGGGATTGGTATATTCTATGTTCCCATGAATATCGGTAATAATAATGGTATTGGCGCTTTGTTCAATTGCAGCAGAGAGTTTTTTGTTATCTGCTTCAAATTTTTCTTCTCTTTTTTCAGTAAACTCTTTTGCAATTTTGCAATTTTTAACTCCTCAATTTTTAAATTTAATTGATCCTCCAAAAGCATTTTCTCAAGTACTTTTTCAACTTTTATGGCAATAATTTCCAGAACGGTGGTTATGGTATCTATCTCTTTTACAGATTTTGGCTTGTCATCCATAATTGCGATTAATCCTATGGGTCCTTTTGATGAACTCCATAAAGGAATGCCAATATAACTTTCAATATTGTTTTGTGCTAAGAAATCATCTTTTGGAAAAATATCACTTACATTGGTTGGGTAAGAACATACCTTATTGTTGATCACATTTTGGCAAGGCGTATTTTCTAATTTATAAGGTATATTTGGTAAAATTTTCCCTTTACTATAAAATATGATGGATTCAGTTATGGTAGGTGTTTTTAATGAAAATTTATCAATTATAACATAATTAACACCAAATAATTCAGCCAAAAATACTGCGGTTGATTTTAGGAATTTAGACGAATCCTTTTCATAACCATTTTTGGAAATGAAGGACAGGGTGTCTTGAATAATTTTTAGTTGCATTTTCATACTGCGTTTATCCTTAATTAAAATTATTCTGTTTCAAGCAACTATAAACACACAAATATATATAAAAATTGCTATTATTTTGGTTCTTAAAATAAATTAAAATTCAGTAAGCTTTAAGCCAAAATCATTGACTTTTTCCCAATTGGTATATTCTATTTCAGCATTGGTATTTGTAGGACCTTTGGTCATCCACATAATTAATTGAATCATTTTACGATCGAAAAAGGAGTATTTTTTATAGTCCAGTTTCCCAGCAAAAACTTCAACAATGGTTGGTTTCCAGTCAATAGTTTTAAAAAATTTAACCACATACGGATTGGTTTCCGGACTGCTTTTTTCTGGTTTCCGGGCAACCAAGTTTACAGAGAAGAAAGCTGTTTTTATAGAATCAAGTGCTGTTTTATTTGTATTGATAAATTCAATTATTTTAGGATTGTGCACGCCGTACCGGATGCTTGCGCCAATAACCAGTTTGTTGTATTTGGTGATATCATCTTTAAAATCGTCAATTGAAATTAAATCAACTTCTTGATTATTTTGTTGAAGCACTTCTTTAAGTTTATTACAAATTTTCAGTGTTTGTCCATCAA
>JAAFHC010000063.1 GCA_010906935.1 Gelidibacter sp.
CGAAAATACTTTCTGGAAAAATTTAAAAAATTGGGATTGGATAATTATCAGTATTCCAATTTTGATATTCCTGAAATAGAAGAATTTCCCTTTTTATTATACCATCGAGAAGATGAATTTAGGGGGTTAAATGTCACCATTCCATATAAAGAAGCCATCATCAAATATTTAGATGAAGTTGATCCCGAAGCCCAAAAAATTGGTGCCGTGAACACCATAAAAGTAACTGATGACAATCAATTAATTGGATACAACACCGATGTTTACGGTTTTCAAAAATCGATTGAACCATTGTTGAAAAGCCATCATAAAAAAGCATTAATTTTAGGGACCGGCGGTGCTTCCAAGGCCATTGCTTATGTATTTGCAAAATTAAACATTGCCTATCAATTCGTTTCAAGACATGAAGTTGAAAACATGTTTACTTATGAAATGTTGGATGCAGAAATTATGGATGAATATTCAATTATTGTCAATTGCACGCCCCTTGGAACGCATCCAAATACTGAAGATGCCCCACCAATTCCGTATCAATATTTATCAGATAAACACTTGCTGTATGATTTGATTTACAATCCTGTGGAAACTAAATTTTTGCTGGAGGGCAAAAAACGAGGTGCCAGTATTAAAAACGGGTTGGAAATGCTTGAATTACAAGCGGAAAAGTCTTGGAAAATATGGAATTCGTGAAAAGAATTCCCTAAATTTACGCAACTTTTCTAAAAAATTTACATCTCTTTAAGAAGTAGTTTTTATGAAAAGGCTATTTTTGAAATTATTAATGAATATAATTAAACGAACCTTAAACATTTTTATATGTTAGACGATGAAAAAAAATTGCCGATTGAAGAATCTACTTCATCACCACAAATTTCTGAAATTCAGGAAGAAACCCAAAATGAATTAAATGAAGTCGCATTGCCTTCAGCCATTGAAACCGTTGATGACGCCGAAAGTGAAGTCGATGAAAGTGTTTTAACTTTTGAAACTCCTGAGGATAAGGTCGATAACCAAATAGAAATCAATACTGAAGAATCAACTTCAACCTTGAAAGCTGATGAGGAGATTGAAAATGAAGTTGCTGAGCGTGTTTTAACACCAGTAGTTTCTGAAATTCAAGATGATACCCAAAAAAAATTAAAACATAAAAAAACGCCATCATCCAGCAATGCCGTTCATGAAATGGATAGTAAAATTGCTGAAAGTTCAGAAAATGTTGAACATTCAACTATTGAAATGCTAGAGTATGCCGACTTTAATTTAGAAGATTTAGTGGCTGAATTAAGCAGACTTGTAAAAGAAAATCCGGTTCAAAGCATCACTAGTAACGTTAACGCCATTAAACAGACTTTTCATATTAAATTCGGAGAAGTATTAAAAGCCGAAAAAGAAAAATTCATTGAGCTTGGGGGAAATCTCTTGGAGTTTCAATATAGCAGTCCAATAAAATCTACTTATAACAGTATTCTTTACGATTTTAAAATCAAAAGAAATGAGTTTTATGCCAGCCAGGAAAAACAATTAAACGATAATTTACAGGCCAAGCTTGGATTAATTGAAGAACTTAAACATTTAATTGATAACGCCGAAGGCGCTACCATGTATAAAAAGTTTAAAGACATTCAAATCAGATGGGTGAAAATAGGCCTAATTCCTAGGGTAAAATACAATGATACGTGGAGAACTTACCAACATCATGTGGAGCGTTTTTATGATTTATTGCATTTAAGCAATGATTTGCGCGACCTTGATTTTAAACATAATTTGGAAGAAAAATTAAAACTTGTTACAAGAGCTGAAGAGTTGGCTGAATCTGACGATGTAAATGCCGCTTTTAAAGAATTACAGATTTTGCACAAGCTATGGAAAGAAGATGTTGGACCAATAGCAACCGAGCAAAGAGATGAGGTTTGGGATCGTTTTAGTGAAGCAACCAGAAAAGTACATGACAAACGCCATGATTTTTTCAAAGACATGAAATCAAAATTTGAAGGCAATGTTGAGAAAAAATTAGCAGTTATTGCAGAGATAGAAGCACTTGACACGTCAAAAAATTTGACACGAGCAGAATGGCAAAAAAGCATTAAGGATTTGGAAATTTTGCGCAATAAGTTTGCGGAAATTAAGCAAGTGCCAAGAGAAAAAAGTGATTTCATATGGGATAAGTACAAAGAGGCCACTCGAAAATTCAATGTCGATAAAAATAATTACTTTAAGCTTGTTAAACATGAACATCTAGACAATTTAAACAAAAAGAAATCGCTTATTGAGCAGGCTGAATCCATCAAGGACAGTAAAGATTGGGATGCCGCCACTGAAATCGTGAAAAAAATTCAGATGGATTGGAAAAAAATTGGTCACGTGCCCCAAAAATATTCTGACAAATTGTGGAAAGAATTTAAAGATGCCTGTAACCATTACTTTGATAGGTTTCATCAACAGCAAGATGCAGGTTCAAAATTGGAGTTGGATGTTTTCAGCAAAAAGAAAGAACTTTTAACAGAAATCAAAGAAGCTGTCGAAAACAAAACTGAGATTACCATCAATACGTTAAAAGAATATGTAAAAAAATGGCGAGAAATGGGAAGGGTTCCTCAAGAAATGAAGCATATTGAAATGAAGTTCAATAAATTATTGGACAAAATTGTTGAAGAAAATTCGATAGATAAGCAAAGTGTTGAAATGATTAAGTTTGAAAACTTGGTGAATAGCTATATTGAACAAAAAAATTATCGAAAATTAGATTCCGAACAGCTTTTCGTACGACGAAAAATGGAGGAAACTTTTAAAGAAATACAGCAATTGGAAAACAATATTGGATTTATATCGAATGTTTCTGATGACAATCCTTTGGTGTTAAATGTAAGGAATCAAATCAATGTTTATAAGGAAAAATTAGATGTTTGGAAAGCCAAATTAGACTTTCTAAGACAATTAGATTATTAAAAAAAAGCCTGCATTGCAGGCTTTTTTTTGATTATTTATCTGAGATTGGGCGAGTATAAAATATTTGGGTTTTAACCTATATTTTTTATTCATATTTTAAAACGGCAATTACCTCAATTTTAACATCACTCCACGTTTTTGAGATTCCATCATCTCCAGTATGCAAATCCTTACAAACCACATTTAAAGCTTCTAAAGCGGCCTTGGCCTGCCAATTGTCTAATTCCATATTGCCAACAATGGTTCACTTTATTATCGGCTATAATATAAGCAATGGGCAATTCTCTTGTGATGCCGTTCATGGTCAACTCAACCGTGCTGGTATTTTCGTTATTCATATGCACAGTTCCTTTAATTACCAAAGTATTTTGCATAGAACCAAAAAAGAATTTTTTTAATTTTCCGTCTCTTAGGGTGTCGTTGGTAAATAAACTATTTACAGGTATTTTAAATTTTAATCCGTTTAGTGCGCCTAACACCGTTGAGTCTTTTTTTGAATTTTCAAAAGTTATTTCTGAAAACTGTCCTTTAACCGGCACTTTGGCTGTTGTTTTATAAGCTGTCCAATTAATTATTGTAGAATCGGCCATCACTGTGTACATTTTTGCAGTAAGCGGCTTTTCGTCTTTTACATTTTTTTTACAGGAAATAATAACTGTCAAGGTTGTAATTAAGAGTACCAATAAATATATTTTTTTCATCATGACGTTATCCGTTTTAGTTTATAGGATTCTTTTTTTAGGGCCATTTAAAAGTAGACAATTTCTGTTAATTATTCTTTAAATGTGATTGGTTAACGGTCTTTTAAATATTTATTAACGAGATTGATATATTCCTTTTTTGCTTTATCCTCACTAATTTGTCCCAATTGAAACCAAGCGTTCAATTTAAAGGCGTTTCGTAATTCTATATCACCCGATGGTTGCTCATAATTGCTCCCTTTTGTTGCCTGCTTATAATAGGCATACAATTGAAGCATCACATCTGGTGGAAGTTTTAAACTTGTGGCAGATGAAATTTTGTAAGCTTCTTCAAAAGCGATGTCTAATTTTTTTGCCATTACTATGCGTCTTAAAAAATTAGAGTGCAGCAATAATTTGTTCCCCACCTTTAACGGTATCATTCAAATTTACCTTGATTACTGCATTTAACGGTAAAAAAACATCAACCCTGGAGCCAAATTTTATAAATCCCGCATCACTGCCTTGCACAACTTGCATTTGTGGTTTTGCGTAGTTTACGATACGTTTGGCAAGCGCACCGGCAACTTGTCGATATAATATTTCTCCAGCAGTTTTATTGGCGATAACCACAGTGGTTCTTTCATTGTCTTCAGATGCCTTTGGATGCCATGCTACTAAATATTTTCCTGGATGATATTTACTGAATACAATTTCCCCGCCAATTGGGTATCTTGTAACATGAACATTTATTGGTGACATAAATATGGAAACTTGGATTCTTTTTTCCTTAAAATATTCTTTTTCGAAAACTTCTTCTATCACAACCACTTTGCCATCAACCGGAGCAATAATATGGGCATCATTTATAATTGTATGTCTTTTAGGATTTCTAAAAAATTGCAATATCAACACATAAAAACCAAGAAATAGCAGCGATAACAGTTTATTTAGCCAAATTAATTCAACAAACCTGTCAATGGCTAAAATGCTTAAACCTACAATAAAAGTAGCTATGATTATTATTTTAAAACCTTCTTTATGGAACATAATTAATGGGCTAATTGTAAATAAATAAATATAAATGGTGCAGCAAAAATAACGCTGTCGAATCTGTCTAAAAATCCGCCATGTCCAGGAATAAAATTACTGCTGTCTTTTACGCCTGCCTGTCTTTTAAACATGGATTCTATTAAGTCGCCCAACACCCCAAATACACTAACAATCCCTGCAATAACAAGCCATTGTTTTTGGGTAAGAGAAGTAAATTGATTGGCTAAAACAAGACTCGCCAAAAAAGTAAAAACCATACCGCCAATAAAACCTTCTATTGTTTTATTTGGTGAAATACGTTTCAATAATTTATGTTTCCCGAAATTTTTCCCTACCAAAAAAGCAAAAGTATCACCTGTCCAAATTAAAATAAAAACACCTAAAATTGTAGTGTTTACATAATTAAATGAAGCGTTTAGAAAGGGTATTTGAACGATTAAAGTAAACGGAACAACAATGTATATGATGGTAAGAAAAATTTTACCCAAATGGCTGACAACTTCTTCCTTTTTTGCAAATAGAATTGAAGCAAAAGTGATAAAAATAGTTAAAAAAAGCAGTACGCCCACATACTCAAATATGATTCTGGCAGGAACATCCTCAACGTTTAAAATGTTTCCAAAAATAAATAGAAGGGTTCCAATAAAATAGGGAAATATGCTTTTTAACCGAATCATTTTTTTAAACTCATACAAACAAAATAGCATGGAAATAAAAAAAATAAAGATAAAAGATATTTTACTGACTAGAATGGAAAATATTAAAACACTGACAAAAACAAGGCCTGATAATGTACGCTTTACAATTAGTTTCATAATTTATAGGTCTTCAAACAACAGCAAATATAGGTTTTTTGAATTTGTGTTGCCATAACTCATAAAATCCTCTTCAATGGCATCTATATTAAAATTGTTTACTGCACTAATATTGCTGGGAATATTTCCTTGATAGCGTGATTTAATTCCTGTTAAACTTTCTCCTTTTGTATTTACCAATTGACTTGTGGTGCCATAAACGATAAAGTTTTCGGATAATTCAGCAATTTTATGTTCTTTGAGTTGGTTTGAGGAGAACAAAATACTGCCATTTTCAGCAATGAGATGCTCACAGCTTAAAAAAAAAGGCATTTTTTTATTTAATTCCTCTGTGGTTTCAACTTTAATTGCTTTCACAAGTTTAAGTAAATCATAATCGTTACAAGTAATCGTTGTCCATGAATTCTCCTGAATTATTTTGGATAAATTCAATGTCACTTCCTGTAAAGTGGTGCAATACAAAAACTTGCCTTTGTTTTTGATGAAATTTTTAACAAAAATCTGATCAATTGGCAAGTCTTGAAACTCTAAATCTTCGTCTAGAGTTTCTTTTTGTTTAGGGGAATTAAATAACTTTTTGAAAAAATCCATTATTTATATTGAATAAATCCAAAAATATAAAAAAGTTGGCAATTTACTCTTGTGTTTCTAATGAATTTTCAATATTTTCTTCATTTACAATTTCTTCATCTATATCTTCCGTTACCAATTCTGCATACTCATTTTCAAAAGCTCTTTTCCCAAAAATAACTTCTAAATCTTTTTTAAAGATCACTTCTTTTTCCAAAAGCAATTCAGCCAAAATTGTTAACTTATCTTTATTTTCGCTCAATATTTGAATAGCTCTTTGATACTGTTCTTCAATTAATTTTGAAATTTCTTTATCAATAATTTGAGCGGTATCTTCACTGTACGGTTTGGTAAAATTGTAATCGGATTGCCCGGAGGAATCGTAATAAGTTATATTCCCAATTTTATCATTCAAACCATAAATAGAAACCATAGCCCTTGCTTGTCTGGTCACTTTTTCAAGATCGTTTAAGGCACCCGTAGATATTCTGTCGAACATTAATTTTTCTGCTGCTCTACCGGCAAGTGTTGCACACATTTCATCCAACATCTGTTCGGTTTGCACAATTTGACGTTCTTCTGGTAAATACCAGGCAGCGCCCAACGATTGTCCTCTTGGTACAATAGTCACTTTTACAAGTGGTGCGGCATGCTCTAACATCCAACTGGCAGTCGCATGGCCAGCTTCATGAAAAGCGATTGTTTTCTTTTCTCTTGGTGAAATAAGCTTATTTTTCTTTTCAAGTCCGCCAACAATTCTGTCAACTGCATCCAGAAAATCTTGATGATGCACCGCTTTTTTGCTTTTTCTGGCAGCAATTAAAGCAGCTTCATTACATAAATTTGCAATATCAGCTCCTGAAAATCCAGGTGTTTGTTGTGACAAAAATTTGATATCCACATCTTTATGAAGTTTTAAAGGCATAATATGAACTTTAAAAATAGCTTCGCGCTCTGTTAAATTTGGCAAGTCCACATAAATCTGACGGTCAAATCGTCCAGCTCTCAATAATGCTTTATCTAATACATCAGCACGGTTGGTAGCTGCAATTACAATTACGTTTGTATCGGTTCCAAAACCATCCATTTCGGTCAATAACTGGTTCAACGTATTTTCTCTTTCGTCATTTCCTCCTGTAACATTATTTTTTCCACGGGATCTTCCAACGGCATCAATTTCATCAATAAATATGATTGAAGGCGATTTTAGTTGTGCTTGCTTAAACAAATCTCTTACACGAGAAGCTCCAACACCTACAAACATTTCAACAAAATCAGATCCTGAAAGTGAGAAAAACGGAACGCCCGCCTCACCAGCTACAGCTTTTGCCAATAATGTTTTTCCTGTTCCCGGAGGGCCAACCAATAAGGCTCCTTTCGGAATTTTTCCACCAAGAGAAGTATACTTGTCCGGACTTTTTAAGAAGTCCACAATTTCTTGAATTTCCTCTTTTGCGCCTTCTAAACCTGCAACATCTTTAAATGAAGTTTTCACTTTTTGGTCTTGGTCAAATAATTTCGCTTTGGATTTTCCGATGCTGAATATTTGTCCGCCACCGCCTCCGGCACCACCGCCCGACATTCTTCTCATAAAATAAATCCACAAACCAATTAAAAAGATAAAAGGCAAGTACATGAGTATTTGCTCAAAGAAATTGGTTTTTTCTTCATTTTTAACATCAAAATCCAATTGCTTTTCTTCTCTTGCTGCCTGCAATTCATTCTCAAAATTTTGCAAATCACCAAAGGAATAAGAATACATTGGCGAATCGCCAGCGTACATAGACGATTTATTTTTTTTGTGTTTTTCCTTGTCTTGCGCTTCTTTTTTAATATAAATATTGGCGATATTTTTATTTACAATGTCAATTCTGGAAATATCATTCTCCACCAGAATTGTTTTAAATTCATTTTGGCTCAAATTTTTGGAGGATAAATCTCCTGCACTAAAAAATTGATACACAAGAAATAGAACGAAAATACCTCCATAAATCCAATAAAAATTAAATTTAGGTGGTTTAATGCCTTTGTTATTCGGCGTATTTTTAGTATTCTGAGTCATTATATTTTTTTCAATTATTTGTAAAATTTAATTTGTCGCAGCAATTTTGGTGATTTTTGCATCACCCCACAATCTTTCAATATCGTAATATTCACGAATATGTTTTTGAAAAACGTGAACAACTATATCCACATAATCCAATAAAATCCATTCTGCAATGCCTTCACCTTCAACGTGCCAAGGTTTTTCTTTTGTTGTTTTGCTCACTTGTTTTTGAATAATGCCAGAAATTGCATTTACGTGGGTATTTGAAGTTCCAGTGCATGTAATAAAATAATCACAAACGGTATTCTCAATTTCCCTCAAATCTAAAATTTGAACGTTTACTCCTTTAACATCATCTATTGCTTTTAAAATTGCTACAATTAAGTCGTCTGCGTTATTAATTTTTTTTGCCATTAATTTTTTTTTAGTTTTGTGCAAAGTTATTATTTTTTTACAACATAATGTGCTTAAAGTAACTTTGCTAAAATAATCTATACAAATGAACATAATCAAACTTAATGCCATTGAATCTACAAATTTATACTTGAAGAAGCTTGCTGTTGAAAAAGAGGTAGAAAGTTATACGGTTGTGACTGCAAATTATCAATTTGCCGGCAGAGGGCAAATGGACGCGACCTGGCATTCTGAAATTGGTAAAAACCTAACATTCAGTATATTAATTAAATTTGATGCATTTGAAATTGAGCATCAGTTTTATTTAAGTATGGCTGTTTCTTTAGGTTTGTTGGCCGCTATTCGCAATCATATTTCTTCGCCATTATTTATTAAATGGCCAAACGACATTTTGGCAGAGAAGGACAAACTTGCTGGAATTTTAATTGAAAATATAATAAGCGGGAATACCATTAAGCAAACCGTAATTGGGATTGGCCTTAATGTGAACCAGGAGCAATTTCCTTCAACTATCGGGAAAGTTACCTCCTTAAAAAATATTACAGGAAATTCTTTTGATACCGATTCTTTGTTGGAAACCATTTTAATTTCTATTCAAAATTTTGTTGATTATATTGAGCGAAAGGAATTTCAAAAATTAAAAGATTTATATTTAAAATCGCTTTATAAATTTGAAAAGCCATCCATGTTTGAAGATAAAAACGGAAATGTTTTTTTAGGAAAAATAATCGATGTTTTTGAGGACGGGAAATTAGTTGTTGAAATGGAAAATGAAACAACCCGCAAATTTAATTTGAAAGAAATTAAATTTGCGGGTCGTTAATTGAAATTGCGTTATTATAATTTTGCTGAATTTTCAGCCAAGGTGTCAATAAATTTTTGAAGTGGACTTTTTACCATCATGGCCATCATCGGATTAAAATCTCCTTCGAATAACAATTGAAGTTCACAGCTGTTTTCTGAAATTGGTTGAATTAAAGTGGCTAAAGAAAAATTTAATTTGCTGCTGGCTGCACTCAATACCACTTTGTCAAACTCGTTTTTTTCTTTAATAACAAGCCTTATTTCTGGCATTCCTTTCAAGCTGAAAAGAAAAGAGTCTCCGTCAACTTCAAATTTGTCAATATTTTCGGGCATCAATTTTTCAAAATTTTGCAGGTTGGTCAAAAATTCAAAAAATTCCTTCTGAGATTTATTTATGATTGATTTTTTACTTTCTAAGTTCATAATTTATAATTTATTGTTTCCACTCGCTCGGATTTTCTCTCCACTGTTTAAGTGTTTCTAATTCTTTTTCTGTAATGTAATTATTGTCGAGCGATTGCTCCAGCAAATAATCATAATTGCTTAAAGTATGCAATTTAACATTGGCTTCTTTAAAATTTTCGTTGGCAATTTCGAATCCATACGAGAAAATGGCCACCATTCCTTTTACATTTGCGCCTTCTTCCTGCAACGCTTTAACCGCATTTAAGCTACTTTTTCCGGTGCTGATTAAATCTTCAATAACCACCACATTTTTATTTTTTTCCAAATACCCTTCCACCTGATTTTTTCTTCCATGGCTTTTAGGTTCAGGCCTAACATATACAAAAGGAACGTTTAATTGTTGCGCAACCAATACGCCAATGGCGATAGCACCGGTGGCAACTCCTGCAATAACATCTGGTTTTCCGTATTCCTGTTCTATAATTTTCGCTATATTTTCTTTGAGGTAAGTCCGTATTTCAGGAAAAGAAAGCGTGGTTCTGTTGTCGCAATATATCGGTGATTTCCATCCTGAAGCCCAAGTAAATGGGTCATTTGGCTGTAATTTAATTGCTTTTATCTGCAACAAAAGTGCAGCTGTTTTTTTTGCAGTATCTTTGTTCAAAATCATACCGCAAATGTATAAAGTTTTTGTGAATGACTGTCCAATAATTTTGACAGATAATAAGAAAAATGCAATAAATTTTAACTTGGTTCATTTTGAAACTATTAAGGTTGATGAAATTATTGAACAAATTTTTCAGCAAAAATTGGCTGGCATGACTTTGTTTTGTGAAAACCTTTCAGCTTGCTGGATAAAGTTTCACACCTATTTTAAAAGTCAGAAAGCGGCAGGAGGGAAGGTTTTAAATGTTAATAATGAAGTGCTTTTTATTTACCGTTTTAACAAATGGGATTTACCTAAAGGAAAATTGAACAAAGGAGAATCTGTTTCAGAATGTGCAGTTAGGGAAGTTGAAGAAGAATGCGGAATTACAAATCTGCAAATTGTAAAACCTTTAGAAACCACTTATCATATTTATAAAGAGAAGGGCAAAACCATTTTAAAAACGACTTATTGGTTTTTAATGAGTGCCGATTACACTGGTGAATTAACGCCTCAATTGGAAGAAGGCATTGAACAAGTTGTCTTTAAAAATGAGGATGAAGTTAAACTTGCCTTAGAAAATACTTACGAAAATATTAAGTTGCTTTTTTAATTTTAAGTTGAAAGTTATAGGTTGAAAAGTTAAAAGTTTGAAAGCAAAGTTTTGAAACCAAAAACAAGATTACTTTTCTTCTTTATTCAAATAAGAAATCCAAGCTGTTTTGGTGTTTAAGTTTTTTACAGTTGAAGCATCATTTACTCTTATAATTGTAATTTCTTCTGAATTTAATTTTTTGATTTGTACATCCAGACGAGAATTCTCTTCAGAAACATCCAACGAAAGCAGTTTTTGCCAAAAATTGACATTCATTTTTATGGGATGGCCATTTTTACCTTCAAAATTGGGCATTACAATATTGTTTTTTACTGAAATGATTTTATGAAGTTCTGCTGAATTTAACAGCGGAACGTCAACAGGATTTAAGAGCACATCACCATTGAATTTTATATTTTTCAATACTGTTTGAAGTGTAGAAAATGAACCCAATTCAGGAGATGGATTTACAATGGTTTTTACTTTTAATCCTTGATAATCGATATTATTTGTCAATGCATCTTTTAACCAGGGAATTGCATCAAAATAATGCTGAGAATGATACCCCAATCCAAGATACACTTTTTTTATGGAGGTTTTTGAAATTCTGTTGAGTTGCTCTAAAATCCAAAAAGTGTGTTTATATTTAAGCAAGCCTTTTGCAACACCCATTCTTTCTGATTTTCCGCCAGCCAGCAACACAAAAATAGGTTCATTTTCCATAGTATTCTTTCAACAATTCTGAAGCAATGCTGATGGCAATTTCCTTTGGCGTAAATCCTCCAATATCTAATCCAATCGGACAGTGAACGGGAGAAATTCCCGGTTCAAAATTCAGTTCCTTTTTCAGCATATTATTGAATTTGTTTTTTTTGGTTTTACTGCCAATCAATCCAATATATTTGGTTTCGCAATGCAATGCCAACGCAGTTATTTCATAATCCAATTTATGGTCGTGCGTCATAATGGCAACATAACAATTTGGTCCCCAGTTGATAAATTGTTTGTAAAAATCAAAATTGATGTCGCTAAACGTAATGGATTTGTCTATTTCAATGGTGTTTTTCCAGTTTTCACGGATATCCAACAAGGTAATATTGAATGGCGTATTTTTTAAAACGTTGCACAATCCAACACCAATATGTCCGGCGCCAAAAAGATACAATTGGGGAGATTGATTCATAGGTTCAATAATTAATTCTACTTTACCGCCACAGCATTGTTCAAATTCCGGACCTAAAGTATAAGACAATGCTGTTATTTTATTTTTTTGAATGGCAAAAACGGCTTCATCAATCACCTGAAATTCCAATTTGCCGCCTCCAATGGTGCCAAAAATTTCTTTTTGTTTGGTGACAATCATTTTTGAAGCCAATTTGCAAGGTGCCGATCCTAAAATTTTGGTTACCGTAACCAATGCTACAGGTTGCTTTTTTATTTTAAATTCCTGTAATAATTCAATCCAATTGTTCATTAAAATTGTTGAGTTGTTTATTTGTTGAATCGTTTATTTGTTGAATTGTGTAAAAACTATTTTTTCACCCCGCCCTAAAGGGAGAAAAGAGTCTCACAAACTTTGATTTAAATACTTTTATTTTACAATTGATTCATTAGAAATTTTTTCTTTTTTACTATCAACTTTGAACTTTTTATTTGTTGAGATGTTTAATTGTTTTAAGTGTCTAATTGCTAATTTGTTCAACCGTTTATTCCTTCAATTTTTCTCCATCAATTCCCACTTCGGGGGCTAGGGGGCCTATACCAACCCGTAATCCGATAACGGCAAATTGTAATATCTTTTTCCGGTTAATTTAAAAATGGCATTTACAATTGCAGGAGCAATAACAGGAACGCCGGGTTCCCCAACGCCAGTTGGAATTTCGGTACTTTCCACAATTTCTACATGAACTTTCGGAATTTCATTCATTCTTATCATTTTATAATCGTCAAAATTACTTTGTTCAATAGCGCCATTTTTAGCCGTAATTTTTCCGTAAAATGCCAATGACATTCCAAAAATGGCAGCGCCTTCCATTTGGGCTTTAACGGTATCGCGATTTACCACAGTTCCGCAATCAATCACCGTATAAACATTGTGAACTTTCACTTTATTTAAAGCCATGGAAATTTCAACCACTGAAGCCACGTAGGAATAAAAACTGTAATGAACCGACAAGCCGTACGCATGGCCTTCAGGAAGCGGTTTTCCCCAATTTGCATTTTTGGCAGCTAATTTTAGTACGTTTTTCAATCGCGCAGTATCATATTTTATAGGATCTTCGGTTTCTTCAATGCGGTCATTGCCAATTAAATTCAATCTAAATTCCAGCGGATCTTTTCCCGCCGCAATCGCCAATTCATCGGCAAAAACATTTTGTGAAAATCCGTGTGGAATATTAATAACTGAACGCAACCAGCCAATTCTCACATGCGCAGGCGATTGTCCAACTTCAACTTTCATATTTTTGATGTCAAACGGCACATTGGCCGCGCTTGAAATTTCAAATCCGGCCGGATAATCCACTCCGGGAGAAAATGTGGAAGTAATTGAAGGAAGCGCAAAACGATTCAGCCAGCCGGTAACATTGCCTTGATTATCAAGTGATGCTTTTAAATATTGTGAACTTACGGTATGATAATAACCGTGTTTAATATCGTCTTCCCTTGTCCAAACCATTTGAACCGGTGCATTGATTGCTTTTGAAATCGCGACGGCTTCAACCACATAATCGGGTTTCGATTTCCGTCCGAATCCGCCGCCTAAAAATGTCACATTGATGGTCACTTTATCTTCGGGAGTTTCTAAATAATCACTGACTTCTTTCCTTGCAGATTGCGGATCTTGGGTTGGTGCCCAAACTTCACAAGAATCACCTTGAACCCAAGCCACAGCATTTGGAACTTCCATGGGTGCATGAGCCAAATGAGGCAATTGATAAGTGCTTTCAATGATTTTATAGGCATTTTTAAAAGCCTTATTTACATTGCCCACATCTTTGCCGACTTTTCCTTGTTTGTGAACATTTTCAGTAATGAGTTTCATATATTTTTCTGAATCGTATGTCGCATTATCACCAAAATTCCATGTAATTTTTAAGGCCTCTTTTCCTTTAAAAGCCGCCCAGGTATTTGAGGCAATAACTGCGATGCCGCCCAATGTTCCAAAAGGTTTTTCTATTCGGGGAATTTCAATAATATCAATAACTCCAGGGATTTTTAAAGCTTCGGTTTTATCAAAAGATTTTACGGTTCCAAAGGTTACCGGGCAGCGTTGCATTGCCGCAAACTTCATATTTGGCAAACGCTTGTCCAATCCAAAAATGGCGCTTCCATTTGCATATTCTTCCGTATCAACGCCTCTTAATTTTTTGCCGATATATTTGAAATCTTTCGGATTTTTATAAGTTATTTCAGTTGGAACTTCCAAATTTTTTGCGTTTTCAACCAAATCGCCATAGGCTATTTTTTTACCGCTTGAATGTAATACAAAATGGTTTTCGGCGGTACATTCAGTAATAGGAACTTTCCAAGTTTGCGCTGCTGCAGAAATTAACATCGCTCGTGCCATGGCGCCCATTTTCCGCATCGGTTCATATAAATATCGGACACTTCTAGATCCATCGGTATTTTGGTCTCCATATTTTGCGTCACCAACGGCTTGTTGAACGATAACTTTAGTCCAGTCAGCATCCATTTCATCAGCAATAACTGAGGTTAAAGAAGTTCTTACGCCATTTCCCATTTCTGAACGGGAAGCGATTAAAATTAAGCTTCCGTCGGAATTTAATTGAACAAATAAATTTGGGTTGAAGTTGGCTAAATCTTTATTTTCATCTTTTTCTTTATCTGAAAAAACAGAAGTATTGCAGGCTAAAATCAATCCGCCAGATGCCAAACCAACACTTTTTACAAAAGTTCTACGACTTATATTTCTTATTGGATTCATAACTAGCCTTGTTTTTTAAGTTCAACAGTTCGGTGAATGGCATTTTTGATGCGTTGGTAAGTGCCGCATCGGCAAATATTGCCAATCATAGCCTCATTAATATCTTCATCTGTTGGGTCACTGTTTTTATCGAGCAATGCGGTTGCCGCAATCAATTGACCTGGTTGACAAAATCCGCATTGTGGCACATTTAAGGCCGTCCATGATGCTTGCAACAGCTGTAAATTTTCTGAAACGCCTTCAATAGTTATGACATTTTTACCTTCAGCAGCCGAAACAGGAATCATACACGACTGCACTGGGGAATTGTCCATCAATACTTTACATGAACCGCAAACGCCAATTCCGCAGCCATATTTTGTGCCCGTAAGTCCAACAATATCTCTAATTGCCCAAAGCAAAGGCATTTCTGGAGCAACATCAATATTGTGTTTTTCTCCGTTTATTTGTAGTGTAATCATCTTGATAGTTAGTTTTCATTTAAGAATAACAAGGTAATGATTTTTTTTAAAGTTGTAAAATTGAAAAGAAAATAGAAAATAGAGAAGAGAAAATAGACCAAAAAAGTCAAAAGTTTGAATGTAGAAAAGAGAATTAGCCAATTAGCCGATATGCCAATCATCCAAAATCTAAAATTCAAAATCTAAAAATTCTTTCACATCACCAGCTTTCATATCGTTTATATGAATGGTTCCAACGCGAACTCTTACCAATCTTAGGGTTGGAAAACCCACAGCGGCAGTCATTTTTCTAACTTGCCTGAATTTACCTTCTGTTAAAATGATGGAAACCCAATTTGTTGGACCGTGCCGATTATCCCTTAATTTTTTTCCTCTTTCGGGCAGATTGGGAATTTCGTTTAATTTATAAACCTTGCAAGGTTTGGTGGTGTATTTTATCCCGCCAAAACCAATTTCCACGCCATTTTTTAGGGCTTCAATGGCTTCAGGAGAAATATCACCGTCAACTTCAGCAAAATATTCTTTTTCTACATTGCTGCTTCTAACCAATTCACTCATATTTCCATCGGTGGTAAGCAATAATAAACCTTCTGATTTTTCATCCAACCTTCCTATGGCCATTATTTTTTCGGGAAAATGGTAAAATTCTCCCAACAATTTTTTCTTGTGTTTGCTGATGTCATTGTTTGCAAACTGACTTAAATAACCATAAGGTTTGTAAATTATAAAATGCCGATGCGGTATATTTTCGTTATTATTTCCCATTTAAAATAGCATAAACCAATACTGCGGAAAGCGGTTGCCCGGCAGCTTTTTTACTGCCGAAACGAAGATATAAAAATTAACTGTAATTCTACAAAAACCGTAATTACTTAAAACCACTGTTAGGTACTGGCGTTCTTGACTTTGTATTTTTTTCCGTCCTTGTCAAGGTGTTGTCTTTTTAGTTTTCTTCACTTTTTCTTTCGAAAAAAGGTCTGCCGTATATTTTTCGTAAAGTTCAAATAAAAATACCATTCTGTTGGCTTCACTTGTAAATGCTTGTGGTCTGTATGCTAAGTCAACGACTTTGTCTAACTCGTTATGTGCTTTTACGAGTGCTGGTGGCATTGTTGGCTTTGCAAGCCCAACGAAGCCTTAGCTGTTGGTGGTAGTTTTTATTTGTCGATAAGTTCATTTAAAACTTCATCTAAATAATTGTCTAAATCACCTATAAAATCTTTATTGGGAATTCCAAGTTCATTTAAGATTGTTCCAAAACGTTTAAATCCGATTTCATTTCTTAATTCAACCCATTTTACATTTAGCTGATCAGCTTGTTTCTTATTTAAATCTGAAAGTTTATCAGCAACAAATACATTACTTTCTCTTGCAAAAATCGCATCAGCACTTTCTGGATTTCCTCTCCCCATCATTTTGACTTCACAACGATGGTATTTTTCGTTATTGATTAAATAGAAATCAACTTCTCTCATACTTGATGGTATTTTGTTTTGGTCAAAATGTTCAAAAGGAACACTAAATAATTTGCAAAGTGTAGCCATCAAGTATTTTTCAACCCTTTTTCCTGCCGTACTCCAAAGTCCACCTCTTAATGCAGAACGTTTAACAGCAAGTGTATTAATAACAATCAGACTTTCATTAATGTTTAGTTCAACACTAACGCCTCTAAATTTTATAGTTAATGTTAAGTCAATATCTGGTTGGTTTTCTATCAAGCTACTTATTGATTGATATAAAACATCGTAATGTTCATTTGAAGCATCAATAACAATTTCTTTTGATGCCGAATTATACATATTTGTTATGGTTTTTTTATTTAAACCAGAATTAATAGCAATTTCTTCAGAGCTTAATTTAGGATTTAAAAATGTTTCTTTATACCAATCAATTGTAACATCTTTATTAGCAAGTTTTGCTTCAATTACTTTCTTAAAAAAGTTAGACTTCTTCTGATAAAGAAATTAGCTCTTCTTTTGAATTTGCAAATTCATTTGGATTATAAATTTCACCTTCAAAAAAGCTATCATCAGTAAATTCTGAAACATACCAAAGCCATTGTTCCCTTCCTTCACTGTCGACAACTTTCATAGGTTTTAAAAAAGCACCTGTTGAATGAATTATAGGCTCATTGTCAAATTTTAAATTACTCATATTTTAGAAAGAAATTTTTGTTGAATTTTAGTAAACGGTTTAAATACTCCTCTAACGAAATTCCTTCATAACCGATAGTAAACAAAATGGTTTTGCTACTTTTTGGCTTGCTCTTATTCATTTTTTCAAATTCATTCGCAGTTAAAATGCTTTCGGCTTTTATGCTCTTTGTTGCCCAGTACGGAAAGTTAATGTAGGTATGCTTCATCAAGACATTGGCATTCATTTTTCCGTAAAGCATTTTAATTTCTTGTAGCTGTTTCTTGTCAGTTTCTTTTATCGCCTTTAAATAATCTGTTTTCTCATTGCTTTTAAAATGGCTGTCAGTTTCGGTCAACATTCCTTTACTTGCCATAGTTGTTAAATCAGCATTTGCAGAGTATGAATAGCAACCGAATTTATAAGGGATAAAATCATATTCTGCTTTTTGCTGTCTTTGAGTAAAAAGAAATAGCAACTTTTGTAAGCGAATTTTTTCTAATTCCCCTTCAAATAGTTGTAATAAAGCTAATATGATTTTTCGTCTGTAAAACATAAGGCAAAGTTAAGAATTTTTACGACACTTTTTGTGATGGATTTTTATGGTTCCAAAATTCAACTAAAAGGCTCTGATTGTTAGGATTAGAAAGGAAATATTCGACAGCTTCTTTTGTTCTTTTATCAATTAGATTGTTTTTTTACAGTCATAAATTGTTCCATCAAAAAACATCCTGCAATCAATATTTTCACTTGGTTTTTTTAAATGAAAATGCGGTTTATATTCTTGTTGGTGGTTTTTTAGCAAGTGGTCTTTGGAATGAATGTGAAACTGAAAACCAAATCTTGATTTCCATTCCTTCACTTGTTCAAATCCCATCCACAAGCGACCATTTTTCAGTCCCTCAATTGTGTTTCCTTTTGAAAGCTGAAATAAAATCTCATCTAAGGATTGATTTAATTTGTTTTCTATGTCTATACTATTCACTTTTTCTTTTTCTCTTTCGTAAAAAGGTCTGCCGTATATTTTTCGTAAAGTTCAAATAAAAATACCATTCTGTTGGCTTCACTTGTAAATGCTTGTGGTCTGTATGCTAAGTCAGGCTTTGTCTAATTCGTTATGTGCTTTTGTCAACAAAGGTGGCATTATCAGCGGGTCGTATAAATCGGCAAGCGAACTGTTAGGAAATTGCAGTCTTGCATCTAAAACATTTTGTGCTGCTGTTTCAATTGCTTTTACTTGCTTGTCGTTAGGATTTTCGGGCCAAGGAAAATTATTATAAACAATTTCATTTGAATATCTGTAATCACTTTTTAATCTTCCGCAAGTTGTCTTTATCCAACTCAAATGCATTTGAGATTGTAAAACCCCAAAATGATACGTAGTTGTATTTTGAATTGATAAACAAGTATCTCCAACAATATTTTCAGAACTAAATATTGCCATAGGAATGTATTTTCTGTTTTCTGAAGATACTCTTGGGATTAAAATAAAATTGCTCTCTGGTTGTCGTATTTCTCCAAATAGAGTTGGAAACATTGCCAATTTTTTTGTGGCTTCTCGGTTACTTTCTGTCCTCATTTTTTCAATTGCTTTTATTCTTGCGTAAGAATTTGGCATTTCTTTTAAATCTTTAGGATCAAAGTTTTTGTAAAACCACAAACAATATTTTTTCTTTCCGTTTAAAAATTCCTGTGCCCCTAAAAATGGTCTAATATATTTTTCAGAAAGCTTTTCAGATATTTTGTAATTTTCAAATTCATTTTCTTCAATAAAAAAATTCCCGCCATCATTCGGCATATTACCAAAATTAATTTCAGGAACATTACATATTGGAGTTCTTCTTTTATTTATGAAAATATCTTTAGCATCAACTAAATATGGATTTATATTCTTGACTTTAATTTCGTGAGGTTCACCTTTTATGTCCTCATATTCAAAAATACTTTTATTATTCGTGTCAAAATTTGCAAAACCTACTATAACACAATAAACTGCTGCATTTCCTTTTGCTTCGTTACTCCATTTAAAAGTACGGTGTGCAAAGTGGATTTTGATTTTGTATTTATTGAGTATTTGTCCCCAAAGAATGCTTGTCTGTTCACCTTGGACAATTGAGTTTGTAGAAACAAAAGCAACTTTAGTTTTTGTATCTTGAATGTACTTAGCGGCTTTAACATACCAAGCCGTTACATAATCTAAAACTCCTGCATCTTTAATATTGTCAAACTCTTTTACAACAGAATCTCTTTGGTTTTGGGTCATTATTTTAGAACCAATAAATGGAGGATTGCCAAGTATGTAATCAAATCTTATTTCGCTACTATTTTTAGGCTTTTTTCCTTTGTGTATTTCAACTGTTTCTGTTTGAACATTGACTGTTTTATACTCTTCTAAGGATTCTTCTATCAAATAAATATTAGCGTGTTTTGCAATAACATTAATTGTATTTAAAGGATTTAACAAACTCTGCCAATCTGTTTTCAAGGCATCACCGTGAACAATTTTTGCGGATTTTTTCAAAGGCAAACGCACAAAATATTGTCCAAATTCGCTACTCACCAACATATTCATTTGGTGGTCTATGAGCCACATGGCAACTTCGGCAATTCGGGCAGGAAATTCTTCGTATTCGATGCCACTGAATTGGTCAACATCAATCCACAAAATTTGGCTAACGTCTAAAAATGTTTGTCCCGATTTGTTGAGTGCTTTTAAAACTTCAAATTCTAACAGTCGCAACTCACGGTAAGTGATAACCAAAAAGTTTCCGCAACCGCAAGCAGGGTCTAAAAATTTAAGTATGCTTAGTTTTTTATGAAATTCTTGCAATTTTCTCGCCTGTGCTGAGCTTGTTGAAGCATCTTTGATGTTTTCAAATGCTGCCCAAAGGTCGTCTAAGAAAAGCGGTTTGATCAGTTTTAAAATATTGGTTTCGCTGGTGTAATGTGCTCCCAAGTTTCTGCGTTCCTTTGGGTTCATTACACTTTGAAACATCGAGCCGAAAATGGCAGGCGATATTTTGCTCCAATCAATGTAACAGCAGTTGAGCAAAGCTTGTCGCATTTTTGTGTCGAAACTTGCCGTTGGCAAGTTTTCTTCAAAAAGTTTTCCGTTAACATAAGGAAAGTCGGCAAGTTGTTCGTCAAGATTTTTGAAACGGTTTTCTTTTGAAGTGTTAAGCACCTGAAAAAGTTCTTGCAGTTTTGATGCAAGGTCGCTTCCATCTTCGTTTGTTCTTTGTTCTAAATATTCTTGAAATTGTTGCTTGTTGAAAATTGTTGTGTCTTCGGAAAACAATAAAAATAAAATACGAACCAAGTAAACTTCCAATGGATGCCCAGTATATCCAATTTCTTCAAGTCTGTCGTGAAGTTTTCCCATTAACTCGGCTGCTTTGATGTTTGCCGGGTCTTGCGCTGCGTAAACCTTTTTTTGATAACCTAAAATGTAACCGAAATGCTGAACATTATTTACAAGTTCTTTGAGTTTAAACTCAACGGTCTTGTTTTCTTCAAGGTCGTAAAGTCTAAAATTTTCAAAGTCCGAAATGAGAATGTATTTCGGTAGTTCGTGTTCTTTAAGTCCGTGAGTGTATTCAATAGCTTGTCCGTATGCTCTGTCAAGGTTTTTGCCCCGACTTTTCATTTCAATTAAAATAGTTCCTTTCCAAAGCAGGTCAATGTAGCCGTCTTTGTCGTCCAGTTTTTTTACTCTGTGTTCAAAGGTCGAAACTCGTTTGCTTGTAATGCCGAACACATTAAAAAACTCCACTAAAAACGGTTTTGCATCTGCTTCTTCGTTTGAAGTATCCGCCCATTCTTTTGAGAAATTTAATGCTCTGTCTTTTATTTCGTTCCAGCTTAATGCCATTCTTTTTGTCTATATTTTGTCGGTCTGCCGATGGTTATTGTGTCTTCCGCTACGCTTGCTTGTAACGTTTTGGCAAACGCTTGTTGTGCGTTCGTTTTTTAATTAGTTTCTTCACTTTCTTTAATTCCTTGTTCAATTCTTGCTGGTAACACAAATAAAAATTGAGCTAATGCAGTTGTGAAGTCTATTAATTTTTCAGCATCTTTAGAAGTAGGTAATTCAGCATCTTCGTCTGCGTGTCTTTCATCGTTTGCTCCAAGTCTTACTTGATGAGCCCACTTCGCCATTTCAGCGGTTATCAAATGATCTTCTACTGCTTTTTCAATTCTTTTGTATAAACTTCCGTCTTTATATCCTTTGACTTTTAACATTGCGTCAATTGCACTAGCTGAAAGCATAATGGAGCCTGATGGTGAATGAATAGTCTCGTTTGCTTGGTGTAAAAACGCTCTTGCTTTCGTTGGAATTGAACTGTCTACAATTCTATTTGAAGGATATAACTCGTCTACTTCGTGTGTCCAATTATAACCTCCAGCAGTAATTACTCCTCCACAATTATTGCAAACATATATTCCCCAAATTCGTTTATGTTCTTTGTCATAAGATTCAGTTTCAAAATTTGTTTTCAACACAATATTCGGTTTTGAAACACTACAATGTGAGCACCTGTCCATTTTTAATTGCTGATCTAAATATAAGTCAAACATATTCTATTTTTTATAATTTTAATTATTATATTTCTTTGATTTGGTTCGTTCCGCCAAAATGACGCACAACGTTTTGCAGCTACCCGAAGGTGGCGATTTTACCACCAAACTTCATTCGGAGAACTGCACTTCAAATATACGCAAAACTGTCCTACGAAGAACTGAACCGCCACTTTTGGGAGGTGCTGTTAGCAGCTGTTACATTATAGTCATTAAGTATTCTTCAACGTTGTTCAAAGGTGTCGCAATTGCGTGCGTATATTGTAAATTTCCGTCCCTATTATTCAATATAGTCATTTGAATAGGGGCCGCTTCACTTTGAACAGCGTTAAAATAAAGTTCATCATTTTCCTTATTATATATTATATACGGAGCACCCGAAGAGCCAAAACGGAAATAGTTTTTAGTAATATATCTTTTGCCTTCGATAAGATAGTTTGTGTTAATTAGGTCGGAAAAATTACTCCAATGGTCTGCTATACCATCAATGGTTGCAGTATTAAGCATTCTGCCTAATTCAGAACTAGGAGAACTTTGAAGGCAAAATAACTTAACCTCTGAAAGATTATCATATAAGTTAAAGTCGATTTTTAGAGATGGTATCTTTTCCCATATATCATTGTCCACTTCTTTAAGTTTGTAAATACAAATATCATCTTCATAAAATGTTTTAACAATTTCTGCTTCTAAAAGGAATGTATAACGGTTTGCATTAGGTTCGTGCAGTCTCTGATGTGGCTTAAATTTTTGAGTAAGTTTAGAGTCATTATAGAATTCATTGTTTTTAAACTGAACCACTAAAACGGGGCAAGCTTTGTTATTAGAGTAATCTTCTTCCGTACTTGTGTTATGTTGTACATTTTGAAAAATTGCAAGAAGTTGATTTATTAAGACACCTTGTTCTACAGGGTTAATTGGCACATCTGATAAATTCCTATTCAAGTCAGTATGATTTAATATGTAGTGTTTTTGTAATAGTGCTATTGACAATGGGTCACTTACCTTTTTAAAAAAGCCTAAAAAATCTACTTCACTAATTTGTCTTGGAATATTTTTTGTCCTTAGGTTATGGAAAACACTAAGAAAATAACCTTTACCAATATGAAAACAACTGATGTTATTCTGGAAATAGTGAGTGTTCAAGTCTGCAAAATTGTATGCAGACATAATTCTAAACAGAGGAGATGTCTGTTCTTCAATAAGAGATTTAAGTTTATTCATTTTTTTATTTTTTTATGGTTTATATTCAGAAGTCGTGCCTTTCACTAATGATTGTCAGATTGTCATAATGGAAATGAGTGTTGTCTGTAATTGCTGCTAACTCATTTATACACGCCCTAAACTTTCCCCAATCCACCCAAAAATGGGTGGCTTTGCGCCATAAAATGGCTTATAGCTATAATTTTTATTTTTATAAAAATTTAAATTTCTAATCATCAATAGGATTTTTCATAGAAGTTACAAGCATAACATTTTTTTAATCCCATAAAGTTACACTTTTATTTTAATAATGAAGAAAAAATGGTTTTCGGTTTTGTATTTGTCACAGAAAAAAAAAGAATTTTACGAGGCGTAAAATTTATTTTCCATTTAAAATAGCATAAACCAATACTGCGGAAAGCGGTTGCCCGGCAGCTTTTTTTCTGATGTCGTCAAAACTGAAAATAAAGTCGCAGCCGTTTTTGTAGTTGCTGCAGCCATACGCTGTTTTTCCTTTTAAAATGGTTCCTTTTTTACATTTGGGACAAGTAATTTTATCAGGAACATTTAGGTTACTGAGCGTGGTTGCTGATCGGAGTCGAAGTATAGTCGAAGTATTCTTTTCTTCCAGCACCAAATTAAATTGTTCATCAAAGCGAATTAAACCTTCTGTTTCGCCATTTTTGGTTTTAAAACCTTTTAAATTAACGGTGCATTTTTTTTGCAACAGGCGGATATATTGATTTTCCGATATTTTTTTGTCAAGAAAACTAAAAGGCAATCTAAAATCACAGCCGCTTTTAAATTCACTGCAGCCATAAGCCGTTTTTCCTTTTAACAGACTTCCTTTTTTGCATTTCGGACATTTTTCTGAGGTAATTCCTTTGGTTTCAACAATGGTTTTTATAGCAATTGTTTTGGCTGGTTCAGCGTAGGAAATGTTCGCCTGTACTTTTTCGGAACGAACTTCATACACCAAATGGTCAACCATATTTTTCATATTTTTAATGAAAGTCCCTGCGTTGTAGGTTCCTTTTTCAATTTCTTTGAGCTGTTTTTCCCATTGACCGGTTAATTCTGCCGATTTTAACAGTTCACTTTGAATCACATGGATTAATTGTATGCCGGTTTGCGTGGGTAAAATTTGTTTTTTATTCCGTACAATATATTTTCGTTTAAAAAGTGTTTCAATAATATTTGCTCTTGTTGAAGGTCGGCCAATACCATTTTCTTTCATCAATTCGCGCAATTCATCGTCGTCAATTTGTTTTCCTGCAGTTTCCATAGCCCGCAGCAAAGTGGCTTCAGAAAATAAGTTGGGTGGTTTGGTGGCTTTCTCTAAAAACGAAGGTTCGTGGGGGCCTTTTTCCCCTTTTACAAAATTGGGAAGAATTCCAGTTTCCAATTTTTCAGCAGTTGAGGAGCCTGTGCTGAGCGGAGCCGAAGCAGAAAAAACAATGCGCCATCCTTTTTCCAATATTTCTTTTCCGGTGGTTTTAAAAGTAACTTCGGCAGCAACGCCAATAACAACCGTATTTGAAACGGTACAATCATCGTAAAAAACAGCAATAAATCGCCTTGTAATGATGTCGTAAACCTGTTGCTGGCTGTAAGGCAAATTAATTTGAACGCCTGTGGGAATAATGGCGTGGTGATCGGTTACTTTTTTGGTGTTAAAAACCAAAGGCGATTTTTTTATTTTCTTTCCCAATAAAGGGGAAGTTAACGTTTGGTAAGCGGTTAAATTTTTTAAAATTTCCGGCACTTTCGGATACACGTCATCGGGTAAAAATGTGGTATCCACTCTTGGATACGTCACTACTTTTTGTTCGTATAATTTTTGGACAATTTTTAGGGTTTCATCGGCTGAAAAATCGAATTTATTATTGCAATAAACTTGCAATCCGGTTA